>CAYOUR010000016.1:0-4611 GCA_964407145.1 uncultured Lentisphaeraceae bacterium | reverse complement strand
GAGGATGGTGTTCGGCGGCGTGTGCTGCTGGTCGAGGATTCGCGGGTTTGGCCGGAATGGCGGCGTGATGGCGTGAGCATCGCCCGCGGGGCCATTCAGCAGTTCATCATGATTCCGCACGGCGTGGAGGGCTTTCAGCTGAAGGACTATGTTTTCTACTTTGATTTGCCGGCGGGCTTCGAGCTGGTGGGCGCCTCCGGCTACTACCAGGTCTGGGAGCTGGCGACCGAAGCCGTGGGGCCGGTGTCATATGGTGGCAAGCCGTACGTGCGCCACGCCGTCCGCTACCTGAAGACCGTTCCCGCCAACCGCGGCCGCCTCAGCTGGCAGTGCGCGGCCGCCGTCGTCCGCGCGCCCCTGGCCTTCCCGGACGACGAGACCACGATCTTCTTCCATGCCGGCAGCGCCGGCACCGGAATCTGCGAGATTCCGCAGGCGATTCCGGTGCGCCTGTTGCCGCCCCTGGATGGGGTAAGCCCAGACCGCCCCCTGCTGCTGCAGATGTGGATGGGGTGGGTTCACGCCATGACCGACAAAACCATGTACCCGGTCTTTGCGGAACAGCTCCGGCAAATGGGCGTGAATGAAGTGAATTTCGGCGACGGCGCCATCGTGGACCGCCTGGCCTTGATTTCCTTGGATTCCTGGTGTCTTGACCCGACCGCCTACCTGGAGAAGCATCCTGAGGCCCGCAAAGTCGGCCAGGACGGGAAGGCCGCGGCCAAGAACGTGTGTTCGACGATCATGGTATCGGACCAGGAGTGGATGATTCATCTGCGCGATACGCTCATCCCGGCGTACCTGGAGAAGTACGGCCATCCGCGCCATGTCAACTGGGACTACGAAGCGCCGGTGCTGACCTCGGCCCTGGCCTGTTTCTGCCCGCGTTGCCTGGCCAGCTTCCAGGCCGCCTTCCCGGAAGCATCAGCCGGCGTCACTCCGGAGAAGATTCAGCAGCAGTATTTTGCGCAGTGGGTGTCGTTCATGAACCAGCGCATGGCCGCGGTTGCCGGACAGTTCCGCGACGCATTGCACCAGCACCAGCCGGGGATTGAGTTCAGCGTGTACAGCGGCTATCACTCCGACTACACCAGGCATCATTACGGCGTGGACTGGTCATTGCTGCGCGACAAGATCGACCGCGCCATGTGCGGCTATGGCCGGCCCGTGGACCATCTGGAGGCGACGCGGGCCGTCATCGGCAACATGCCCTTCACGGTCGGCATCATTGCCCAGCCCTATGAAATCGAGAAGCGGATGTCCCCGACCTGGTTTCGTCCGGCGGACCTGATGCGTCGGGCCAGCGACGCTTCCGGCGGCGTCCTGCTCTACAATTACAGCACCCTTGATTCCCGGTCGTTCCAGAGCATTGCCCGGGTGAGCCGGGCCCTGAAGGACTATGGGCCTTATTTTGTCGCGCATGACGTCAGCCGTCGCGCCGAGGTCGTCACTGCGGGCTGGAGCGATGCCGAACGCGAGGTCCTGGCCGGGGCGGACGGGTCGCTCCTGGTCGTGCTGGTCAATTCGGGCCGCAAGGCCAAGGCCTACGCCGTCCAATTGCCGGCCGGGTATGCTTCGGAAAACCCGTTGGCCGGGGAGCTGCCTGCCGGTGACTTCGCCCTGGTCCGGGCTGCGCGGAAATGACACCAGCCGGCCGGGCTCTGCCCTTCGTGCCGGTGCTTGGGACGCAGCCGGTCCGTCCAGGTGCGTCGGTGGGGGGCGGTCATGTGGCTTGCGACTTGCCCTTCGGGGACAAAGGGTGTTTGGCCGTGAAGACAGGACGTTGCCCAGCGGCTTGACTTCGTCTTGTTTGAACCACTGATGCACACTGATGCACACCAATTTGGTTTATGGAGCCAATCAACGCCAGTCTGGTTTCTCCTGCTTGAAAATTCAGGATAAGCCCGGCCGGAAGTTTCGAACTTCGCGGGCCGTTCGGAGTCTGGATTGTGCGTTGCCGGCCTTGCTGAAATGGCGAGGGTGGTTTACATTAAGCACGTTACGCGGCGGAATGCCATGAGCGGAAGTCAAATCACCATTTACAGAAGGAGTTGACGATGTATTTCACAGGATTTGCGGATGAAGCCGCGAAGGATTTGGCCGGTCAGATCAAGGCGACGAAGGCCCTGGGCTGGACGAACATCGAATCGCGTTCGATCGACGGCGTGAACATCCATGACTTGCCGGAGGAGCGTTTTGAGCAGGTGGTCGCCGAGCTGGAAGCGGCCGGGATTCAGGTCAACTGCTTTGGTTCGACGATTGCGAACTGGGGCAAGAAGATCACGGAGCCTTTTGATTCATCGTTGGCGGAGATCAAGCGCGCGATTCCCCGGATGCGTCGTCTGGGTACGAAGCTGGTCCGGGTGATGAGCTTTGCCCGTCTTGACGACCGCGACCCCAGTGACCAGATGGAGGAGGAGCGTTTTCGCCGTTTGCGTGAGCTGACCAGGATGTTCCTTGATGAGGGTATGCAGCCGGTGCATGAGAACTGCATGAACTACGGTGGTATGGGCTGGCCGTTCACCCTGAAAATGCTGGAAAACGTGCCGGGTCTGAAGCTGGTTTTTGACACCGGCAACCCGATTGGCACGGATGACCGCACCCAGCCGAAGCCGTATCCGAAGCAGTCCAGCTGGGAGTTCTACAGCCATGTCCGCGACCATGTGGCCTACATCCACATCAAGGACGGCCATTTTGACCCCGTCAAGAAGGACTTGATCTGCACTTGGCCGGGCGAAGGCAAGGGCGATGTGCGGCGGATTCTGACCGACGCGTTTGCCCGCGGCTATGACGGCGGCATCTCGATTGAGCCGCACATGCAGGTCATTTTCCATGACGCCTCCGTCAAGGCCGACCCCCAGGCCATGTTTGACAACTATGTCGAATACGGCCGCCGCCTGATGCAGCTGGTGGAGGAATGCCGGAAGCAGAAGTAACAGCGGACGTATAACATTCGCGCGCCAGCCGGTCCTGGCGTGAACAGTGTCATGCCGCGAAAGCGGAATGTGTTGACGCGCAAAGGCATGAGGGCCTGGGTTCTGCCAGGCCGCTCATGCCTTTGTTTTTTGGGCCGGGGCTGTCCGCACGGCCCATTTTTATGGGTGGATGTGCAGCCAGTAGGCCCCTGGCGGCAGGAGCGTGGCGCCGGCGCCGGCGCCGGCCTCATAGGCCCTGCCGTTCCACTGCCAGGCCTCCGCGTGTTCGGGCAGGGGCGTGGCGGCCACTGGCGCCACCAGGTGCCAGCCGGGTGCGGCCGGCAGTTCGGTTGTGACCGGGAGGCCGGTTAACTGTAGAGTGAGAATGTCGGCGCCGCCATGGAAGAGCCAGTACGCCTGGCCGCCGGGAAAGACCGTTGCCTTGGCGTAGTGCGGCTGGCCATCGACGAGCTGGCAGAAGAAGGCCGGCAAGTCGGCCAGGGGAATGGCGTCGGCCGCCTCCAGGGTGACGGGCAGCCCGACCAGGTTCCAGCCGGGATTGATCGCGATGTCCACATCGGCCTCGAAGAGCGCCGCGGCCGCAACCGGCGCGGCCGGCATGATGAAGGAGGTTGTCGCGGCCTCGGGATCGTCCAGGTTGACGGTCGGGGTGGTATCCCAGCGCCGGAAGCGCTCGCTGCCGGTGGCTGTCCGGGCGGTCAGGGTCACGGTCTCGCCGGCGGCGGCGAGAAGGACGGCGGTCGGCGTTTCGTTCCCCCAGGCGGCGGTTCCGCCAGTGACGTTGACCGCATACAACGGCACGCAGGAAAAATCGTCCAGCCAGCCGCAGTCGTCGTACATATACCAGGGGCCATCGCCCTTCTGGTAGGTCCAGGAGAGCGTATGCGTTCCCGGTTCGGGGATGACGATGGAATACTCCTCCCAGCCCAGTTCGCCGGCGATGCGGTCGATTTCCACGTCATTGACGGCGAAGATCAGGTAGTCCGCGTCGGTGTAGCCCGGCATTTCCGGCTGGGAGGAGACTGACCATTGGAAGGAGACCGTGCAGGGGCCGGTGACATAGGTGTAGAGACGTGAAAAGTCGTTGTCATACAGAACGGGGCTGGTCCCCGACTGGAGTGCGGACGGCGGCGAGAAGGCGGTCGCGCTCTGCACGCGCCAGGTGGCGTGGCCTTCGGTGAAGAAATCCTGCCCGGGGCGGTTGACGGCGGCGCCAGCGCCGGCCAGGGGCACTTCCGGAAATTTCACGACCAGGTCAGCGGTCGTGGAGGCCTTCCAGGCGCCCTGTTCGGCCGTCACCCAGACCAGGACATTGCCGGCGCGGGCGGTCGTCGCCGGGGTCAGGGTCAAAGTCCGGTTCGGACCCTGGCCCTGACCGGAAAAGCTCATGTTCGCGGGCGGGAAGAGGTCTGGCCGGCTGGTGGCGGCGGTCAGGGTCAGGCCAGGCAGGTCGGGGATTTGCAGCTCGACGGTGAAGGGACTGGTGTTGAAGCCGGTCACGACCGGGGTCAGGACCTTGATGGTGCGTGCTGTTGGGGCGGCGGTGACCAGGACGGCCTTGCCGGAGGAAAGCTTGACGAAAAAGCCTTCCTTGCCGGAAAGGTCTTCCCCGGCGGTGAGAGGTACGATCGCTTTGGTTTTGATTTCCATGTTAGTTCTGACTTTCTGTGAGTGG
>CAYOUR010000015.1:0-28680 GCA_964407145.1 uncultured Lentisphaeraceae bacterium | reverse complement strand
CGGCCAGTCTGGCGACATGGATACCGTAGCTCTTGTCGGCGCAGCCCGGGACGATTTTGCGCATGAAGGAGATTTGTTCGCCCAGCTCCTTGACGAGCACGTTGTAGTTGCGTACGCCCGGCTTGGTCACGGCCAGGTCGGTCAATTCATGGTAGTGGGTGGCGAACAGGGTCCGTGCCTTCACCTCGGCATGGTCATGCAGGTATTCGGCCACGGCCCAGGCCAGGCTCAGGCCGTCGAACGTACTGGTGCCGCGGCCGATTTCGTCCAGGATGATCAGACTGAGCGGGGTGGCGTGGTTGAGGATGTTGGCGGTTTCGACCATTTCAACCATGAACGTGCTCTGGCCGCGGCTGATGTCGTCCGCCGCGCCGACGCGGGTGAAGATGCGGTCGGTGATGCCGATGGTGGCCTGGTCGGCCGGAATGAAGCTGCCCATTTGGGCCATCAGGGTCAGAAGGGCGACCTGGCGGATATACGTCGATTTGCCGGCCATGTTCGGGCCGGTGATGATCGCCAGCTGGTCGGCCCGCGTGTCAAGATGGACGTCGTTGGGCACGAAGGTCTCGTCCTTCAGGCGCGCCTCCAGAACCGGATGGCGGCCGCCGCGGATGTCCAGCACCGGCTCGGTCGTGATGCGCGGACGGACATACTGGTGCCGCGAGGCCGCCTCGGCCAGAGACGCCAGGCAGTCCAGCCGGGCGATCGCCTGGGCGTTGCGCTGAATGGCGGCCGTGTGCTCGCAGAGCTGCTCGCGCAACGCCTGGAACAGTTCGTACTCCAGGGCCTTGCTTTTCTCCTCGGAGCCGAGCACCTTATCCTCGATTTCCTTCAGCTCCGGAGTGATGAAGCGCTCCGCGTTGACCAGGGTCTGCTTGCGCATATAATCATCCGGAATCATCTCCAGGTTGGTCCTGGTGATTTCGATGTAATAACCGAACACCTTGTTGAAGCGCACTTTAAGGGACTTGATGCCGGTGCGCTCCTGCTCCTTCACCTGGTATCCGGCGATCCAGTCCTTGCCTTCGGTGAAGGCGCGGCGGAGCAGGTCGAGTTCCTCGTTGAAGCCGGCGCGGATGATGCCGCCCTCCTTGATGGCCAGCGGCGGCTCGTCGACGATGGCGCGGGCGATCTGGTCGACCACGTCAGGCAATTCGGTCAATTCGTCCCGCTGCCGTTCCAGGAGCGGGGCCTTGGCGCCGGCAAGCACCGCCCGCAGTCCCGGAATGCCATCCAGGCCATGCTGCAGGACGAGGAGGTCGCGGGCGTTGGCGCTGCCCAGGTTCAGGCGGGCGATGACGCGTTCCAGATCGCGGACCGCGGCCAAAAGTTCACGCAGTTCAGTGAGCAGCAGGGGTGTTGCCTGCAGGTCGCCGACGGCGTCAAGGCGGTCTTCGATGGCGGCCGGCGAACGCAGCGGCCGCAGAATCCATTCCCGCAGCATCCGGGCGCCCATGGGCGTGACGGTTTGGTCCAGGACGGAAAGCAGCGTATTGCCCTTGACGTCGGCGAAGATCGGCTCGACCAGCTCCAGGTTGCGCTGGGAGATGCGGTCGAGGATCATGCAGTCGTCGGTCTGATAAGTCGACAGCGAGGTCACATGGGCGCTGTCCCGGCGCAGGTTGTTCTTGACATGGCCGAGCATGGCGCCGGCGGCGGCGACGGCGGCGTTGAGGCCACGGCAGCCGAAGCCGTCCAAGGAGGCGACGCCGAAATGCTGACAGAGCGTATCACGGGCCATTTCGCCGTCGAAGTTCCAGTCTTCCAGGGGGGTCCAGGCCACATGCGTCGGAAAGTCCGGAAAACCGTCGCGCCGCCAATTCTCGAGGCAGCTGGCGGGGAGCAGGCATTCGGCCGGCCGGATGCGGTTGATTTCCGTTTCCAGGGCGGCGATGGTGCCCAGTTCGGTGAGCCGGAAGTCGCCGGTGGTAAAGTCCAACAGGGCCAGCCCGCAGGTGTTCCGGCCGGGGAAGAGCGCGGTCAGAAAATGGCTTCGACTGGCATCGAGCATGGTGTCGTCGAGCACGGTGCCGGGCGTGATGATCTGGGTCACATCGCGCTTGACCAGGCCTTTGGCCAGCTTCGGGTCCTCCATCTGTTCGGCGATGGCGACATTGTAGCCGCCATCCAGGATTTTGCCGATGTAGCCGCGCATGGAGTGATGCGGCACGCCGCACATGGGCACGCCGGCCCGGGCGGTCAGGACAATGTCCATGAGCGGGGCAGCCGTCTTGGCGTCCTCGAAGAACAATTCATAGAAGTCGCCCATGCGAAACAGCAGGATCGTCCTCTCCGGCAGGTCCTTCTTGGCCTGGAGATACTGCCGCATGGCCGGCGTGAGTTCAGAACTGGTTGTCATAGGGCAAGGCTTATTTTCGGGGAAATGGGCGGCGCCGGGACACGTCGCCCGATGGTGGAGAATCAAAGGGGCGGGCGGGCCGATGAGGCCGCCGCCGGCGCCGCCATGCGGCGGAAGGCCGGCGAAGCCGCCAGGAGTTCGTCATATGTCCCTTGGGCGGCCAGGCGGCCGCCTTCCAAAAAGAAAATCCGGTCGCAGCGCCGGACGGTGCTGAGGCGATGCGCGATCAGGATGACCGTATGCGAGCCGCGCAGCTGTTCGATCGCGGCGTTCAGAGCCGACTCGGTCGTCGTATCAAGGGCCGAAGTCGCTTCATCCAGCACCAGCACGGCCGGGTTCCGGTACAGGGCGCGGGCAATGCCGATGCGCTGCCGCTGGCCGCCGGACAGGCGCGCGCCGCGCTCGCCCAGGACAGTCCGGTCGCCGGACGGCAGCGAGGCCACAAACTCGTCCAGCTGCGCCGCGGCCAAGGCCCGTCGCAGCGCCGTCTCATCAAGCTCGCGTTCCGGCACGCCAAGGGCGACATTGGCCCGGACGGTGTCGTCCAACAGATATATATCCTGGGGCACATAGCCGATCGTACGCTGCCAGGCGACGGTTGAGCTGGCCAAGTCACGGCCGTCGACGGCGACGGCGCCCGCGGTCGGCGCCAGCAGCCCGACCAGGATGTTGACGAGGGTGGACTTGCCGGCGCCGGTCGGGCCGACCAGGGCGACCGAAGCCCCGCGGGTTATTTCCAGGGAGATGTCGCGCAGGACCGGCTCGGCGGCCTGGTCATAGCGGAAGTCGACGTGGCGCAGCGTGATGGCCTTTTCCAGCCCCATGGGCGCCGGTTCCGGGGGATGTCCCCGGCCGGCCGGCGCGGCCTGCTCCAGCTCGCGCAGCTCAGCGGCGATCGTCCTGACCAGGCCGCTTTGATAGCGCATGGAGGAGTAGTACAGCATCAATTCGGTCAGGCACCCTTTCAGGCGGGCCAGGGCGACGGCCACCAGGGCGAGAGTCGGGGCGACGGCCTGCATGTCCCGTCCCCAGAGCAGCATGGCGGCCATGGTCGCCAGCAGCACGGCCACGGTCAAAAGCTCCATGCTCGGCCAGAGGCTTTTCTGCAGGATGTAGTAGATGCGTTGCGGGCGGGCCTGATGTTCCAGGGTGCGGTGCAGCTGGCCGGCGAAAAAGCCGTCGCTGCCGTTCAGGCGCGCTTCGCGGAAGGCGCCGATGCCCTCGGCAATCGCCTTGACCGCGGCCTGGCGGCTCTGGTGCGCGGTTTCGCCCAGGTTCTTCAGGCGCCGGTTGACGGCCAGGATGAAAGCGCCGCCCGCCAGCCCCAGGACACAGAAGGATCCAAGCGACACGGCCGGGTCATACATGGCCAGCAACACGACGACCGACAGCACAATGACGCTGTTGCGGAGAAAATTCAGGGCCGGCGCCAGGAACTGCTCGACCAGCCGCTCCGTCTCGCCGCCGACAAAGTTGATGACGGAGCTGGAATTGCGGAGCAGCAGCAGCCGGTAGGGCGCCGCCATGTAGGCGCGGAAGAGACGCGACCCCAAGGCGACCTGGCGGTTGCGAAGGAGATGCTCCTGCAGCCAGAAGCTGACAATGAGATACGCGGTCCGGAACAGAAACAGCCCGCCCAGGGCCAAACCGCCCCAGACCGGCAGCAGCCGGGAAGCATCGGCGGCGCCGGCGTCGAGACTGGCACGAAGCCGCTCCAGCCAGGCGATGGAAAAGCTGTTTTCCGGGGACAGCACCAGCTGCACGAACAGCGGCACCGCCCCCAGGCTGGCCATTTCCAATACGGTGCCGAACAGCATCAGCACGATCAGCACCGCAAAGCGATACAAGTCGCGCCGGCCGAACAGGTACAGAAAATCTCCTAAACGTCCCATTCCACCGTCCCATACGTCCTATTCCACCGTTTCATGCGTCCCATGCGTTCCATACGTCCCATACTTCTCTTAAAACTGTAAGGGATTGTGGTTGGGTTCGAGCGGCAAACGCCCTGCCCGGGGGCTCCCAGGCTCGGGGCCGTCAAAGCAGCAACGGCTCCAGGTACTCCTCAATGTCGCCGACGGTGTACAGGTCCGGCAGGTCGGACAGGCCCTGCCAATGTTCGACGTGCTCGCAGTGGTCGTCCGGCGGCAGCTCATACAGGGGCGCGACCGTCTCGATCTCGCAGAAATCGGCGCAGGAATACGCCTCCACGTTGCAGCCGCGGTCGGGATAGCGGACGTCGTTGCCGGCATAGGGCTCGAAATACTTGATCAGGGCATAGCCCTGGTTGACGTAGCCGATCCAGCCGTCGTCGCTGTTGAAGCCGATCTTGCAGGGACTGTCGCAGTTGGGGTCCTGCCGCAGGCAGATGTAGTTGTCGCTGAAGATCAGGCGCGGGTCGTTGAAGCGCGAATGCGGCCACAGGACCAGGGCCCGGTCCGGCGAACAGGCCTCGGCCTCCGAAGAGCGGTACTGCGGAATGACCGCCAGGCCGCCCGGCGCCATGACCGACAGGGCCCACGGCGCCAGGGTGACCGTCCAGGGGCCGCAGTTGGTCAGGCGATGCGTCACATGGAACGTGCTGTCCTCACCCGGCTCGATCAGGATGCTCTTGCGGATGCCGGTCAGCTCCTCGACTTCACTGATGAACTCGTACCCGCCCCCGGTCTCCAGCACTTCGACCGGCGCGTTGTCCGGCGCATACGTGCGCGGGATGGCCTGGGGCGCGTGCCAGAGCCGGTGTCCGCCATACAGCGTGAAACCGGTGCCGATCCCGGGCATCGGGTCATTGGGAAGCACCTTGAAAATATTCGGCCCGTCGTCAAGGTAGCCGCCAATGATGCGCGGACCAAAGTCCGTGGTCACGGCCAGACGAAAGCTGCCGTTGATGATTTCCAGGCAATTCCGATAGATGCCCACATCGCAGGTTCTCATGCACGTCTCCGTTTGCTTTCGGATTGTTCCAGCTGCAGTTTGAAGAACAGCGCCAGGCCCCGGCGACTGGCCCGGACCCGGCGCCGCGGTCGCGGTCGCGGTCCTAGACAAACACCTTGCGGAGGAATTCGATGCTCTTCTTGGCGATTTCCGCCGGCGGGAACGTGAAATTGAACACTTCGACCGAGGCATAGTCGTCATAGCCGATGGCCTTGACGCCGCGGACCACCGGTTCGTAGTCCGTCTCGCCCCAGCCCGGGCCATTGAGGTTCTCGTCATTGACATGGAAATGCCCGACATAGCCTTTGCCGTCGCGGATGACGTCATCCAGGGGCCGCTTTTCGCCGGTCATGGCCTTGACGTCGATGTGCACCAGGAAATTCGGATGGTTGAGTTCCTTGCACATGCGGACGCCTTCGTTGACCGAGGTGATGAAGTTGGTTTCCTTGGTGGTGAGCGGCTCCAGGCAGAGCTTGACGCCGCGGTCCTTGGCCGGCGCCAGCAGCGACGCAAACGTCTCCAGCGAATAGTCCCAGGCTTCCTGGTAGGTCACTCCCGGCATGATGTTGCGATTTTTCGGGGAGCCGATCACCAGCCGGTCGCCGCCGAAGTCGGCGCAGCAGTGAATCAGGGCCTCGAAATAGTCGCGGGTCTGGCGGCGGATGGCGGCGTCGGGGCAATTGAGGTACAGGCCGGCCGGCTTCACCAGCAGCCAGTGCAGGCCGATGATCGCCACGCCATACCGTTCCGCCATCCGGCGGATATCGGCGCGCTGGGCCGGCGTGATGTCAAGCACGGACTCCGCGATGGTGAAGGGCGCGATCTCCATGCCGTCGTAGCCGGCTTCCCTGGCCAGCTTGAAGCAGTCTTCCAACGGCCAGTCAACGCAGAATTCATTGCACATCGCAAACTTCATGGATTTGTCCTTTCGCTAGGGCGGGTGGTTGTCGGCGCGGCGCCGTTTGCGACCGGCGGGCGCGGCTTCAGGTTCTGTTGTTCTGTCGTTCAAATGTTCTGGTGTTTCAAATGCGGGGACGGCGCACGAAGCGCGGGTGCGGGTGCGGGTGCGGTCACGGGTCCAGGAAGACATTGTCAATCAGCCTGGTCTGGCCGAAGAAGGCGGCGGCGGCCAGCACGGCCGGCCGGTCGACGACGGCCAGCGGCCGCAGGGTGTCCCGGGCCATCAGCACGACATAGTCGATGCGGCCGCCGGCCGCGTCAATGGCGTCTCGCACCATCGCAGTCAAAACGGCCGCCGAACGTTCCCCGCCGTCAAAGCTGGTGGCGGCGGCCCGCAGGCCAGCCGAAATGCTCAACGCCCGCCGGCGCTCGTCAACGCTGAGGTATTTGTTGCGCGAGCTCATGGCCAGGCCGTCGGCCTCCCGGACCAACGGCGCCACGACGATTTCAACCGGCACGTTCAAATCGCGCACCATGCGCCCGATGATCAGCGCCTGCTGCGCATCCTTGCGCCCGAAGACCGCCACGTCGCAGCCGACGATGTTGAACAGCTTCAGCACGACCGTCGTCACCCCGCGGAAATGCGTGGGCCGCGACACGCCGCACATGGTCTGCGAAAGACTCTCCTCGACCACCCAGGTGGAATGGTCCGCCGCATACATGACATCATTGTCCGGATAGAAGACCGCGTCCACGCCATGCTCGCGGCAGGACGCCTCGTCCCGGGCAAAGTCACGCGGATACTTGTCCAGGTCCTCCTGGGGGCCGAACTGGGTCGGATTGACGTAGATGCTGACCACGACCCGGTCGGCCTGCCGGCGGGCCGCGTCAACCAAGGACATATGCCCGGCATGCAGATAGCCCATGGTCGGCACCAGGGCGACGCGTTCTCCCGCCCGCCGCCAGCCGGCCGCGGCCGCGCGAACATCTTCTTTGGTCCGGAAAATCTCCATGTGCTGCTTCTTTTCCTTTGCCTTTGCCTTTGCCTTTGCCTGTCCGTGCTGGCCGGCCGGGTCCTCTGCCCGGCCGAACCGGGCGTGACGTCTCCGGCCACTCTCCGTCAACCCGCGACCTTCTTGTCAAACCGCCCGGCAGCTTTTCGACGCAGCCGCGGCGGCGCGTCTTCCGCAGCCGTCAGCCGACGGGCGCCCCGGGCGTGAAATTGCCCTCCGTGACCTCCTGGACATATTTCCTGAGCCCGTCAAGCGCAGTCTGTCCCAGCGGCGCATAGACTTTCGCGTGCTTGGGGACGAAGGCTCCACCGAGGCCGAGAAGGTCGGTGATGACCTGTACCTGCCCGTCGCAATGCGGCCCGGCGCCGATGCCGATGGTCGGAATCGCCAACCGCGCCGTGATCTCCGCCCCCAGGGCGGCGGGCATGCCTTCCAGCACCACCGCAAAGGCGCCGGCCTCCTGCACGGCCTGGGCGTCATCCAGAAGAGCCGCGGCTTCGGCCTCGCTCTTGCCATGCAGACGGTAGCCGCCGTCCTTCAGCACCGACTGGGGCAGCAGCCCAATATGCGCCATGACCGGAATGCCGACTTCAACCAGGCGGCGGATGACGCCGTGCATGACCCGGCCGCCCTCCAGTTTGACGGCGTCGGCGCCGGCTTCCTTCAGATAGCGCCCGGCATTGCGGACCGCCTCCTCCGGCGAAACCTGGTAGCTCATGAAGGGCAGATCGCCGATCACCATGGCCCGCCGCGCCCCGCGGCGGACGGCCGCCGTCAGGGCCAGGGACTCGGCCAGCGTCACGGGAATCGTGTTGTCGTAACCCAGGACCGTGTTGCCCATGGAGTCGCCGACCAGGAGCAGGTGCATGCCGGCCTCGTCCGCCAGCCTGGCCATGATCGCGTCATAGGCCGTCACCATCGCTATTTTCCGGCCGGCGGCCTTCATCTTCGCGAGGTCGCGCACCGTGTATCGCCGTTCCGCTGATTCCGACATGATTCGACTCCTTAGTCCTCTATGGCCGGGAAGCGGGCTGGGACGCCTCTTCCACCGGCTTGCATTGCTCCAGGGCTGTCAAAGCCTCGCGGTGTCCAAGGGCGGCCGCCCGGGCAAAACAGTCTCGCGCCGCCTTCGGGTCGGGGGCGGTTGCCCGGCCGTGGCGGTGGCACATCCCCAAACGGAACAGGGCTTCCGGCTCATCCTGGGCAGCCGCCCGGCGGTACCAGGCGAGCGCCTCGGCGGGATTGGCCGTCAAGCCGACGCCCTCCTCATACATGATTCCCAGACGCAGTTCGGCCAGCGGAAAGGCCTGTTTGGCCGACCGCTCAATCCAGCGGAAGGCCTCGGCGGCATTACGGCTCACGCCCTGGCCATCCAGATAGGCCATCCCCAGGTGATACTCGCCGAGCGAATCGCCCTGTTCGGCGGCCAGGCGGTAATACTCGGCGGCCTTGGCCAGGTCACGGGCGACGCCGGCGCCGTCGCGGTAGCACGCCGCCAGGGCGACTTGGGCCGGCGCATAGCCGGCCTTGGCGGCGGTCGCATACCAGGTGATCGCCACGTCCGTGTTGCGCACGGTGCCCATGCCGGTCTGGTAACAGTAGCCCAGCTTGGCCTGGGCTTCGGGGTCGCCGTCCTGGGCCGCCATGTTCAGCCAGGAGAACATCTCCTGGTAGTCGCGTTCAGCGCCGATGCCGCGCTGATAGCAGTCAGCCAGGCGCACCTGGGCCCGGATGTCGCCCTTGAGGGCGGCCCGTGACAGCAGTTCCACGGCTTCGGCGGCCGGCGCCGGATCGCCCAGCCCGTTCAGGATAAAGATGGCGACCTTACGCATGCAGGCCGCGTTGCCGGCCTCGGCCAGCTGCCGCAGGTACTTCATGGCCAGGCTGTAATCGCCACTGTTCTCGGCAATGACGGCGATCTTCAGCTGGGCTTCGGGCACGCCTGCGTCAGCCGCCTTGGCATACCAGTCCCGCGCCTTGTCCAGGGACTTGCCCACCCCGAAGCCGCCGTCATAGCAGAGGCCCAGGTTGAACATGGCCTTGCCGTTGCCAAGGCCGGCGGCCTGCTCAAACAGCTTCGCCGCCTTGCCGTAGTCCTGCTTCACCTTGGCCCGGCCGGTGAAATAGATGTCCCCCAGCGCCAGCATGGCCTGGTGGTTGCCCTCCTTGGACAGCTTCTCCAGACGCTCCACCGAAACCGTGTCCTCCTTCTTCGGCGTCGTCTTCGTCTTCGTTCGCGGAATGCCCGGCTGCTCGTCCGCCCCGAAGACCGGATCCGGCCCGCGGCCAGCGGGCTTCTTGGCCTTGCCGCCAAAAGGCCAGTACCAGGCCCCGTGCAGGCCGGACACCACCAGCAGGGCGCAGAGCGCCGCCAGCCGGCCGGCCTTCGCTGTCATGTGCTTGCTTTGCATCGTCTTGACTCCTGTTCAATCTCAAGCCGCCGTCCAGACGGGGAATACATAATTTATTATGAAAACTGGAAATTGATAATCACCCAAGCTATATTCGCCGAAATTTTGTCCCCCGGCGGCCGCTGACGGAACGCGGGCCGGAGCGGAAACGACCCGCCCCACCCGCGATGACGCCGCCTGTCCGGAAAAAACCTTTTTACCGAACGATTCCGGTTTGATTGCTTGTTAACTATCAATCAGGTTGTATGTTATAGTTTTGATGCTGGACCGCAATCCTGTTTTTTGGACCCGCAAAAAACATCTTCAGACTCAGGCATATCTTTTGGAGGCACCATGACAATGACGAAACGTGACTTGGTCGTTCGCGTCGCCAGGCAGACCAACTTGAAGCAAAGCGATGTGATGGACGTGGTCCAGCTCACTCTCGATACCATTACCGAAGAACTGGCCGCCGGCCGCAGCATTGAATTCCGCAACTTCGGGGTCTTCGAGGTCATGCGCCGCAAGGAACGCGTTGGGCGCAACCCCAACGAACCGACCACGGAAGTGAAGATTCCCGAACGCGCCGTGGTCAAATTCAAACCCGGCAAGGAGATGCGCAAGCTGGTCCTGCAGATCAACCCCCAGGACATCAAGTAAGACAGGGCAGGTCCACCGACTTGCCATGTCCCTCCGAGGACAGGCCTGATCTGAAGCCAGCCAGCGCGCTGGCTTCTCTTGTTTGCCGTGTTTGCCGAACCGGCGGCGGGCCGGTCCCCGCCCGTCTGATCTGCTCCCGCCCTGGCAGTCGCCGCCCGGCCCGGAGCCACGTGAAGGAGATACGCCATGTCATCTGCGACCGAGCCCCTGCCCGGCACTTCCGATTTCTGGGAACCGGAAGTCCTGGACTGGATCGAGCTGGAAACCGCCGCCCGCGAGGTCTTCCACCGTTACGGCTACGCCGAAGTGCGCACGCCGATCTTCGAGCGCACGGACGTCTTTGTCCGCAGCCTGGGTGATGAAACCGACGTGGTGCAGAAGGAGATGTACACCTTCAGCGACCGCGGCGGCCGCAGCCTGACGCTGCGTCCCGAGGGCACGGCCGGCGTCATCCGCGCCATTGCCGACCATGGCCTGGAGCAGGGTGAGGAGGCCCGCGTGTTCTATTTCGGGCCGATGTTCCGCGGCGAACGGCCGGCCGCCGGACGCCGCCGCCAGTTCCACCAGATCGGCGTCGAAGCCGTGGGCAACGACTCGCCGTGGATGGACGCGGAGTGCATCGCCATGATGGGCCAGTTCCTGAACCACATCGGCGTCACCGGCGGCCAGGTCAAAATCAACTCCCGCGGCCTGCCCGAGGACCGCCCGCGGGTCAGCGCCGCCCTGGCCGAATACTTCACGCCGCACGCCCCGGGCATGTGCGAGGACTGCCAACGCCGGCTCACCACCAACATCTGGCGCATGCTCGACTGCAAGAACCCCGCCTGCCAGGAGGTGGCCGCCGGCGCCCCCGACCTGGTCGGCCTGATGAGCACGGACACCCAGGCCTTCTTCGCCCGCGTCTGCCAGTCCCTGGACAGCCTCGGCGTCGACTACGAGGTCGCCCCGCGCCTGGTCCGCGGCCTGGACTACTACATCCACACCGTCTTCGAAATCACCCATCCCGGCCTGGGCGCCCAGGACGCCCTGGCCGGCGGCGGCCGCTACCGGATCGTGCTGCCCGGCGCCAAGAAGCCGGTCGAGGGCATCGGCTTTGCCGCCGGCATGGAGCGCCTGCTGCTGGCGCGGGCCAGCCTGGGCCGGCAGGCCGAAGCCGCGGCCGAGGCGGACATTGTCATCGTCAGCCTGGGCGAAGACGCGATTCTGCCTGGCCTGCGCCTGGCCCAGGAACTGCGGGCAACGTTGGCCGGGCTGCGCATCAAGGCCGACTTCACCGGCCGCAGCCTGAAGGCGCAGATGCGCGGCGCCAACCGCTCCCGGGCCCGCCTGGCCCTGATCCGCGGCGCCGACGAACTGGCCGGTGACGTGGTGCTCTGCCGCGACATGGCGACGTCCGAACAGCACACCCTGCCCCTGTCCGGTCTGCTGCCATGGCTGGCCGAGCGCCGCCCAACCCTGTTTGCCTGAACCACCCTGTCCGAAGGAACCGCCATGTCGTATCCCCGCACGCATCACTGCAATGAACTGGGCCCGAGCCATATCGGGCAGGAAGTGTCCCTCTGCGGCTGGGTCAATTCCAGCCGCAACCTCGGCGGCCTGATCTTCATTGACCTGCGCGACCGCGAAGGCGTCACGCAGTTGTTCATCGACCCCACCCGCAGCCCGGACCTGGCGGCCCGGGCCAAGGACATCCGTGAGGAATGGGTGCTGGCCGCCACCGGCCTGGTCCGTCCCCGGCCGGACAATATGGTCAACCAGACGCGCGCCACCGGCGCCGTCGAAGTCGAAGTCACCCGCTTGGAGGTCCTCAACCCGGCGCAGCCCATGCCCTTTCACCTGGACGATCCGGCCGCCAGCGAGGACCTGCGCCTGAAATACCGCTACCTCGACATGCGCCGTTCCGGAATCGTCAGCAACCTCCGCCTCCGCCACCGCATCACCAAAATCTGCCGCGACTGCCTTGACGCCAACGGCTTCGTCGAAGTCGAGACGCCGATCCTGAGCAAAAGCACGCCCGAGGGGGCGCGCGATTACCTGGTCCCCAGCCGGGTCCATCCCGGCAACTTCTATGCCCTGCCCCAGGCGCCGCAGCAATACAAGCAGATTCTGATGGTCGGCGGCCTGGAACGCTATTTCCAGATCGCGCGCTGCTTCCGGGACGAGGACCTGCGCGCCGACCGGCAGCCGGAATTCACCCAGATCGACCTGGAAATGAGCTTTGTCGACCAGGACGACATCATCTCCCTGGTGGAGAACATGATCGCCGCGGTGGTGCAGGACCTTCACGGCCAGACGGTGCCGGTGCCGTTCCCGCGCCTGGCCTACCAGGAAGCCATGGACCGCTACGGCTCGGACAAGCCTGACCTGCGCTTCGGCATGGAAATCCACGACCTCACCGGCGCCCTGAAGGACACGTCCTTTCAGGCGCTGCGCACCGCCCTGGACAACGGCGGCGTCATCCGCGCCATCAACGCCCCCGGCATGGCCGCCGGCTGCAGCCGCAAGCAGCTTGACGAACTGACCGCCACCGCCAAGCTCTTCGGCGCCAAGGGGCTGGTCTGGCTGAAAGTCGAAAACGACGGCGCCTGGTCCGGCGCCGCCGCCAAATTCTTCTCGGACGAGGAACGGGCCGCCCTGACCGAGACGCTGTCCGCCAAGCCCGGCGACCTGCTGCTGATGGTGGCGGATGCCTGGCGCTGCGCCTGCGAGGTCATGGGCCGCCTGCGGCTGGACCTGGCGGCGCGCGCCGGGCTGACCAGCACGCCCGGCTTCAAATTCCTCTGGGTCGTGGACTTCCCGCTGCTGGAGTGGGATGAGGAAGCCAGCCGCTTCGCCGCCGTGCACCATCCCTTCACCAGTCCGCATGACGACGACGTCGCGTTGCTGGCGACCGATCCCGGCAAGGTCCGGGCGAAGGCGTACGACGTCGTGCTCAACGGCGTCGAACTGGGCGGCGGGTCCATCCGAATTCACCAGGCCGACCGGCAGGCCCTGATGTTCAAGACGCTCGGCATCAGCGATGAAGAGGCGCAACTGCGCTTCGGGCACATCCTGGAGGCGTTCTCGTACGGCGCCCCGCCGCACGGCGGCCTGGCCATCGGCCTGGACCGCTTTGTCATGCTGATGTGCGGCGCCAAGTCCATCCGCGATGTCATCGCCTTCCCGAAGACCGCCAAGGCGTCCTGCCTGATGACCGATTCGCCCAGCACCGTCGACCAGGCCCAGCTGAAAGAGCTGGGAATTGCCATATGTACTTCGCCGCGCTCGATCTAGGGAGCAACACCGTCGCCACCCTGGTGCGGCGGGCCGATCACGATGGCCTCACCGCCGTCGCCGAAGTCAGCGAATGCACCAGGCTGGGGGAAAACCTCGCCGCCGCCGGCCGACTGCAGCCGGCGGCGATGCGGCGCACCCTTGACGCTGCCGCCCGGCAGCTGGACCGCCTGCGCCGGGAGGCAAGCCCCCTCCGACTCACCGCGACCGGCACCAGCGCCGTCCGGGACGCCGACAACGGCCAGGAATTCCTGAAGCAATGCCAGCAGGAACTCGGCCTGGCCGCCACGCCGGCCAGGCTCACCGGCCAGGACGAGGCTGAACTGACCTTCCGCGGCGCAACCGGCACGCTGCCGCCGGGGGCACTGGTCATCAACCTGGACGCCGGCGGCGCCAGTACGGAAATCACTCTCGGATTCCCCGGCGACCTGCGCCTGGCCGACAGCCTTCCGGCCGGCTGCGTACGCTGGCGCGACCGCTTTGCCCTGGCCGGGCCTTTTGCCGACACGGAGATGGCTCCAGCCGTGAGCGCGGTGCAGGCGCTCCTGGCGCCGCGGCGGCAGGACTTCCTGGCGGCTTTGTCCGGGTCGGCCACTTCCGGCGCCCCGGTTTTCAGCGCCACCGGCGGCACGGCCACGGCCATGGCCGCGGTGCTGCTGCACCGGACTGACGGCGACCCGAGCCTGCACGGAACGCGTTTCACCCGGGACGCCATCGCGGGCCTGCTGCGCCGCCTGGCGTCCCTGCCCGCTTTGGCCCGGGAGTCGCTTCCCGGCCTGCCGCCAGGGCGCGGCGGCGTGCTCCCGGCCGGGCTGCTCATCCTGCACACCATCATGGCTGAATTAGGCATGCACGAAGTGATGGTCAACACCCATGGCCTGCGGTACGGAATCACCGCCGCCCTGCGGGACGGCGACCCGCGCCTGCCGGTCTGCCTCACCCTGCCCTGAGCCTTTCCAACCAGGTCCAAAACCCAAACCCAGGTCAATTGCCATGACGTCCCCCGCCAAGAAATCCCTTGTCCACGCGGTTCTGGCTGTTCTGGCCGCCATGCTGCCGCCGGGGCCGTCGGTCGTCTGCCGGGCCGCCGAATTGCGCGAGGTCCACCTGCTGCAGACCACCGACATCCACGGCACGTTCACCGACGACGACGGTGCGGCTAAGGGCTCCTGGCTGCGCCTGGCCACCGTGCTCCAGGCGCAGCGCCAGCGCCTGGGGGCCGCCTCGGTCCTGCTGGTCGACTGCGGCGACACGAGTCAGGGCAGCATCACCGCCACGCTCTCGCGCGGGGAAGCCGCCGTGGCCGCGCTCCGCCACCTGGCCTACGGACACCGGCAGTTCGCGCGCCTGATCGAACAGGCCGGCGACATCGTCCTCTGCGGCAACCTGCACCTGGTCGACGGGCCGCCGCTGCCAGCCTGGAGAATGTTCACCCGCAACGGCGTCGACATCGCCGTCATCGGCGCCACCGCCTCCTACATGAAAAACTGGCTGCTGCCCCAGGAGGCCGCCAAGTACCACGTGGAAACCGCGGCCGCGCTCCTGGAGCGGACCCTGCCCGAGGTGCATCGCGCCCGACCGGATGTGATCGTGCTCGCCACCCACCAGGCCTGGTTCGAAGGCCGCGACCCGCGCAACATCAACGAAGTCGCCGCCCTGGCCGAGCGCTTTCCCGAGCTCGACCTCATCCTGG
Source organism: uncultured Lentisphaeraceae bacterium (assembly GCA_964407145.1). Taxonomy (GTDB): domain Bacteria; phylum Verrucomicrobiota; class Lentisphaeria; order Oligosphaerales; family Oligosphaeraceae; genus JAAZKI01. The sequence goes on along the minus strand of CAYOUR010000015.1, from coordinate 13,461 downwards.
GCGCGCACAGCCACCGTCTCCTGCCCGGCCTGCGCATCGGCCACCGGACCTGGTATGTGCAGGCGGCCTGCTATGCCCAGTACCTCGCCATCGTCACCATGACCGTCGACACCGAGGCCAACGAGGTCGTTGACATCGCCTCCCACGCCCGCCAGATCACGCCGGCCGACGCGGAGGAGGCCGGCCTGGCCCAGGCCCTGCAGCCCTGGCTGGACCAGGCCCGGGCCGAACGCTCCCGCGTCATTGTGCCGGCGCTCGCGGCGCCCGTCACCTCGTCCGGCCGGCCCGGCAGCAGCTGCGCCACCAGCGAACTGCTCTGCGCCGCCATCGCCGCGGCCGCCCAGGCGCCGGTCGTCATCCATGGCCGGCTCACCGACAAGTCGCTGTACCGCCAGGTCACCGGCGCCGACCTCTTTGCCCTCATCCCGTACGAGAACACGATCATCCTCGCCGATGTCACCGGCGCCGAGCTGGAGGCGATCGTCACCGAGCAGTGGAAGTCCCGCGGCAGCTACCGGTTCTGCGGACTTTACGGCGCCCGGGCCCGCCTGGACAACCGCGGCCGCGCCACCCTCATCGGCCTCGGCCAGAACGGGCCGCCCCCGACAGACGGCGCGCGCCTCACACTGGCCATGAACAGCCACACGGCCGCCGGCTCCGGGTCCTTCCCGGCCCTGCAGGCCATCCTGCAACGGCCGGAAACCCGCCTGCGCGACACCGGGATTTCGACCAGACAGGCCACCGAAGACTATCTGCGCCGCCACCCGGAACTGGTCATCACGCCGCACGCCTGGCTGAGCGCCGACTAAGGCGCCGGGCCCCTGGCGCCGGTGCCGCCAGACTCTTTTGCCGCCGAACTGCTGACCGAATCCGTCCTCCCCCCCTGCCCAGGAAAGGCCAAGAACATGAACTACGACGCCAACCACGCGCTGCTGGAAACCACCATTCCCGGTCTTCCGCCTCCGCTGCGGGGCAAGGTCCGCGACGTCTACGATCTGGGCAGCACCATACTGTTCATCGCCACGGACCGGATCAGCGCCTTTGACGTCATCATGCCCAATGGCGTGCCTGACAAGGGCAAGGTGCTGACCCAGCTCAGTTTGTTCTGGTTCAAACTGTTCGGCGACCGGCCGAACCACCTGATCACGGCCGATGTCAACGAATACCCCGCGGTTCTGGCGCCCTGCCGCGACGACCTGCGCGAGCGCTCCATGCTGGTGAAAAAACTGCGCATCGTGCCGGTTGAATGCGTGGTGCGCGGCTACCTGGCCGGCTCCGGCTGGAAGGAATACCAGCAGCAGGGCGGCGTCTGCGGCATTCCGCTTCGGCCCGGCTATGTCAATGCCGGCAAGCTGGACGAGCCGATCTTCACGCCGACCACCAAGGAGGCCAGCGGCCATGACCAGCCGATCAGCTTCCAGCAGCTCGTCGACCGTGTCGGCGCAAAACTCGCCGGCGACCTGCGCGACTTCGCGGTCAGCCTGTACCAGACCGCCGCCGACTATGCGGCCGGCCGCGGCGTCATCATCGCCGACACCAAATTCGAATTCGGCCTGGATGACGCAGACCGCCTCGTCCTGGCCGACGAAGTGCTCACCCCGGATTCCAGCCGCTTCTGGCCAGCCGCCTCCTACCAGCCGGGCAGCAACCCGCCCAGCCTCGACAAGCAGTTCGTCCGCGACTGGCTCGACAGCGTCGGCTTCAACCACCAGCCCCCGGCGCCCGTTCTGCCCCAGGACGTGGTCGCCAAAACCCGCGAAAAATACCTGGAAGCCCTGAAGGCAATCGCCGGGAAAGGGCTGGCAGGCAGCAATGGACGTTAGTGGACGTTAGTGGACGTTAGTGGACAGTGAACCGGATCCCCTGGCTTACCGGTTCTACCGGGCGCCGGCGGCATCTACAAGCCCCATCCCATAGTTCCATGCCAACGTCCCATAGTTCCAGTCTGCACAAGGGGCCGTGACAGCCGTCGCCAGTGAGCCGGGAAGGCAGGCCACTGTTGCGGAACAGCGGCCGGGGCGGTGCTCTAGGCCGTCACCTTCAGGACAAGTGCGGTCGCGTCGTCCGACTGGGCCATACCGGCCGCGAACCTGGCCAGGGCCCCCCGCAAGACATCAAGGATGTCCTTGGCGCCGCGCTCCGAATTGACCTGCAGGACGAGGCGCAGGCGCTCCTCGCTGAAAGGCTCGCCCGAGATGTTGAGCATCCCGGTCATCCCGGCGGAACTGAGCAGGACAACGTCACCGGGGGCCAGCTGCAGGCGACGGGTGGCGAATTCGCCGTCGGGGTCCAGCCCCAGGCCCAGGCCCATGCATTCGATGTTCTCGAAGCGGCCGTCCTGATGCAGGACAATGGCCGGCCGGTATCCGGCCGACGACACGGCCAATTCGCGGCGAGCCCCATCCCAGATCACGTAGGAAATCACCGCGAAGACGTCGAAATCCTCTTTGGAGACATAGGCGTTGCAGGCGGCCAGGGCCTTGCCGGGGTCCGTCTCCCGTTGCGCGGCCAGGCGGAACGCCGTCCGCACCACCGCCAGGAAAATGGCCGAGCGGGCATTGGGCTTTTCCGCCACATTGCCGACGAGCATGCCGAGGCGTCCGCCGGGCAGTTCGATGAAATCGTAGTAGTTGCCGCCGACGCCGGCGGCGGGGAGATACAGCGAGGCCACCTCGGCGCGGGCGGCGTCCGGCACCTTCTTGGGAAACAGGGATTCGACCATGACCTGGCGCAGGCGGTCATTCTCGGAGATGTTGTCCAGCTCGGCCTGGGCGCGGCTGGCATTGCCGCCCTTTTCGAACTGCACGAGCTCCTCGTACATTTCGAGGATGTTCGCGTAGCGTTCTTCCGGCTTCGGCATCATCGCCCGGGTGACGATTTCGCGCAGGCCGTCGGGGATCAGGTCCATGCGCAGCACGCCGCCGGGCAGGTTTCCGGACAGCATCTGGTACAGCGTCGCCCCGAGCGAATAGATGTCGGAGCGGTGGTCGACGTTCATGCAGTCGTAGTGCTGCTCCGGGCTCATGAAGGACGGCGTCCCCATGACGTCGTTGGCCAGGGTGAGGTTGTTGTCCTCGCCCATGTCCAGGTGGGCGATGCCGAAGTCGACGACTTTGGCCACATCCTCCGGGGCGATCATGATGTTGCCCGGCTTGATGTCGCGATGGACGATGCCGAGCGCGTGCGCATACCCCAACGCCTGGCAGACCTGCTTGACAATGGCGATGGTCCGATGCACATTCAGCTTGCCGGCCGCCAGCAGGTCGTCGACGCTCGGGCCGTCGACGAATTCCATGGCAAAGTAGTCCATGTCCTCAAAGGCGCCGCTTTGAATCAGCCGGACGATGTTCGGATGCTGCAGGATGGCCATCACCTGCGCCTCCTTGCTGAAGCGCTGGGTGAGTCGGCGGCTTTTCAGCAGGTCACGCAGCATGACCTTGATGGCGATGGTTTCGCCGTCCGGCGTCTCGGCCTTGTACACACAGCCCATGTTCCCCTGCCCGAGCCGGGACACGACCCGGTACTGGTCAATCTGCTCCGGCATGGCATTGCGGCGCGGTGCATCACCGGCGCTCATCACCAAGGTTGGGGCCTCAAGCGCCCCAGGCGCGCCCGGCACGGTCGGCGGCATGCCGCCGCCAGGCGACGGCGGTGAAGATGACGACGGCGCCGACGCCGTCCCGCCGTCACGACGGTGACGGAGGCGCGTGAACGCGTGAAAGGCGCCAAACACGGCCAGGCCAAAAACAACCAGCAGGGCGGCGAAAATCAGCAGATTGGCAATCATCGGCGGAACAGGCTCTTTCCGGGTGAATCAAAAGGAGGAGGCAGACGTCATAATTTCATCTCTTCGAACCTGAACTTCAAGACGGACCGCGGCTTTTTTCCCGGCGACATTGCAAATGACCTTTGCCCCGATATATTTGGAAGGTGCCCCGCGTTGAAGCCCCCCCCGCGGCGAGAGGAGGATACAGCATATGCCCACGCAAAATGAACTCTGGTATGCCGCCAGAATGACGCAGGTCGTGTATCGGCCGCCGCGTCTCCTGGAGACGTTCGGCGAAACCGCCGTGTACTATTCCGTGCTGTCCGAAATCTTTGATTCGGAAAGCAAAATACGCCTGCGCAGCGGCATTGTCCGCGCCGCCCGCCCCAAGGTCGTCACACCGCATTTCTTCCTCAACCAGGCCCTGGAGAATTTCGGGCCGGACGCCAGGAAGTATTTTGCGGACCTGCTGCAAAGGAAGGACGGCGCCCGCATCCTGCAATACGGCCTGGCCTTTCAGAAGGAAGAGCACAGCGAGGAAGTCGTCGGCGGCGAAATCCTCGAAGTGGCCGACCAGATCGCCCGCGACGCGCAGGACAACCTGACCGAAGTCCGCGGCGTCATCATCGGCATGGACCAGTTCTGGGAAGTGTCCCTGCTCGGCTTCGCCAATGACCTGATCAAGCGCTCGGCGCCCTTCAACGCGAGGGAAATGTCACGCCAGGGACTGCTCAACCTCGACCGCGGCATCCCGCGCGCCATCCAGCAGGAGCTCGACGATGATTTCGCCGTCGTCGACTCCCGCGCCAAGGCCGATGAACTGGGCAAAAAACTGCGCGATTACGGCCTTTTCGACGAATACGAAGACCGCTTCTTCGACCTCTACAAGGCCGTCCGCTGAAAACCCGGGAGAAGGCGGCTTGGCAAAAGCCCGGACTGCAGACGGCGGACTGAAGATCATGAGGTCAGGACAATCCAAACAATCGTCAATGCCTTTTGGCAAAAACCGTTATTCACACGCAGGGAATCGGTCAATATCAGGGCATTTTGGAGAGCCCTCGGGATGACTGCGGACCTTTTTTCATGGCCGGATGTATTTGCTCCCGGAACGATGCTCCGTGTTCATCGGTGTCCATCGGTGGTTCTTTTGTGAAAGACGGTGTCCGGTCACCTCACGCCCGGCTCAGGAGCGCCGCGCCCTCCTGCTGCAGTTTCCGCAGATGACTCTGGCTGCGGCGGCTTTCGGCATAGACCTTGCAGACCTCCTCGGTGCCGGAAGGCCGCACGGCGACCCAGCCAGAATCCGTGCATAGCTTCAGGCCGCCGATCGGCGCCCCGTTTCCGGGCGCCTGCGTCAGCACCGACGTAATCGGATCGCCGCCCAGACTGCCCAGGCCGATGTCCTCCGGAAGCATTTTTTCCAGCGCCGCCTTCTGGGCGCTGGTGGCCGGCGTGTCCTGCCGCGCATACCAGAAGGTCCCGTAGGCCAGCTCCAGGCCACGGTAGTAGGCAGCCGGGTCGGCGCCGGTCCGAGCCGTGATTTCAGCGGCCAGCAGACTGAGGATGACACCGTCTTTGTCCGTGCTCCAGACCGTCCCGTCCCGGCGCAGGAAACTCGCGCCGGCGCTTTCCTCGCCGCCGAAGGCCAGGGCGCCGTCCAGCAGGCCGGACACAAACCACTTGAAGCCGACCGGGACTTCGACCAGCCGCCGCCCATGACTGGCCGCAACCCGATCGATCAGGCAGCTGCTGACGACGGTCTTGCCGATGCCGGCGGCGGACGGCCATTGCGGACGGTGCCGGCAGAGATAGTCGATCGCCACCGCCAGGTAATGATTCGGATTCATCAGGCCGGCCGAGGGCGTGACAATCCCGTGCCGGTCAAAGTCGGGGTCGTTGCCGAAGGCGATGTCGTAATCGTCCTTCAGGCGAATCAGACCAGCCATCGCCTGGGGCGAGGAGCAGTCCATGCGAATGCGCCCGTCATGGTCCAGCCGCATGAACCGGAAGGTCGCGTCAGGATGGGCGTGATGGATGGTGACGTCCAGCCCGTAGCGCTCCGCGATCGGCCGCCAGTAGCCCAGGCCGGCGCCACCCAGGGCGTCGGCGCCGAGGCGGATGCCGGCGGCGCGGATGACCTCGAAATCAATGACCTGCTCCAAGTCGGCCACATAGGGGCCGATGTAGTCATGCTCCCGGACCTGCGGACAGGCCAGCGCCGCCGCCAGGGGCAGCCGCCGCACCGCGCGGTTCCCGTCCCGCAACAGGCGGTTGGCGCGTTCCGCAATCCACTGTGTCACGTCCGTGTCCGCCGGCCCGCCATGCGGCGGGTTGTACTTGATGCCGCCGTCTTCGGGCGGATTGTGTGAGGGCGTGATGACGATGCCGTCCGCCGCCCGGCTCAGGTCGCGGCGGTCCAGGCCGCGGTTGTCAGCCAGGATGGCGTGCGAGATGACAGGTGTCGGCGTGTAGCCGCGGCCGGCGGCGAGCCGCACCTGGACGCCGTTGGCGGCCAGGACGCAGACGGTCGTGGCGTGCGCCGCCTCGGACAGCGCATGCGTGTCCATGCCCAAATACAGCGGCCCGCCGATGCCGGCTTCCCGCCGGTAGTCGCAAATCGCCTGCGCAATCGCCAGAATGTGGCTTTCCGTGAAACTCCCGCGCCCTGGAGTCCCGCGGTGGCCCGAGGTGCCGAAGGCGACCAGCTGGTCGTGGTTGTCGACATCGGGGACGATGGTGAAATAATCGGTGAGCAGACGTGGCAGATTGACCAATGCTTCGGCAGGAACCGCCTGCCCGGCAGACTCATGATGCTTCATGGTGCTCCTTATGCGGCGACAAACAGCGGACGGGCCGGCCCTGGTCAGCGGCCCAGAGCCTGGCGAATGGCGGCGATATGCTCCGGCGTCGTGCCGCAGCAGCCGCCGATGATGGCGGCGCCGGCGCCGGCCAACGCCGGCGCGAGGCGGGCCATGTCCTCCGGAGAATCCGAAAAGACGTCGACGCCGTCAACCAGCCGGGGCAGCCCGGCATTGGCATGTACAAGAATCGGCGTTGCCGGCAAGGCCGCGCGCATTTCCCGCACAATCGGAATCATGCGCTCCATGCCGTTCCCGCAATTCGTGCCGACCACATTCGCGCCGGCCGCCTGCGCGGCCTGTGCGGCCTCGGCCGGCCCCGTGCCCATCATGGTGCGGTATTCGCCGCGCGTGTTCAACTCAAAACTGAAGGTGCAGATGACCGGCAGGGACGTGTGGTCCCGAGCGGCGCGGACGGCGATGGCGGCCTCCTCGACATCCTGCATGGTCTCGATGCAAATCGCGTCGGCCCCGCCCGCGGCCAGGGCCACGACCTGTTCCCTGAAGCCCTCGTACAGCTGCTCGGCGGTCACGTCCCCCAGCAACAGCAGCACGCCCGTGGGACCGACCGAGGCGATGACCAGCGCGTCGTCCCCGGCCGCCTCGCGCGATAGGGCCGCCGCGGCCTGATTGATCTCGGTGACACGCCCTGAAAGACCATAATGCGCCAGCTTGAAGCAAGTCCCCCCGAAGCTGTTGGTCTCAATCAGGTCCGCACCGGCGCCGACATAGCTCCTGGCCACCGCCAGGACATCCTCACGCCGTTCCAGGCACCACGCCTCCGGACAATCGCCCGGCTGCAGACCCTTTTTCTGCAGAAAAGTCCCCCAGGCGCCATCTGAAATTAAAATGCCCTGACGAGACAGCCGGGAAAACAAGGTCTCACGATTCATTTTCCGCCTCCTAACCATTTAATAATAATTCCACAGATATCTAATTTCCAATATGTCACATCAATAAAAAAAATTTGATTTCCGGGGGAAATGTACTATAATATACAACGTACTGCGAAAAAGTTTATCTTGTTCCATGTTGGACAAAGGTCGTTTGTTTCAGGGATGCTGATCTGTTATTTCAGGGCAATCAGCGTCTGCAAGCCTCAAAGAGCATTGAAACAGGAGAAAAAAATGGCAAAACGAGTGATGGATGATGCCCTGAAGGCCAAATTGGCCAAAGGCCGGACTGACGCCAAGGAAATGCGTGTCAAGGCCCCAAAGCTGCTTGAGCAATACGGCCCCCTGCTGTTGTCGTGGAAATTCTGGAAGACGCTTTCCGGCGCCGATCGCGATGCCATCACGGCGGCCATCCACAAGGCCAACCTGTCTCGCCTGAACGATGACATCAAAGCCATGCAGGCTCAGCTGGACGCCAAAGTGGCGGAAAAGGAAAACCTTTCCAAGCGTTGATTCAATCACCCCTTCAGGGTCCAAATCCGACCGCATGCGCTGTTCTCAGCCATGCGGTCGTTTTTTATCGGCGATACTCCAGCCGCCGTTCGACCTCCAAGGGGCCGCTCCAGAACAACCCCATTGCATGCGAAACAGACTTCGTCTCATACGTCCATTCCACCGTCCTATCTGTCCAATGCTCTTCGCTTATGCGTAACTAGGGCTGGAAACATGGGACCCATAGGACGGTAGAATAGGACGTATAGGACGTATAGGACTTATAGGACGTATATGACGTATGGGACGGTGGAATAGGACAATAGGACAAATATGCACTTGGTTTATTGAAGTCGCCCAAAGCCATACTGAACCCTTAAACAAGAAATATTGGTCCTATACGTCCTATACGTCCTATCCCACCGTCCTATTCTACCGTCCCATACGTCCCATGCATCCAGACAGGGTTACGCATAAGCGAAGACCATGGGACAATCGGAACCATTGCCTGCCTCCCAGAACAACCTTCAGGGCTGCTCCGGGATGATTCAGCGTCACTGCTGGCATCGCGGCCCTACTTTTCTGGCGCATGAGAGTGTCCGGAATCGACGTTTTCCGGCCAGGGAGCCTTTTGCCAAACCATTCAGGCAATCGCCGTCTGGAAGACGCCGTCGGCGCCGGCCAGGGCGCAGGCCGCGGAGACGGGTTTTTCGAAGTCGGCAAAAACGCCGCGGCGGAGGACATAATCGCAGGCGTCTTCGGCGGTGGCGGCATCGAAGCCGCCGTCGTTCTGGGCCGGCGACGGGTCATGGCGCTCATAGGTGCACACATAGAACGCCTGACCGGCCTCCAGGGCGAATTCCCGCACCAGGAGGGCGTCCTTCCGGACAATGGCCAGCCAGCCCCTGGCCCCGTCCGGCGTCACCACCCCCGCGATGCGCGGCGTGTCCAGGCTGTCATGCTCGTAGTCCATGGCCAGCATCACCTGGGCCAGGGCGTCGCGCGGCGGCAGGCCGGATTCGATCTTTTCCGCCACCGGGTCGGTATGCGAGCCATTGCTGACGACGGCCAGTCCGCGCACAATCCGCAGGCAGTTGTACGCAATATAGGGGTTCTTCTGAATGTCATTTTCAAAGCCGGGCTTCGGGACAATCGCAATCGCCCGGTCCAGGACCCTGGCTTCGCGATTGGGAAATGAACGCGATGACACGCGATACAACCCGGCGCCACGGCCGGAGCAGGTCCGTCCCACGGCGACTATGCGTCCTACATACATGATCAATCCTCCAGCGTAAACATTGATTACAAAAAGCCGTCAAACCCGATTTTCAGCCGGCTGGCGCGCCTCCCCGGCTTGCAATTGTCTGCAACGAACATATAATAATGCACATATAATATAGCGACAAACTTGTTTTTTCACACCTGTCGGCCCGAGACTTCTTGTCTTTGTATTGACCGGCGTGACATGAACTGGCTAGGCCCATCGATTCATACAATCCAGCAGCCGGCTGTCCGGCGAACGCTTCCGGGGATGACCCACTATGACCATGACAAGACGCTTAATGTTGAGTTTTTGTTCACTTGCCGCCCTGGTCATCATTACGCTCCTGGCCTTGGCGCCGGCGGCGTCGGCCATTACTCCGGCCCAGGCCTACACCGCCCTGGACAGCCCGGCCGGAGTCGAAGTCGTCGGCATGGAATACTGGAAATACACGCTCGTCAAGGAGAACTGGGACGGGGACATCTTCTACTGGTTTGCCGAAGACGACAATGGCGACTACATCTATGCCGTCAGTTCCGGCGCCAGCAAATGGGCCGTGCTCAGCAAAACCGCCGACACCACGACGCCGGCCGCCGGCGGCTCCTGCCTGTACAGCACCGGCATCGGCGACGGCCAGGCCGGCCGACTTCTACTCAAGGTGCGCGGCCCAGGCACGCTGTCTCTTCTCTACAAGACCTCCTGCGACTATTCCGACGCCTTCAATGTCTATGTCGACAACGACACCGTCTGGAGCGATTCCGGCCACGGCGCCGACTACACCTGGGTGGAAACGGAAATCGCCATCGAAGGCGGCCTCGCCCCAGGTGGCCTTTTCAGTGGCACCTTCTTCCACGAAATCGTCTTCGAGTACTTCAAAAGCGAACCGTACTACGAAGGCAGCACCAAAATACCCGACGGACCGCAAAAGGCCGACAACCCCGACTACGGTGAGGAAATCAAATATTTCAAGGACCGAATCTGGCTCGACCACGTTGTCTGGACGCCGGACCCGTTGGAAATCCGCCTGTCCCCCAACCCCAATCCCATTAATGACGAGGAGCCGCCGGAAGAAGCCGCCCGGCGCGGCGTGTTCATTGACACGCTGACCGTCAACGTGCTCAGCAACAAGGATGAGTTCGGCTACCACCTGCGCTACACCACCGACGGCACGACGCCGACCGCCAGCAGCCCGCTGTACAGCGACGAAACCGGCATCGTGCTCACCGGCACCGGCACGGTGAAAGCCAAGATGTTCGACAGCATCGCCACGGGCGCCCCAGTGGCCGTGAGCCCGGAGGTCCTGGTCACCGGCGCCTTCCAGGCCAAGGCCGCGGCCCCGGCCTTGGCCGTCGACCTGAATGCATCCACCCCAGACACCGTGCTCTGCCAGGCGACGACAACCACTGCAGACGCGGTCATCCTCTACACCTTCCTGCCGGAAGCCATCCCGGACCAGCCTTGGCCGGAAAACGGCCTGGCCGTCACCCAGCCAGGAACACTCCGGGCCATGACCAGCCGACCGGACGGCGGCACCCTGGACAGCGACATCGCCACCTTGACCATTGGCCGGGCCGAACCACCGGTCCTCACCGCGGCGGTTGACGGCGCGCCCCTGCCGCCCCAGGCCCAGGCCTACGCCGGCAACACCGTGATCATTACGGTCGTCTCTCCCACCGGCGGCGCGCTCTACGCCACCTCCAGTGACCCGGGCGCCGCCTGGAACGACTATTCCGCCCCGCTGCAATTCAACCAGGGGCCGGTCACCGTTCTCGCCCGCGCCACCTTGGCCGGCTCGCTGGCCAGCGCACCGGTCGCGGTGAATCTCCTGCCCGCCGACCAGAACTTCACCTTCGGCGGCATCGGCGGCGCCATCACCCTGCACCAGGGCTGGAACCTGCTCGGCATGCCGCTCAGCCCGACCCGGGAGGCGATGAACACTCTGCTGGCCGTATGGCCGGAAGTCTTTGCCGTCGACCCGGAGACAGACACCCTCATCCGCCCAGACTGGCTCGCGCAAGGCCAGGGCTTCTGGCTCTACTGCGATGAAACCACCCCGTCGGCCCTGGCCATCGGCGGCGCCGTCGCCCCGGCCACCTCAGCCGCCACGGCTGGCTGGCGGCTGCTCACGCCAGCAGCCGATGAAACCAACCCGGTCACGGCCTGGCGATGGTCACCCGAAGCCGGCGCCTACGTCGAACAAGTGCTGAGTCCCGGCGCCGGCGGCTGGAAATACACGCCCTGAACAACCGGAAAGCCGGCGTCACCTGAAATTCTCCACCTGTTCCCCGCTGCCGGTCATGCCGACGGCCATCCGCGATGTAAACACGCTGACGGCCACGGGCGGCGCACCGTTGCGTGGGCGTCGCTCCCGCAGGGATGCCCGGGAAAAACATGACCTCAATGGCTGCCCGCCAAGATAAAATTGCCTCCCCGCTAGGCTGCGCGACCCGACCATTCGCATAAAAAACTGAAAAGCTGTTTGCATTACCCAATTGACAGCTTAGATTAATTTTTCAGCCTTAATAGGGTCGTGAAGGCACGCGGCCTGGCTGTCAGTTGCCTGAACAATTTGATTTTCACTGGCTATTTTTTCTTGGATAACCGTTTGACATTCATTTTTAGGTGTGTATTGTATCTGTGTTTTTCCTGAACGCTGGTGTGCCTGTCCCGGTCATGATGTCACTGATCACGGCCGGGAAGGGTGGATCAAAGGCACGAAAGGAGGAATGGGAAGGACAAGTAGCCACATTTCCATGGTTAATGTTTAGCTTTGCAAAAGTTCCAAAGGGATTGACCGGTCACCGGTCAGAGTAAAAAGGTCGAAGAAAGGATTAACAAACAATGAAGAAACTTCTCGCCACCATGTTGGTGGGTGTGGTCGGCGTTGCCGCCATTGCCCAGACCGCCGTCTACGACTACAAGGCCACCTTCAAACGCATTGACGCCATCTACAAGCTGCGCACCATCGATCCCGATGGCAGCGGCTCGTATCCCAAGGCCCAGTACGTGACCGAGAGCTACGGCGTCAAGAGCGACACCATCACCGGTTACGTCGTCCTGCCCCTCTGCCTCGAATGCCTCAACGGCACCCTGGAAAGTTCCGAAGACTTCACCGTCACCAGCGATGACTTCGTCCCGTTCGCCTACCTCGTCCGCAAGGGCGACACCCTGACCAAGAAATATTGGGATGGCGACACGATCTCGGCGAAGTACGTGGTGAAGACCCCGGTTGCCGCCAAGGCCGCCGTGTTCAAGTCCACGGTCTACACCGCCACCGCCACCGCGTCCTCCAACCCCGCGGTCTCCGTTCCGAAGACCATGTCGGCCTGGATGACCTTGGACTACGCGATTCCGACGGCTGAAGACGCCTACCTGAACCCCGGCCACGTCATCTCCAAGGCCGCCAGCACCGATCCAAGCAACATGCTGATCTACGGTTTCCTGGGTCTGGACAACAACTACGGCAATGCCGATGTCGCCGACCTGTATGACGCCGGCGAAGGCTATGTCGTCAACAAGGGCTTCGGCACCGCCAGCGTCGTCACCACGTCGACCCCCGGCTCGATCGGTGTCTGCGCCGCCGTCCCCGGCTCCAGCAGCTCCTGCAACATCATCAGCAGCATCAGCGGCTCCATGGCCGGTGAATTCGGCTACCAGGGCCCCTGCGGCACGACCCCGATGTGGGATCTGTGCGATGTCAGCAATGACGGCGTCATCAACTACGCCCCCATCGCCGGCACCTGGACGCTGAAGTACAACAAGACCATGACCAACAAGGGCGACACCGAAGCTCAGGAAGCCGCCATCCAGGCCAAGCTCGGCTGGGCGGACGCCACCCAGCTGGAAGCCCCAGTCGAAGAAAACGGTTACTAAGCCTTTAGGTGCATTGGCGCCTGCTCCAGAATCATGACCAGACTGATACCGGCAGGGTTACAAGTCCTGTCGCAGCCGGTCAGTGATAGATGAGCAAGTCTCCATCAAGGAGGGATCGCAAGATCCCTCCTTTTTTTAATTCCCGGAAGACAATGGCCCATGCTCCGGTCAATTGCTGCAAAAATAGTCCCTATCACTCAGGGCGGCGCGGTCCTGCGGGCCGTCCTTCAAGCCGCGGCCAATGCCCGTTGATCTGACAGTGGCTTTTATAAGATGTGCCAGTCCACAACGTCTCAGCCACGGAGCGCCCCCCCCCGA
>CAYOUR010000014.1:1333-29011 GCA_964407145.1 uncultured Lentisphaeraceae bacterium | reverse complement strand
GCCATCGGCTTTCCATGGCATTCGCCTCACCAGCGGGGAAAGCATAACGCCTTTTATCAATGGGAGACCGGTTACCTCAAAACAGCCCATGCCGCCGGCTGGACACGAACCCCGCCAGGGCTGCCCGTCATCACAGGCAGCCAACCCGAGGCCTGCCGCCACGGGCAGCGTGCCGTTGCCCCACCCAACGTCTGCCTTTACTGGCACATATTGAAATACCACATGCCGATGGCGTGCTTGTCCCGGAACGGCGCCGCCATGCCGGGGTGAAAGGAAAACACCGAGACGGAGCCGTCAATGCGCAGGGTCGGTGACTCCTCGTTGACCGTGCCGGTGCGATGCGTGTTGTTGCAGGGCACCCCCGAACGCGCGCTGCCGCACTTCGCCACCGGCGCGCCGGCCGCGGCAAAATGGCTGAGCAAGCCGGAATTCTCCAGGAATTTCCCGCGCGGGGAAGCATTTCTCAAGGCCGTGGTGTGGACATAGTAGTTGTAGTTGGTCTGGGCTTCATAGGGGCTGAAGTAGGTGTAAGTACTGTAGAGGTTGTCCCGGTTCACGCCCCAGTCGTAGTTGACCCCGGCCAGCATCGCCTGCCAGGCGTCACTGCTCTGCGCCACTTCGCAGTACCAGAGCTTGTCACGGCCCCGGCCCGACGAATAGCTCGCATCGCGGCTGGTGATGTCGTTGGCGTAGGCGAACACCTTGCCCAGGCCGACCCACATGTCGCTGCGGTTGATGAAATAATACCAGCCGGAACAATTGGCGGACAGGGTCCCGTCCAGCTTGTAGGCGTCCGGCAGCCAGTCGTCATGGTCATTGACATACATGGCGTGATTCAACCCGATCTGCTTCAGATTGTTCACGCATGTGGTCCGGCGCGCCAGGCCGCGGGCCTTGCTCAGGGCCGGCAGCAGCATCGCCGCCAGAATCGCGATGATCGCGATGACGACCAACAACTCAATCAAGGTAAAATTATGTCTGTTTCTCACCGTCTTGAACTCCTTTGTTGATGTCTGGTCTCGATTGCCACAAATCCCTCTGTGCCGATAACGGATAATAGGTCTGGAATAATTGCCTGCCCCGGCCGTACGATGCTTTTTGGCGTTTCCCCGGCGGCGACCGGCAAACACCCAGCTGCCTAGCGGAGACTGTCCCAGGGCACTTCGGCCGACGCCCCCGCGTTGATGACCCGGTCAAGATGCATAAGAAGCGGAAAATCGTCCAGGTCAATGGCCCCGGCGGCGGCCCGCGCCCGCAGCGCTTCGGCCACGCGGGAGATGATGACCACGGATTCCAGAGTCACGCCCTGCAGCTGCTCACGGGCCTGCGGATACGACAGTCCCTTGCCCAGCAGATGGCCCAGACGGCGCGTGCGCCCGCCAAAAATCGTCACATACAGGTCACCGGCGCCGGGAATGCCGGCGACCAGGTCGGCATCCCCGCCCAGCAGCCGGACCAGACGGGACATCTCCCGCAGGCTCTGCCCGAACAGCGCCGCCTGTGGATTGTACATATACGCCTCCGGCCCGGCCAGTCTCTCAGCCAGGCCGATGGCCAACGAAACGCCGACGGCATAGGCGTTCTTCAACGCCACACACGCCTCGACGCTGACGACATCCGTGCTGGTGGCAATGTGATAGTAGTCGGTCGCCAGCAGACTCCGCATCCAGGCCAGGCAGGAAGGCTCGCGGCCGCAGAAATAAACCATGGTCTGATGGCGGTCCAGCAATTCATACGAGGTGCACGGACCACCAATGGCGTTGAACAGGACCCGGCCCTGCTTGGCCGCCGGCAACCGGGCTTCGAAGTAATGCGGATACGTCACCAGCGCGCCATCCGCCTGCGCCAGCAGACCCTTGGTCACCGACAGCACCGGCACCCCCAGGGGCAGCACCGGCAGAATCGCCTCGGCAAACCACTCCAGGCCAAAGCTGCTGACGCCGCAAATGACCAGGTCGGCGCCGGTCAGGGCCGCCGACACCTCCTCGATCTGATGATAGCTGAGGCCTTCCGGCAGACGGCGGTTCAACGGCCCATGCCGTCCAGTGCTCCTGGCTTCGTCGATGATGGCACGGTCCAGCGGCGTACCGACCAGGCGGACATGATGCCCGTTGTCACGGGCGGGCCGGCTCATGCCGGAACCCATCATCCCCGCCCCGATTATCGTCACTGTCGCCATTTCTGCCTTTCGACAGCCGCCCGGCGGCCCAAGTGCCGGCCGACCCGGACAGAACTGCACGGAACCGACCGGCCACGCCTCACTCACTTGACTTCAATCACCGTGATGGCCTGCGACACCTTCTCACGCAGCTTGCCTTCAACCCAGTGCTTCAAAGTCTGCACGGCTGACGGACACCCGGCGCATTTGCCGGCCAGACGGACGTAGACCTGGTCGCCGTCCACATCAATCAGCTGCGCGTCGCCGCCGTCCATTTTCAGGCCGGGGCGGATGATCTCGTCAAAGGTGCTTTGGATGAGGGAAATCTTCTGCAGGTTGGTCAGCTGGGCCGGCGGCGCCGGCGCCGCGTCCGGTCCGGTTTCCGCCTTGCCATTGATGTCGTCCAGAATCGCCTGGATGTCATCCCGGCAGCCGCCGCAGCCCCCGCCGGCCTTGCAATAATGCGTCACCTGCTCGACCGTAGTCAGGCGGTTCTGCTTGACCACCTCGCGAATCGTTCCCTCGGTCACGTCAAAGCAGTGGCAGACAATGCGGTTCTCGCCTTCCTCCTCGGGCACTTCCGGCACGTCCCAGTCCGGATGACGCTTCTTCATGTCGACGAGAGCCGCCTGGAACGCCTCCACGCCCATGACCGAGCAATGCATCTTCTCCTCCGGCAGTTCGCCGAGATAGTCGGCGATGTCCTGATTGCGGAAGGCCGACGCCTGCTCCAGGGTCTTGCCGACCAGCATCTCGGTCAAGGCCGACGCGCTGGCAATGGCGCTGGCGCAGCCGAACGTCTGGAATTTGACGTCGGCAATGGTCTTGTGGTCATCGGCCATCTTGAGAAACAGCTTCATCGCATCACCACACACGATGTTGCCGATTTCGCCGATGCCGTCGGCATCCTCGATCTCGCCGACATTGCGCGGATGCAGAAAATAATCCATCACCTTTTTGCTATAATTCCAGGCCATCGTGACACCTCCTTGTCAACACCGGCATGAAGTCGAAAAAAAAGCCGCATCGTGACAATGCGGCTTACGGGACAAAGTTCACCGAGATGGAGAGCTTCTCACTCCTGCGGCTTGGTTTTCGGCAAGCCCCAGGCCCGGTCGCCATCCTTGTAGCGGCCATCGGCCTTGAGAACATTGATGCGCTCATAGCGCTTCAACACATTGCGGCGCTCGCTGACCGCGCCCTTGGTCTTCAGACTGGGATGTACTGACATGTTGCTCTGCTCCTCGCTATGCGGCGACCCATTGGGACGCCGGTCAATCGTCGGTTATGGCTGCTCCAATTGATAATTTGCTTCTTACTATAATACGCCGTCGGGGATTTGCAAACCTCGACCTCGCCGCCGAAAGGCTTTTTGCCTGACGTATTGGCGGCCTCCAGCCTCGCCGCCGTCACGGCTCGTAATACGGTTTCAGGCTGACGAAATTCAGGACCAGGCGCTGGTCTTCGGGGCCGCCGGGGACGGCATCGTCCTGCCAGTCCCGGAAGGTGACCACGACCTGGTCGCGCAACGCCCGGAACAGAACACGATGCGTGTCCTGGGAGGCCAGCTTGTCCTTGGGGCGGTAGGTGTTCGGCCAGCGGTGCACGTAAGTGCCCGCGTCGATGACCTCGGCGCCCTCCAGGGACACCGGCAACAGGATGTCCGGCGCTTCCGGCTTGATCCTGGCGATGTCGTCAAAATCGCCGACCACATAGCTGAGCGTATAGAGCCGTCCCGGCTGCAGGCCCGTCGCCGTCTGGCTGAGCCGGTTGGCCTGGCCGAAGTGGCGCCGGAAGACGGCCGCGTGATCGCCGCGCCCCGCGAATGGGCCGCGGCGCATCTGGATTTTCCCGCCATAGCCTTCGATGGCGGTGGCCTGCAGCGTCCCTTCCGCGGCCGGCCGAGGCTGCCAGCGGGCAAAGCCCTCGACGAAGTCACCGTCCTGCAAATGCCCGGGCAGGTAGCTGAAGCCATACTGGTCGGAGAGCAGGTCGCGGCGACCTTCGACCGCGTAGTGGCGCATCAGCCGCGCGACCCAGCGCATGGTCTCCTCGTCAATATGGGCGGAATTGTAGCAGCCAAGGCCGTACAGCCCATCGAATTCCGGCGCATTGGCGAGCAGATGGTAGAACCGGTCAAAGAAATACTTGATGTCGACTTCGGGGTGGACGTAGCAGTTCCAGCGGCCGCAGGAGATCAGGCCAGTCATGATCATCATCATGCTGGCGGCGGGGTTGTCGACGAGCCGGGCGCCGTCCGTGACATAGCGCCGGTAGGCATCAAGGTAGGCCTCCATGCCCTCCACGGTCGGCTGGGTCATGATATAAGTCTCGTTCAAAACCTTGCCACCGCCGCGCGAGACGTTGACCGCCGCCGCGAACATCTCCTGATGCGCGCGGCGGTCGTTGAAATAGCCCCCGCAGACCCACGTGTAAATCAGCTTCTCCTCGTCCAGGAGGTCCCACATCGCCTGGGAATAGGCGCGGCAGATGGCCTTCTCGCCATTGGCGAACAATTCGTCCAGGGTGACGCCGTCATTTTCCGGATTGGCCAGCACCTGGACGATGCGCTCCTTCATCAGGGACGCGTCCCGCCAGCCCTTCGGCGTGAAGCCCGTGCTGCCGAGCAGGCGGATGCCGCGGTCACGAACCTCCTGCAAGGCCTGCTCGGAGGGGCTGGTCCCGTTGATGAAGTTGACAGCCGGGAAAAAGTGCTTCTTGTAGAAATCCAGGTCCCAGCGATACAGCGTCTGGTCGGTCCTGTCCACCATGAAAAAAGGATACAGATGCAGTTCCGGCACCAGGCGGACGTGCAGCCGGCCGCCATGCGTGCCGGCCACCCGCAACCGGTGCGAACCAGGCTCAAGATGGCGCATCGTCTCCGAAGCCTCACCCGCACGCGGCTTGACGACCGCCAGCGGGTTGTCGTCCAGAAAAGCCTCGCCGGTCAAGCTCGACGGCTCCAAGGCGATATAGACCCACCCGGCCCGCGGGTTGACAAACTCGTAGGTCTTGTTTTCCAGTTCGACATTGATGACTTCCGTCACCAGCTGGTTGAGCTTCTGGTGACTGGCCGGCCGCGCCGTCGGGACGATGGCGCGAAAAGGGTATTCATGGCTGGAAAGCACGGCGCCATCAGCCTTGCTGACGAGTTCGACCCGGACCCGCCCCCAACCGGGCGAGACCGCGCCCAAGGGGACCCTGACGTCGCCATCGCCCAGGGGAAAGACGCCAAGCGGCCGAAAGGCGTCGACGCCCGGCGGCTGGACCTGGGCGCGGACCTCGTGCTCGGCCGGCGCCAGCTCGGCGACCAGGCTGAACGTCAGCTCCGGCCGGCCGACCGGGACTTGGGACAACCGCGGCGCAATCGGAATCAGGCGCTTGCTGTCCTCATAAATCACGGCCGGCTGGGAGCCGGCCCGGGCCTTGTCGGTCAACGGCTCCAGGGAAGGCGCCGATACCAGCAGTTCGCCGCCGCCGTCGAGGGCGTACCATCCAAACGTATACATGCCGCTGCTGCTTTCCGGCAAGGTCACCTCGGCCTGCACCAGAGTCCATTCCGGGCAGGGATTGGGCAGCGGGGAAATGCCGGCGTCCTTCTGCCACCCCTGGTTCCAGACCACCATCCCGCACCGTCGAAAGGAAAAGTCGGCGGTTTTGATGTATGAGCTCACCCGATACGTTTCGCCGGCGACCAGGGTGATGGCTGGTTGCTTGAAGACCTGGCCGTTGGCGAAGCTGAGCCTGACGGCATTGCGCCCATCCGGCCCCTGGCCGGGAAGCGGCGTCGCCACCCCGGCATCGGAAAGCCAATGCATGATTTCCCCACGGGCATTGGTCACCAGCTCCGGGTTATGCAACAATCCCTCTGCCAACGCCCCGGCGGCCAGCAGAAACACACACCACACGCCTCGCATCGTCTTCATCATTCACCTCGCCTTTGCTGCTCAACAACTCTTGTCGTCCGAGTCACCTCACCCCGCGCAACCTGGCAGCCGCCACGGCCCCGCCGCGACCGCGCGCGGCCCATCCTACTGCCCGCCTTGTTTTTCCAGCTTGTCCATCAGTCGACTCACCTGGTCGGCATTTTCCGCGTGCACGGACAGGAACATGCGCGGGGCCTGCGGGAACCGCCGCATGAAGTCCTCAACCTGGTCGATGCGCACGCCGAGATACAGGCCCTTGCCGCGGTTGGCGAAGTCCGTGTACAGCGGCGTCCAGTCCCGGGCCTTGCCGGCGCCCGGCACCCATTGGATGACCTTGATGTTCGGTATGCTGAAAATCGAATCCATATGCCGCAGGTTGCCAACGCCGTCGAGGTGGTATTCGATGTCGTCGAGCAGGGCGCATTCGCGGCGCAGGTATGGCATGGCGAACTCGTCGAAATGCTCCGGGCCGATGCTGTAGCCGAAGTCGCATTGCGGCACGCCGGTCAGCCCCCGGCTGTAAAAGCCGTGCCGGGTGACGCTGCCCCAGAGGTCGTACTCAAAATAAGGCTTCTGCGCCTCCAGAATCTCCACCACGATCTCATGCAGCCGGGCCATGACGCGGTGCACACCGGCCGGGTCGTCATACAAATCCAGCATGGCTTCCGTCACGCCGCGGATTTCGGCATAGTAATCAAGATTGTACAAGGGCGTCGGTTCGCCATAGACGAACACGCCGCGGGCTTTCCGGCGATAGGTGTCCAACAAGCCAAAATACCTTTCCCACCAGGCGCCTTGCCGATCCAACTGCAGTTGTTCGGGATGGTCAAGACTGCGCAGGAAGGGAACGCAGCGCGTGTCCACGCCCCAGCTTTCCCGAATCTCCTCCATCTGGCCGCCCAGCAACGCGCCAAACAACCCGATACAGACCGACGGCGTGTGAAAAGGCACCGCGTCACCCAGGAACTGATGCGTCTCAACATAGCGCAGCGCCTGGTCCACCACGCTTTCAGCTGACCGCGAATACGCCGCCCCCCAGGGCGGAGGCGGCACCGGCTCGACGCCGGGCTTCGGAATCACCGCCGAAATGATCGGACGTTTCAGCGTCCCCGCCCAGAACTGCCCCCACGCCGCCTGGACCCGCGCAAAGTCGGGCCTTGCCGCCAAGTCTGTCATCGTGACCGCCTCCCTTCTGACCGACCGTTTTTTGTCGCCAGCTCGCCATCACCCGTCATAGACCCATGGGACGCATGGGACATACATTCACATTTATCCGTCACTCCGCCGGCGTTGACAAGGCATGTATTGTCCCCTGTCCATTGTCTGCCAAAGTCCACTATTGGCCACTAACGTCCACTGCCCACTGCCCGGGGCGGGTCCCCGGCCAAACTCCGATACAGCCTGATGGCTTCGCTGTAGGTCGCGTTGGCCATGGCCAGGCCATGCGCCGACAGCACCGGCGACAGATTTTCCAGAATCGTCTGCAGGTGCCGGGCCGGCGCCGTCGACAAATCACGGAAATCGCGGTCATTGTGCACGTCGATGACGATCGTCTTCAAAAGCGGCTTTTCTTCCGCCAGCTGCCGGACAATGTTCTCCAGGACCTGCCGGTGATCGCGGAACACCACATTTTCGCTTTGATAGACATCACCCGGCCGAAGATCAAAGTAGTAGTCAAAGCCCAGCGGGTGGCGGCGCAACTGTGAACGGTCGACCGAAAGGGGGATTTCAACGAACGGCAGACAACCCGGGTACTGCCGCATGGCGGCGTTCGCGTAATGCGGATGCGGCATCGCCCCGGACCATTCGCAATAGCGCTCCAGCCACACCCGGCCGGGAATGCTGATGCTGCCGCCCTCAAAACCGAGCTCGGCCAAAACCCCGTAGGTGTGATCATTGGCGGAAAAACACCCCGGACGGAAAATCCGCGGCCGAAACTGGAAATGCCGCTCGAACAAGTCCAGGCCACGCTGCAGCATCGCCCGCTGCTCAGCGGCGTTCAGCGCGCCCAGCTCGTCACGGCGGCCGTCCTGGGAGAATTTGGCGGCGTGGATATGCATTCCCACTTCCGCGCCGCGGCGGCGCAGGTCAAGGAACAACCCGGCCTGCTCCGGACCAAGCTGCGGGTCGACAAAGAAAGTCGGCGTGAGGCCATGCTCGCCCAAGACCTCCATGTACTCCCGCACCCGCTGAGCGCCTTCGGCATTGCTGCCCGGCCCGGACGCCGTCGCCCCCCCCGAAACAATCTCGACGTCCATGGTGAACATGACATAGACGTGGCGGTCGTTCATGCGCTCTCCGACTTTCCTGAATGCTTCTCCTCAGACCGTGTCAGGCGACAACGGGGGCTCAGGGCAACAGACCCAGCAATTCCGCAATCGTGGCGTTGGCATCACCGGTGAGCATGATGCTCTTGCTGCTTTGATACAGGGGATTGGGCACGCCGGCGTACCCCGGACGGTCATCCAGGTTGCAGATAATCGCATGCGGGGCATCACCAACCGCCAAAACCGGCATGCCGTAGATCGGCGTGCCCTCGGCCGTGTTCGCGGCCGGATTGATGGTGTCATTGGCGCCAACCACGATCACCGCATCACACGACGCAAAGTCGCCATTGATGTCATCCAGCTCATACAGCTGCTCGTAGGGGACATCGACTTCGCACAGCAACACATTCATATGCCCGGGCATGCGACCGGCAACCGGATGAATGGCGTAACGGACCCTGACACCCGACGCACCCAGGGCATCCGCCAACTTCTTGACGGAAGCCTGGGCCTGACCCAACGCCATGCCATATCCCGGCACAATGATGACGTCCCGCGCCGAACGTAATATCGCCCGCAGACGCGAAGAACGGTCCGCACCCGTTCCCGTTCCCGTTCCCGTTCCCGGCGCGGCCGAAAGCCCGCCGCCAGGAACGGCAACACCACCCGGCGCTGACGACGGGGACGCGGCGGACGGCGCTGACGACGGGGACGCGGCGGACGGTGCGGCAGCCACCGGACTCGCGGGCGCCACCGCCGAGCCAGGCGCCACCGCCGGGCCAGGCGCCACCGCCGAGCCAGGCGCCACCGCCGAGCCAGGCGCCACCGCCGAGCCAGGCGCGGCCTTGGCGCTGGCCGTTGCCGGCGGCGCCGGCTTCGCCCCCGGCGCCATTCCGGCGCCACGGCCAAGAAGGATGCTCACCAGACTGCGGTTCATGGCCCGGCTCATGATCTGCGTCAGCAGCAGTCCCGAGGCTCCGACAATGCCGCCCACGCAGGTGAGAACCGGGTCGCCAATGGCGATGCCGGCCACCCCGCCGGCCACCCCGCTGAGCGAATTCAGCAGCGAAATGGTGATCGGCATGTCGGCGCCGCCCACCCGGATCGAAAACAGCACCCCGAACCACACGGCCAGGACGATCAACGGCGAGACCGCCTGCGCGCCAATCGACGCCACCATGGCGACCAGCAGCCCGCTGACCACCACCGTGTGGCCCTTTAACACCACCGGCTGCTGCCCCAGAATCCGGGCCAGCTTGCCCGCCGCCACCGCACTGCCGGAAGCCGTCACCAGGCCGATCGCCAGCGCCGCCAGCGAAGCATGCCGCTCAAGAGTGGCGGCGGTTTGCAGACTGGTGAGCGCCACCAGGGCGCTGGCCAGGCCGCCCAGGCCATTCAACAGCGCCACAAACTGCGGCATCTGAATCATCTTCACCCGCAACGCCACCGTCGCGCCCAGCAAGGCGCCAACGGCCAAAGCGCCGATCACGCCACGATGCATGAACAAGTCGTGCCTCCACAAGGTCGCCACCACCACCACGGCCACCGAAAAAGCCCCGAGGGCGTTGCCGGCCCGGGCACTCCGGACCCGGCTCATGGCGACAATGCCGGCCAATACGCCAGCCACCGCCAACATGCCGATCGCCAAGTACGCCGTATCAGTCATCGCCTGCCGTCCTTTTCCCCTTGAACATCCTCAACATGACGTCCGTCACCCCAAAGCCGCCGACAATGTTGACCATGGCCAACACAATCGCCCCCAGAGCAAGATAACAATTCCCCCAGACAGCCGCCGACAGGGCCCCCAGGACCGTAATCCCCGACAGCGCGTTCATGCCGGACATCAACGGCGTGTGCAGCAACGACGGAACCTGCCGAATCACCAAATACCCGACCACCGCACTGCCGACAAACAGCGCGCAAAGACAGTAGAAGCTCATGACCGGCCTCCCATCGCTTCCAGAGCCCCCTCGTGCACGACTTCGCCGTCCAGCGTCGTCAGAATGCCGGCCACGATCTCGTCGTTCCGGTCCAGGACCATCTGGCCGTCACGCACCAGGTACTTCACCAGCTGGTACATGTTGCGCGCGAACATCCAGGTCGAACTGGTCGGCAGCATCCCGGGGATGTTCTTGATGCCCTCAATGGTCACGCCGTGCTTCACGCAGGTCTCTCCCGGAACGGTCAACGCGCAGTTGCCGCCCTGGTCGATCGAAATGTCGACAATAACCGAACCTGGCGCCATGGACGCCACCATCTCCGGGGTCAGCAGCACCGGCGCCAGGCGGCTGGGCACCAGCGCCGAACAGAAGATCACGTCCATCCCGGACACGGCTTCCCGGATGGCGTCGCGCTCGCGCGCCAGCCATTCCTCCGACAAGTGGCTGGCATAGCCGCCGGGGGCAACCGCGATCTCGGCGGGGATGCCGCTGGGCACGATCTTGGCGCCAAGACTGGTGGCCTGCTCGGCCGCGGCCGGCCTGATGTCGACCGCATGGGTCACCGCGCCAAGCCGCTTGGCCGTGGCCAGCGCCTGCAACCCGGCGACACCGGTGCCGAGCACCATCACCTGGCAGGGCTTGATCATGCCCACGGCCGTGAACATCTGCGGCATGAACTTGGTCAAGTCACTGGCCGCTATCAGCATGCCCTTGTAGCCGGCGCAGGTGCTCATCGACGTCAGGGCGTCCATCTTCTGCGCCCGCGAAATGCGCGGCACGCCATCCAGGGTCAGACCGATGACGCCGCGCTTTGCCATGGTCCGGACCATGTCGTGATTGACGGGCGAGGCCGGATGGATGAAGGTGATCAGGCATTGCCCGGCGTGCATCAGATCAAGCTCATGCCGGCCCAGTTTTTGATTGAACAGCGGCTCCTTGACTTTCAGCACCAGGTCGGCCTGGCCGTACACGGCGGCGGGCCCATCCAGCAGCTCCGCGCCGGCCTGGGCATAGTCCTGGTCGGAAAACAGCGCTCCGGCGCCGGCGCCTTTCTCGACCAGCACCCGGAATCCATCGGCGCAATACATGGCCACCGTCTCCGGTGTGGCAGAAACACGACCCTCGCCATGCATGATCTCCTTCACAACCCCGATGATCATCACCACAACCTCCGCTTGACTGACTGACAGCTTATAGGACCGGCAAGCACGCCTGGCCACCAACGCCAGGCCATTGCCCAGATAAAACAGTCTTCCAAACAATACGGACACGCCCGGCCAAAATCATCGCCATGACGCCAGACACGACCGAAATGGCCGGCGTCATGAGCAGGAAAACCGACGGCGGCGGGCTAAGCGGCACCGGACCGGTCGGAACACAAGGGCATCGGCCACCCGCCACGGCGCACACCAGACCGGCCGCCGCGGTGACGCCAGACCTAAAAAAATGGGCTGCCGCCGGGGGCGATGAAAAACTCACGGCCCGGCGCCAGCATTCGCCATCTGAACATGCCATAACGGCTTCCACCCATGCCCATCCGGCGCCTGACTCGAATCAGCCCGCAGGCCAAAGCCGGAAAGCAGCTTGTTCCAGGTGTCCTCCCCCAAAAACACCCCGTGCCATTCACTATATGCCCCCTTGCGGTGTTATCAAACGCCGGCGGATGATTTATCGGCGCGGCGTCAGCCAACGGTCAAGCCGGACAGCGGCCGGCGCCGTCATGTCACGCGTTCGACGGCCACGTGGGCATAAAGACCAGAAGCGACTTCCGGCTCAAAGACGGCGGGAATTTCGGTCAGACACGAAGCGCTGGCGCAGGCCAGCGCTTCCCGGAAGTAATCGGGAAGCCGCCGGAGGTCATGGTCCTCGGCCAGACGCCGGGCCAGAATGGCAGTCGTGCAGTCGCCCCCGCCGATGGCGCTGACCATCGCCCCCGGCAATTCCGGGAGGGTCAGACGCCAGACCTCCCGGCCGACAAACAACCAGGCCGGCGCCGGCCCGGCGGTGACGGCGACCGCACCCACCCCGGGAAAGTCCGCCAGCACGCGTTCGGCGCCCTGACGGAGGTCGTCAACACCGGCGACCTGGCGCAGCTCACCCGCGTTGACCTTCAATACGGCCACCCCGGCCTGCAGCGTCTCCTCGATGTCCTTGACGGCATCCAGGACCACGGGCACACCAACGGCACGGGCACGCGCCGCCACGCCGGCATAGACCCCGCCATCCACCCCGGGCGGCGTCGTGCCGCTCAAAGCCACAGCCCCGAAACGCCCCAAGGCCGGAACCAGCAACTCCCGCAGGGCGGAGGTCTCCGCCGGAGTGACCGGGTTCGACGGCTCGATCAACTCTGTCACCTCCCGGTTTTCCTGGCTGATGACGGTGATGCAGGTCCTGGTCTGGCCGGAAGTCGCAACAGACAGCACCTCGGCGCCGGCAGCCGTCAGCTCCGCCAGCAACTTCCGGCCGCTGTCACCACCGCGGAAAACGGCGGCCGCCGCCGGCAACTTCAGACGACGCAGGACGCGGACCACGTTCACGCCTTTGCCACCGCCGCATTCCTGCAGCATCGTCGCCCGGTTGACCTCACCATGACGCAGACGACGAAAAGTCAGAATCTTCTGCCAAGCCGGATTCAGGCATACGGCCAGCACCGGGCGAGGCTCCATGTTCAAACGCATTGACGGCTCCTGTGCAAGATCTCCCACGGCCCGCCGCGGCTGACGAACCACTCTCTTTGGACCGCATTCGTCCGATGAGCCCCGTCCTGCTGGGCCGGCCATGGCCCGGTCACGTATGGTAATCCGCGTTGATTTTCACGTATTCGTAGGTCAAGTCGCAGGTCCAGACCGTGAATTTCCCGTTGCCGGAGCCGAGGTCCAGGTCAATGCGCAGCTCCTTGGCCGCGACCAGGGTGGCCAGATGTTCTTCCGGCGTCCCGGCGTCCAGGCCGTTTCTGACCACAGGCGCGCCCTGCATGGACAGACTGACCCGAGCCGGGTCAAAGACAATTCCACTGTAGCCGGCCGCGCAGAGAATCCGCCCCCAGTTCGGGTCGGCCCCAAACCAGGCGGTCTTGCAAAGGGCCGAGTTGGCGATCGCCTCGGCGCAGCGCCGGGCGTCATCGTCTGACCCGGCTCCGGCGACATTGATTTCCACGAAGCGGGTGACACCTTCGCCGTCCAGGACCATTTCCCGCGCCAGAGTCCCGAGCACCTGCGTGAACGCCCGGCTGAAAACCGCGAATTCGGCAGTGCCCACGTCGATCGGGTCGTTGCCGGCCGCGCCGTTGGCCAGGGCAATGACCGTGTCGTTGGTGCTGGTATCGCCGTCAACGGTGATGCGGTTGAAGCTCTGGTCCAGACTGGCGCCCAAGGCGGCCTGCAGGGCCTGGCGGGATATGGCGGCATCCGTGGTGACGTACGCCAGCATGGTCGCCTGCGGCGGCGACATCCGCAATTTCGGCGCTATCATGCCGGCGCCCTTGGTCATGCCCCCAATGACGACGCGACGACCGCCGATGACGACTTCCACCGCCAGACGCTTGGGCCGCGTATCGGTCGTCATGATCGCCTCGGCCGCGGCCAGGCCGCCCTGTTCGCTCAACGCGGCGACCGCCTTGGCGGCGCCGGCCTTGATCACGTCCATGGGCATGGGCACGCCAATGCGCCCGGTCGACGACACCAGGACTTCACCTGCCGGAATCTGCAGCAGAGCCGCCACCTCCGCCACGGTCGCCCGGACATCACGAAGACCACGCTCCCCCGTGCAGGCGTTGGCGTTCCCGCTGTTGACCAGAACGGCGCGGACCGGCGCCCCCCCCGCGAGGACCTCACGGCCATAAACCACCGGAGCCGCGGCAAACAGATTGCTGGTGAACGCCCCGGCGACCACACAGGGGCGGCGGCTGTAAATCAAAGCCATGTCCGGAGCGCCGCTGCGCTTCAGACCGGCCGTGACCCCCGCCGCCAGAAAGTCGGTCGCACTCGTGATGCTGCCTTGCTCAATACACGCGTAATCCATCTTGCTGCCATCCTGTCTTATCATGCCATGGACTAAATTGATTTGCCTGCCGGACGAACGCGCGACGGCCAGGAAAGGCCGCCGGCACGACCGCGGACGCGGCTGACGGCAAAACGCCACCGGCCACCGCCCGCCAGCGACCCTCGAAACGCCAGCTGCCGACGCGTCACTCGCCCGCCGGCCGCCCGCCGCCCGCCGGCCGCCCGCCGCCCGCCGGCCCGGTGACGTCCTGTCCCACGGACGGCCCTCCCTGGCGCCGCGGCTTGAACACCACGGTCACCGCCAAACCGGCGCCGCCCGCGGCGCGAACGCCGTCCGTACGCACGGAATGCAACGTGTCATCCGCCAGGCTTTCCGGGTCCGGCACGTCCAGAACCGTCGAACCCACGGAATAATTGACCACCACGTTGCCTTCGACATCCGCCAGAAAACGCCCTTCCCGGATGACTGAGCCGACAAAGGCCCAGCCAATGCGCCGCATCGCCTTTTCCGTGCGGCGGTCCTGAATCCAGTTCTCTATCGGTTCGCGGTGCTTGACGCCCCCGGCATCCGTCCATTCCAGGTCAATGTCCACCAACGTGCCCTGCTTGGCGTCGTCCTGAGGCAGACGCGAGCCGTTTTCGGCGCCAAGCAGGTACAGCATGGTCTGGACCTGCAGGGCCTTCACCTCGGTTTTCAGCAGGGTCTCGTGCAGACGCCCATGCGGATGCGCGATGATCACTTCCAACGGCCCGGCTTCCAGCACGACCTCCGCGGGAAAGGCCAGCTCCCCGGCGGCGCGGCGGATGGTAATGTCCCCGACCTGCAGATTGCCGTCCGGCAGCATCCTGGCACCCGGGATGGCCGGCGGCTCCTGGGCCGTGGCGGCGGCGGCGGCCCACACCGCCGCAAGGACAATCAGGTTGACGACTAAGGCCAGGTTCCGGTTCCACATCATTGACCTCGCATCATTTCGGCTGCTTGATTTTCACAAACACATGCTCCCGGCCTTCCCGCAGCCGGGTGATGTTGTCCTTGTGCCGGATGATAATCAGGGCGGCAATCACCACCAGCAGCAGGGAAATGGACCAATGCATGCTGCCGGCGCCGACCCACAGCATGACCAGGGAAGAAAGCGCCATGCCCACCACGGCCGCCATGCTGGCAATCGACACAATGCGCACCGTGAGGAAAGCCGCCAGCCAGACCAGGCCGCCGATCAGCACCGGCCAGAAGGCCACCCCCAGAACCGCGCCCAGACTGGTCGCCACCCCTTTCCCGCCGCGAAAACGCAACCAGCAGGGAAAAACATGGCCGAGCACCGCGCCGATCGCGGCGATGATCCCGCCCCAGCCAAAACCGACCGGCCAGTTCACCGCCACGCCATGGCCAATCCATAACACCGGCAGCAGCCCCTTGAGAAAGTCCAGAACAAAACAGGCCAGGCCCCAGTCCTTACCCAACGTCCGCCGCACATTCGTCGCGCCGATGTTGCAGCTGCCGTGCCGACGGATGTCGACGCCGTTGAATTTGCCGATCAGAAAACCACACGGGATGCTGCCCACCAGGTATGACAGCAGAAAGACGACAACGCCGCTCGAAACAAAATTGACTAGAGGCATAATGACCCTTTCCAGGGAACGCCATGGCTGGCGGAGGATGGTGGTTTCACCGGCCCCGTCGCGGCCGGAACGACTCAATTCAGGACGGATTGGCGGGCTCGGCCACGCCATCCTTGCGGAGATGGTAGCAATCCAGGCAGCGGAAGACATCCACACCGTAGACCGGCGTGCGCTCGGGAATGACGTGGACATGAATCATGGCGCCGGTCTCCAGCTCAAGGTGGCGCGGATTGTTGTCCGCCATCATCACGGCCGGACCACGCAACAACTGGATGGTCAGCCGGGCCTCGCCGCGGATGACCGTATGTCCAAGAAGATCCATGGCATTGTTGAAAGCCAGGCCAATGCCGGCCTGGATGTTGCCCCGGGTGATGCTCTGGTAATAGCCGGTGCTGCCAAACGGCGTGGTCACCACCAGCCCGTCCGCAACCACCTGCGCGCGAAACAGCTCGCCGTCGATCCAGATGCGGTAACGAACGGCGCTGGAGGCCAGCTGACGCGTCAGCACGATGTCGTTCAGGGCATACAGCCGGTCGCCGCTCTCCGTGACCGCCTCGAGCTTTTCCAGATGGCTCTTGTGCAACTCGCCATTGAACAGCCTGGCCAAGGTGGTCAACTCCGAATGGCGCGGGCACTTGGGGTTCTGGCGACGGTCACGAATCGGACACTTCGGCACCCCGGGAAAGCTCAATTCAGCCCCCAAAAGCGAACCGTCGCCGCCGTGCGAAATCACCAGGTCCGGCGCGTCGTCAACCAAAGTCACCGGATGCAGGCGAATCAGGGGTACGATGTCCTCGAGGTTCCGGCCCACAACCGTGACCCGCAAATCCTTTTTCCGAAATAAGTCATCCATGGCGTGCTGCTTATGGCTAGGGGAAACGAAGTGGATGGGGATACAATGGCAGGCCGCGGCAAAAAAAACAACGCGAAAAAACAAACCTATACGATAATGGCACATCGCCCAAAAAACAACCCGGCCCGTCAAGCCCGGCCCGTCAAGCCGCCCGCTCCCCGGACGGATGCCGGCGCCGTGACGCTGCAGCGGCCGACACGCCCGGAAAACGACAAAAACGCTCAGCCGGCCGGCCCGGCCAGCAATTCACCGGTGATGACCGCGAAGATGTCGTCCAGGGACGCCAGGCGGCCGACGCCGTCATCGCCGCAGGCCACCGGCCCCGCCACCGGCCCGATGAAACGCACGCCGCGTTCGACCAGGGTCCGGACATTGGCCTGGACGGCCGCGTGGCTCCACATCCGCGGATTCATGGCCGGAGCCACATACACCGGCCCGGCATGCGACAGACAATACGTGCTGAGGGCGTCATCCGCGATCCCATGGGCCATCTTGCCGATGACATTGGCCGTCGCCGGCATGACCAGCAGAGCCGACGCCCGCAGAGCCAGCTCCACATGACCCGGCTGCCAGTCCGGCATCGACCACAAATCCGTGATGACCTGATGCCGCGACAAGGTGCAGAACGTCTGTGGGCACACCAGTTTCTGCGCCGCCGCGGTCATGATCACCTGCACGTCCAGGCCGGCCTGGCGCAGCCGGCTGGTCAAATCGGCGGCCTTGTAGGCCGCGATCGAACCGGTGACGCCCAAAACCAGCAGCGGCTTCGCCGCCGACCGTTGGGATTCCGGCTGTGAATCAGCTGTTTTACGCATGGTCCCAGGGCTCCTTTCGCATCAGGGCGCAACGGCAATGCGCGGCCCGCACAATGACGGCCAACTTGGCCGCCGCGGCCGGCGCCTCGTCGTTGACGATCACATAATCATATTCGCGCCAGGCGGCCATTTCCCGGGCCGCATTGGCCAGCCGGCGGCTGATGACCTCTTCGCTTTCGGTCTGACGACCGCGCAGCCGCCGCTCCAGTTCAGCCAGTGACGGCGGCGCCAGAAAGACCAGCAGCAGAGCCGCCGCCAGCTCCTGGCGCCCGGCCAGGGCCTGGCGGGTCAGCCGGGCGCCCTGGACATCAATGTCGAGAATCACGTCGTCCCCAGCCAGCACCCGCGGTTCCAATTCACTCCGAAGCGTGCCGTAAAGATTCCCATGCACCTCCGCGTGCTCCAAAAACTGCCCGGCGGCCTGCCGGGACAGAAAATCCTCCCGCGTCAGAAAATAGTACTCCCGGCCTTCCGTCTCACCGGGACGGGGCGCCCGAGTCGTGCACGACACCGAAAAGTGAAACCCGGGCAGCTGTTCGCACAAATGCCGGCAGACGGTCGACTTGCCGACACCGCTCGGCCCGGAAAAGACGACTGCCACGCCGATGTCATGACCGTTCTTCATCGCTAGCCTCGTTCCTGCTGCCACACGCAAACATTACTCGCCTTCCAGAACAAAACGGATGGGCCGGCCGTCTTCATACGTCAGCGGCACGGTCGCGAACAAATCACGGAGCAACGTCGTCTCCGGACTGACAATGCTGACGACCACGGCCTCGCCATCGTCCTTGGCGACGCCACGGGCGGCGTAGGTCATCTCCCACCAGCGCAAACGCTCGAGATACGACCTCTCAGACCGGGAAACAGCATTCAAGGCCCGGAGCAGATAGACGTCGCCGTCCCCGGGATACCAATGCGCGGCCAGGTCCAAGGCCTGCGCCGCCAGATCCCATTCGCCGCGCAAGATGCGCAGACGGGCCAGGCGCTGATGCGCGGCGGCCCGGTGCGGGACGCGGCGGGCCATTTCCACTGCGCCTTCCAACGCGACGTCCAGCTGCCGCAAAGCCAGACCGACCTCGATCTGCAATCTGGGCGGAGCCGGCGAACGCGGCAGGCGCCCGCTGGCCTCCCGAAGCATGGCGACCGCCTGCTCCGGCTGCAGGTCGCGGCGCGCATGGACAATCTGCAACAGCCGCTCACCAGGAACCCGGCCCAACGGCAGACAGGCGAGACAACCCAGCCCGGCCAGCCCAGCCCGCAACCAGGCCGGCGCCACACGGCCACCGCACGCAGACGACGTGCCGGAGCCAGCGGCCACGCCGGCTGCGGCCGCCGGCGCCACATCGGCGGGGGCGCCGGCCGCACCGGCGGACGGCGCCGCCAATGAAACTCGAAGCGTGCCCAGCAGCCCGACCAGGGGCACGAGGCAGGCCGTCGCCGGAATCAGTTCGTTGAATTGAAACAAGGCATGGATGCCCCAAGC
Organism: uncultured Lentisphaeraceae bacterium; assembly: GCA_964407145.1. GTDB lineage: Bacteria > Verrucomicrobiota > Lentisphaeria > Oligosphaerales > Oligosphaeraceae > JAAZKI01. The sequence continues at coordinate 9,948 of CAYOUR010000014.1, read as the reverse complement.
CCCGGCCCCGGCGCAGGCGGCCGTGCGCAACGCGAGATTCTGCTTCTCGTCCAAAGGCGTCACTGTCAGCAACAACGGCAGGCAGACAATGGCCAGCGCCGCCAGAATCCCCGCCAGACCGCACTGCGAAGCCATGGACAACAGAAGATTGTGCGGGTCACGCGTTTCCTCCGCCTGCAGCGGTTTCAGACGCATATACCAGGGGAAGAACTCCCCCAACCCGGCGCCCGTGAGCGGAAACTGCCGGGTAAGCCGCGCCGCCACACGGTAATACTCCAGACGTGCCGACGCGGACTTCAAACCGTCGCGGCTGCTATGGCGCGACAGCACGGCAAGGGCCGTCACAGCCAGAAGAACGGCCACGACCGGCAGCAGCCAATGCCAGCGCCAGCGCCGCAGCCATGGCCAATGCCAGACGGCCAGGCCGCACCCGGCGGCCAGGCCAATGGCCGCGCCGCGACTGCCGCTCCACAGCAAGGCGCCCCCAAACAAGACCAGCCCGCCGCCCACCAAAAAGGCCAGACTCAACCCCCGCGGCGTGCAGCGACGCGCCCAGGAACACAGCACCAGCAACGTCAGCGGAAAACACAGAAGAAGGTGTGCGGCATACACGTTCGGGTCGACAAAGGTGCCGTAGCTGCGCGTCTGCTCCATTTTCTGCAACATGATTTCCTGGACGGTGACGCCCTGCTCCGCAGAAAAGACCGCCATGTTTTCCTGGATGGCCTCCAAGCCGCCAAAATGCTGTCGCCAGCCATGCAGGGCGACGATGATGGCGGCGACAGCCATACAATTCAACAGCACCGCGAGCATTTTCCGGTCCGAGGCCAGGCACCACCAGCTGGCCCAGGCCATGGCCGCCACGCCGGCGAAATGGCCAAGCCATTGCCAGGCATAGTCAAGCTCGGTGGTCCGCAGGAGGCCGACGGCGCCGGCCAGCAACGGCAAGCACCAGACCAGCGGCGCCACCAGGCCCCGGTCGCACCGGGGACGCGGATGAACCAGCACCGCGCCCAAAAGCCCGATGCCGCACAGCGCCGGCGCCAGATAACTCGGCAGACAGGTGAAAAGCAGCCATTCCCAGGCATCCAGGGGAAAGTGCGCCTGTTCACCGTTAGTGACAAAACCGCCGAATTTGAACGGCAGGATGAACACCACGGCGCCAAGATAGAAGCGCAGCATCCTCGCGGCGAGCCGCTCCCGAACCTGAGTTGTGGGTTGTTGTTCCGATTGCATGGCCTGCGGTATTCTGAACTCAACAGCGGCTTTGCCGCCGCTCATGCTGTCATTCTATTCCTGTCCAACAGGCAGCGCCTGCCGTATGTCGTCCAGGCTTTAGCCTGCCGTAAGCATTCCAACCTTCCGCCTGCCGTAGGTAGTACAGGCTTTAGCCTGCCGTAGGTAGTACAGGCTTTAGCCTGCCGTAGGTAGTTCAGGCTTTAGCCTGCCGTAGGTAGTACGGCTTTAGCCTGCCGTAGGTAGTACAGGCTTATGTATCGCCCTTTCAGGGCTCAATGAACATTTGCTTCTACCCCGGGCGGCGTGCTTGCCCGGGGCTGTTATGTCACGCCCCTTCGGGGCATTTGCCGCGGCCTGAAGGGCCGCGACATAAAAGCCCAGGGCAGGCTGCCCGCGGGGCCGCACCGCCCCGGGTAAGGATACATAAACAAAAAGCCCTGAAAGGGCGACACATAACCACCTTTCATCACAACACTTCGCACATTACCAAAAAATCACCATCCTTAGTGAAAACCATAATAAAACTCACACTTCTTAATGTCCACGGACGCCCAATGTCCACGGACGTGCTCCCGGCTGGCTTTAACCTTGACTCTGAGCCGAATTGGGGCTCGGACCAGACTCAGAACGCCCGCCGCCGCTCTGGCTCTGACCCTGATTCGGGTTTTGATTTTTCCCCTGGTTCGGACCGGATTGGCGCGACTGGTTCGGATTGCCGCCTTTGCGCTGCTGATTTCCTCCCTGCCCCTGCCCCTGCCGTCCCTGGCCGTTCTGCTGCTGACCGCGACCCTGGGGATTGCCCCGGCGGCTGCGGTCATTCCGGCGGGGACGACCGTCACCGCGCTGGCCACGGCTCTGCTCGTTGGCGCGGTCAGTTGCTGGCCCGGCGGCATTTGGGCACCCGTTCCCGCCGCCATGTCCAGGGCAATTGGCGCAGGAGGCGTCAACCCCTTCGGGCGCGACATCACCGCCGGACTCAAAATCGCCATCCTGGCCGCTGTCCGCCTGCTTTTGCCGCCGCTGCTCCTGCGCCATGGCGCGGTACGTCTCGGCCTCAAACTGCAGGCAGCATTTCAAGCGTCCGCACGCACCGGAGATATTCTGCGGGTTCAAGGACAGGCCCTGCTGCTTGGCCATCTTGACGTTGATGCTGCTGAAGCCCGTCAGATAGCTGGCGCAGCAAAAGGGCCGGCCACAGGTGCCGATGCCGCCAAGCACCGCCGCCTCGTCCCGGACACCAATCTGCAAAAGCTCCACCCGAACCCGGAATAAGGCGGACAAGTCACGCAGCAACTCCCGAAAATCCACCCGCCCCTCCGCTGAAAACTGGAAAACCAGCAGCTTCCGGTCCAGGGCGTAGTGGGTGTGAATCAGCTTCATGTCCAAATTGTGCGCCTTGATTCGCTCCATCGTGGAGAGATGCGCCTTGGCCGCCTGGGCCTCGTTCTCCCGTGCCTGGCGGATGTCCTCCTCGGTCGCCCGCCGAATCACTGGCGGCAGCCGCTGGCCTTCAATCCGCCGGCCCCGGCTGTTCGGCAGACGCACTTTCTCCAGGGCCTCTTCGCTGTCAACCGGCTCGCCGATGACCTTCGAAATCACGCCATAGTCATGGTACCGTTCACAGCGGACCACGACAACGTCACCTTCACCCAACTGCAGGTCGACATCACCCATGCACTCATAGCTGACCCCATTGGTGACCGACACCTTATATAACTGCATCATATTGACATCCCACTGCTATGCATCAACATCAGCCGCCTCGCCCGGAAACGGCATACCCTCCGGAAGCCAAATCCCCCAGGCCGGGCGAGGAGCCTTTTCTTCGCTACTGCCGCGCTGGCAACGACGTCCATTAAGATAATCCGTTTTGACCGATTTGCACGCCCGGCGACTCACCGTCTCCCGATAAAGCAAGTATATTATCGCTTTCCCTGGCATGGCGGCGCCTCCCGGCTTCTATGCGGCCAAGCCCCGGGCGCCCCTCAACCCGCCGCCCATGCCGCCGGTTGCCCCGGGACTGTCCACGCCCAGGCGCCGACCAGACACTTGCCGCCGCCGACACCGCGCGCTGCCAAAAGCCAAAAGCCAAAAGCCAGAAGCCAGAAGCCAGAAGCCAGAAGCCACCGCGCCCATCCTGTCCAAGCATGCCTCTTCTGCTTTGAGGAAAACCACCATGACCTTCCTGCAGGGCCTCCACCTCGCTGTCGCACTTTATCTGAAGCTGTTCTTCCTGCTCACACCGTTCTTTGTCCTGGGGACGTTCCTGACGCTCACGGCCGGCTCGGACCACGCCCTCAAACAGCGGCTCGCGGTCCGAATCGCCGCCGGCGCCGCCATCGTCACCCTGGTCATCTTTTTCTACGGCACCTGGATCATGAAACTGTTCGGCATCACGGTGGATGCCTTCCGGACCGGCTCCGGGGTCCTCCTGCTGCTGGTCGCCATCTCGCTGGTCTACGGAACCCAGAACCCCAAAACCGAACTGCAAAAAGACAACCTGATGGACCTGGCCGTCGTGCCCCTGGCCGTGCCGATTACGGCCGGCCCGGCCACCCTCGGCACTCTGATGGTCATGGGGCTGGAGACGCCGCTGGTCATCGGCAAAATCATCACCGCCACGGCGCTGATCGCCGCCATCGCCTCCATCGGCGTCATGCTCTTCTTCTCCGAACGCATTGAAAAAATGCTCGGCCGGGCCAGCATCTCCATCCTCAGCAAGCTCACCGGCCTGATCCTCTGCGCCATCGCCGCCCAGATGATCGTCATCGGCGTCCGGCAGCTCTGGTTCGCACCATAACCGCTTCGGCACGCCAGGCCAGTTCACCTGGCCTGGCAGCCTCCTCTTGTGGAAGCCCGCCCGGAAAATCCAATCCTGATACAGGCAGGGCCTCACCTACGGGAAACCCACCGGATAACGGCATAAAGGCCAAGGCGCTCCAGAACGTTTCGAACTGAAACCGCCCTGGAATTGGCAAGGTCCCACCAGCTGACGACCCTCCGGACCGTAACATGATAGCCCAGGCCCACGACGCACAGGGAAAAGCCCGATATACAAACAGGTAGCGTGACCGGTCAGTGTACCACCCGGCGCTCCGCTGGGACAATTTGCCGGAAACACGCGTCTGGCAGCACGCACGCCCAATCACGGTGTTTCAGGAGCCATTGATGACGAAGCCTTGCCACAGTTCCCTGTGTCTTCGCTCTACTGTCCACTGTCCACTAACGTCCACTGTCCGCTGCCCACCAAAGCGCCCAACCCAGAACCAGAGCATTTGGCCCCGTGGCTTGCTGGAACAACGAAGGGCAACCGGTGACCGGTGACCAGGTGGCGGTCGCCCCGAATGGACGACACATAACCGCCCGGATACGCGCAGCGCAAATGACGCTCCGCCCTCGTCGCGTTAAAGATTGCTGACACGGCGTCAGACTTTCCGAGCAGTCTCTTTCCCGAGCGGGGAGCCCCCTCGCGCCAATGGCGACATTGACCCATGGCGCAAACAGCCCCAGACAGGCAAAGCCACCGGCACGGCTGGCGCCACGCCACACGCATACTATGCTGGATACCACGCCTTCGGCCCGGGCGCCATGGCATCCCCACCCCTGACTGCCTTCGCCGACTCGGCGGCAAAACCGACATGCGCCCCACCCTTCGCAGCCCAGGTCATTTTCAATGTTCCACAATCAGTGAGCTGTTGTTTCGGGCATCCCATACGTTTTCAAAACCGGAATGCAGGTAGACCCGAACTGCGTTCACGGTGTCAACGTGGCCATCCAAGTAGGCCGTATTGCGACCATTGGAGTGTGCGGCAAACCCGCGCACAGACCCCTGGTTACCGCGATAAAGACAGGCCACTTTTTGCCCGCCGCAATATGGCCCCACCGGCTGTGTCGGCAGCAACCCCGTTGTTTCACAATACCCCCAGTTGTCAGCAAAAGTTGAAACAATGGACGGACTGGTGGCCGCCGACAGCTTCCGCAAATAAGTGACGTTCGCCGGCGTACTCCGGTTGGCGCTGCTGATGTAGACATTATAGCCATAGTTGCTGATGACTGGAGAGTGCCAATAAGTCGCATTGGCAAGACTCTCAGTGGGAGCTGAGGGACACATGGAGATCTCATACAAGTTGCGGTCGTAGCCATTGAACATGAGCTTCTTGCACTCCACCCCGTAGGCATTTTCGTAATGAAGCCATTCCAGCCAGGTCAGCGGCTCATGCACATACGTATATTTGGAATTCCACGTTTCAAAACCGAATGCGTAATTCTTGCTGTCAATCTGATACATCTGCGCTATCAGGGACAACTGTTTCAAATTGTTGACACACGAAATCGATGAAGCCTTTTCCCGAGCCTTGCTCAAAGCTGGCATCAACATGGCTGCCAAAATGGCGATGATCGCAATGACGACCAGCAATTCAATCAAAGTAAAAGACGTCTTCCTGCTCATGACTTCCTCCTTTTCCGATGTGCAATACCTGGCCATGCGCCAAAATCCCCAATTCATTTTACAACCATCCCATAGGCTCTCCAATATGACCATAAATTGACCGATGCCCTGATTGTGAATAACAAGTTTCCACGAAAAGGCATTCTCAATATGTTGTTAATGTGCGAAGTTTTATGATGAACACTTGGTTCATGTGCAAAATGTGGTGATGGAAGAAGGCGCGGGACAGGCGAGATCTCCATATTTACTTTTAACAGACTACCAATCCGGCAGTTGGGAATAAGGATAGACAACATCGCAGCCAGAACGGAAGCAACCCGGAGGGCTGAACCAACATAACCCCGGGTGACCGAAGCCCGAAGGGCAAGGGAACCCGGAGGGCAATCCTCCCGGTCGCACCCGGACGACGCCACTTGGAAGCATGTGATCTCCTATGAACGTGCACGGTAGCCTTCATCACCACATTTTGCATATTAACCAAAACTTCGCACATTAACAAAAGTAAACATACACAAAAATACCTGCCGAAATACACTAATGCAGCGTGCTGACTTTTACAACCCATGATTTTATATTTTATGCCTGGCAGCTGAGACTTCAACGACCATCCAACGACCTGCGCGCTTCCAACAATGACGATTCATTGAACTGAAAGACCTATCACCAACCGGAAGACTGCCACGAATACACTGGCCATCCCCAAAACCCCAGGCCAATATTCTTCAACGAAAATTTGCATGGCCTCGCAGACACGCAGTGGGGCGGAATGGAAAAAGACCCCCTCGCAACCTGAACAAAAATACCCCGAATGACCTGACAAACATAACCGGATGCCAAAACCAGAAGCCCCATGATGCCAGGACGAAAAAGGTACCACGCGGCTCCGCCTGTAAAATGACACTTGACAGAGACAATCCGATGACGGGCCTATCCGTTGAGGCCGCCCGAAATGCCAAATCGCTCCTCATGCAGACACCACAACCATAACCACACTGGAAATGCCGCCTGCTTCCCCTTCAACACACGTCCATTTAGCAGACTTCCTAAAGAGTAATAACCATTCCTGTTCTATCCCGTCAATGGACATTTATTCCACTTCTCTTGCCGTTGCTTACGGCCAACTTTTGCCAACTGGCCGAGGAGGACAGAAAAAAGTTGAAAGAAACATGTAAAACACCATCCTGCCGGTTATAGTACCTTTTCCCCCTCTCATATCGCCGCCAGCGGCCTGCGTGACAACAGCCGATCCGTTCGCGTTCGCCCGATTGACCATAGCAACAACCGAGGAGGCAGGCATGCCAGTAACCAAGGACGCGCACGAACGACTCGTGCATATCGTCGCCATGCTCCGGCTCAAACAATACCCCAACCACCAGCGCCTCCTCCAGCAAATCCAAAAACAAGACCCCGCCGGAGCACTCCCCCGCATCAGCCGCAAGACCTTCACGCGCGATATCCAACGCCTCCGCAACACCTATCAGGCACCCATCCGCTACGACACGTCCGAAAAAGGCTACTGTCTCATAGACCCAGCCTGGAACAACGACCATTTCCTGGTGACACCGCCACACATGCGCAGCACCCTCATCAGCCAGCAATTCGCCCTGACGCTCATGCCCGAACCACTCCGCCAGGAATGCATCCAGGCCATCAACGCCCTCCTGGCCCACCACGAAAGCGGGCTGGACCCCGAAACCCTCCTCGATAACCTGCAGGTTCTCTACAAAAGCGCGACACCCGTCAGCCCAGCCCACTTCTACACCGTCCTCAAAGCCTGGGAAACACGCCGCGAACTGGCACTCGACTACTGCGACGCCAACGGCAAAGCCTCCCACAAAATCTTTGAACCGCATCTCATCGCCTGGGCAAATGGCGCCTGGTACATCAAGGGATTAGCCCAGGATACCACCCCAGGCCAACCACCACACAACCATAACCGCAACGTCCGCGTCCTCGCCATCCACCGCATCCAAAATGCCCAGCCGACACCACGCCATTTCGACAACCATTCCCCCGCCGCACGATCTCTCAAACATGGCCCGCTCTTCACCTTCAAAACCATCCCAACCGTCAAAATCCGCTTCGCTCCCGCTTTCGCCCGCCTGGCCCGCGAACGCTTCGCCGCCACACCACAGCTCATCGCGCCACAACCCGACGGCGCTCTCATCCTCACTCTCTCACAAATACCCCTCTACGAAGCCGTCGAGTACGTCCTCTGGGCCAAAGGCGACGCCGCAGCCCTCGAACCACCCGAACTCATCACCGCCATCACCAACATCGGCCAAAAAATCCTCAAAAATCACCCGACCAACCCCTAAAAAACAAAACCTGGGACACTAGATGGCACAGACGAGGGTGCATAGTGATGGCAGGTCATGGACGAGGTCATCTGACGACATGAGCTGCCAACACGGATGCCCCCCCGCTATTCAACAAGACTCTACACATAGAAAAAGTCCCTCTGTTTCACCACACGGCAAATCCCCGCACAAACACCACTACGCAGAATTCCAGCATGAATCATTACGCACATAGCAAAAAAAACGCTCCGCCAGACGAATGGCAAACACTTGAAGACCATTCCACTGCCGTGGCCAGGATGGCGGCAGACTTCGCCTCGTCCTTCAAATCTGCCCTTTGGGCAAAATGGCTGGGTGAACTCCATGATGTCGGCAAGGCAAGGCGATCGTTTCAAGATTACCTGAAAGCCTCCAATGGCTTGACCGATGACGGCTACGACGGGGCAGACCATTCACATTCCGGAGTTGGCGCAGCATGGGCCATGGAGAACTTCACAAAATCCTCCTGCGAACGCGTCCTGGCACGCGTCGCCGCCTACTGCGTGGCAGGACACCATGCGGGACTGCCCGATTGGACTGGCGGCGTCACGCCTGCCGGCGCACTTTCCATCCGCCTGGAACAGGAG
>CAYOUR010000014.1:0-1294 GCA_964407145.1 uncultured Lentisphaeraceae bacterium | reverse complement strand
CCGTGAACCAGAAGTGGCTTCCTGGATTGCCACGCAAACCTCTCTCCAACTGCCGACCCTGACTCCAACTGCTCCACCCTGGAAAATGTTGCTGGTTGACTCCAGCTTCTGGCTCCGGATGCTCTATTCATGCCTGGTGGATGCCGATTTCTTGGACACCGAGGCCTTCATGACACCTGACGATGCCGCCGCCAGAACGCAATACCCGACACTGGAGGCTCTTGCGCCGCGGTTCTTTGATGCTTTGAATGCCAAACAGGCATCCGCACAAAACACACCGGTTAATCAAATCCGCGCAAAAATACGGGCGTCCTGCGAAGCCGCCGCGAAATCGCCGCAAGGACTTTTTTCCCTGACGGTTCCTACGGGCGGAGGCAAAACGCTCTCCGGCACCGCATTCGCTTTTCAACATGCCATCATTCATGGCCTGAAACGGATTATCTACGTCATTCCCTATACGTCCATCATTGAGCAGACAGCCGATGTCCTGCGTAAAGCCATCGGCGCAGAGAACGTGGTGGAGCACCACTCCAACTTCAGCCCCGAAAAGGAGACACAGCAATCCCGCCTGGCGACGGAAAACTGGGACGCCCCAGTCATTGTCACTACAAATGTCCAGTTCTTCGAGTCACTTTATGCATGCAAATCCGGCCGCTGCCGTAAACTGCACAATATCGCCCAAAGCGTGGTGATTCTCGACGAAGCACAGCTCCTCCCGCCACGCCTGCTGCTGCCATGCGTGGAAGCTATGAAACAGCTCGTACGGAACTACGGGACGAGCATCGTCCTGTCCACCGCCACGCAACCTGCCCTGCCTGGATTGGATGGCGTCCGAGAAATCATCCCTGAAAAACTAGAGTTATACGGCAGCCTGAAACGGACGGAGCTTGTGCTCCCAGAAACGCGCACGATCCGACTGACCTGGCAGGAGATCGCCGCCGAACTAATAAAATATGACCAGGTGCTCTGCATCGTCAATACCCGGCGCGACTGCCGGGACCTGCATGCTTTGATGCCAACCGACACCATTCACCTCTCAGCGACAATGTGTGGCGCACACCGCTCGCACGTCATCGCGGAAATCAAGGCAAAACTCAAAGCAGGAAGCCCGGTCCGGGTTATCAGCACACAATTGGTCGAAGCTGGCGTGGACATCGACTTCCCGGTGGTCTACCGCGCCTTCACTGGACTGTCATCAATAACTCAAGCCGCTGGTCGCTGCAACCGCGAAGGTCTTTTGCCACAACCAGGACGTGTCGTGGTCTTCATGCCGCCTAACCCAACACCTCACGGC
>CAYOUR010000013.1:26649-29227 GCA_964407145.1 uncultured Lentisphaeraceae bacterium | reverse complement strand
GAAAACCATCGCGGAACGACGTGTCCATGAAGCGGATTTTTTTCATCGGCAGGTGTCCTCGTATTTGGGGGTGGGGATGGGGAAGGCGACAGTTGGAAGACGTAAGGTGGTTCAGCGGGCGGCGTGGATGGCGGCGACGATGGCGGCGACGACTTCGCCCTCATCAGCGGCGGCGGGCGGCGGCGCCGTTTTGGCCGGCGTCGGCTTGCCGTTTTTCTTGGGGGCTGGTTCGGGGATGAGGTGTGCGAACCGGGCGGAGATTTTCGAGCTCAGGTTGGTGAACAGAATCTGGACCAGGAGGAAGATGAAGGTCATGCCCATGCCGGCGACCATCAGGATCAGGGCGCTGCCGATGTACACGGTTTCTTTGGGGTCAAACATGCTGGTTCCTGTCTGGGTTGGAGGTGGTGTATGAGCTGATTCGGTCTTGAAGATATAAAAAAAGACTCCTGGCCGGGCCGGGAGGGGGAGACATCGCAAGCCCTGACAGGGGAATTAAAAATATAGCCCGGAAAAAGGTTTTTGCCATTTTCCGGGCCTTAAAAACCAAAGTATTTGTGTTTTTCGGGGAGAGGCGCTGGTCATGTTGTCGGCGCGAACACAGCTTCGGCCTTTTCCAGCTGTTCGGTTTCCGGGGCGATCATGGTCAAGGGGCGGGGCGAGTGCACGGTGAAGCGGTGCCGGCGGATGGCGGGCATGCCGTCATAACGGCCCTGGCGCGGGTGGATGGTGACGCGGTAGCCCTGGGGCGTGTCGCGGCCAGTGACGCGGGTGACGGCGAGTTGTCCTTGGGCATAGAGCAGGGAGATACCGTCGTCCTCGTACAGGGTGTAGTCGGTGTCGGGACCGGGGTAGACCTGCCAGGTGAGCAGTTCCGGGGTGGTGGCGCCGACGAAGGCGGCGGGTTCCTGCATGGGGATCAGGGCGCCGGCGCGGACGAACAGGCCGCCGCCGCGGTCGGCCGGGTGCTCGGCTTTGACCCAGCCGGGGCCGTGGAGCACCTTGTCGGTCCAGAAGTCGTACCAGTCGCCGGCGGGAAGGAAGACCTGGTCGGTGAAGGCGCTGACCAGGAAGGCGTCGCCGAACATGTACTGCTGGAGGCACTGGCTGGTTTCCGGGTGTTGCGGGAAGGCCAGCGGCATGGCGCGCATGATGGGCAGGCCGGTCTGGTTGGCCTGGTGGGCGGCGGCGTAGATGTACGGCGTCAGGCGATTGCGCAGGAGGGCATAGAACTTGTAGGCGGCGAACTGGTCCGGCGGCAGGAACCAGGGCTGGTTGTACATATGCCAGGAGAACCCCTGGGCCAAGGCCTGGAAAAAACCGTAGTGGATTCCGGCCAGGTCAAAGACCTGCATGTCGGTGCAGACGTTGGATTGCCCGGACAGCCCGAGGTTGAGGAGGGCGGGGATGGTCTTGGCGCCGCCGCCGGTGTCGCCGGCCCAGATGGCGGCGTAGCGCTGGATGGCGGCATGGCCGCTGGGCGTGAAAACCTGGACGCGACGCGAGGTGTGTTCCGTGAAGCCGTTGCACATCTGCTTGGCGAGCAGAAGGGGGTAGAGGTTGTGCATCTCGGCGTCGTCCATGCCATTGCGCCATTTGCGGTCCGGGTGGTACATCACCTGGTTGGCGCCGTCGAGCTTGAAGGCGTCGGCGCCGTCGTCCACGAACGGTTTCAGGTGTTCGAACCAGGGCACGCCGGTTTTGGTCAGCTTGTCCATGGCCAGAGGGCGGAAATGCGGGTCTTTGATGATGTCATCGGCGACGTCGCCGGCTTCGGCCGGCAGGGGCGCGGGGGGGCGGCCGTTGTTGATGAGCATTTCTTCGTACTCGGACAGGTCGTAGTCGCAGCACAGCCAGAGGCTGAGCTTGAATCCCATCTGGTGCAGGGTGCTGCAGAAGGTGCCGTGGTTCTTGCCTTTCAGCCAGAAGGGGATGTGGAAGCGTTTCTGGCTCCATTGTTTGTCGACGGTGAAGTCGTAGTGGTTTTCCATCCAGTCCGGCTCCAGGCCGATGACATCGCAGGGGATGCCCTGGCGGCGGAATTCATAGGCTTCGTAAAGGATGTCCCGGGCCCGGACTTCGCGCTCATCGCAGACGAAGGTCATGCCGTAGCTCCATTTGGGCAGGACGTACGACGGGCCGGTGACGGCGGTGTAGAGTTGCAGGGCCTCGGCCGGGGAGTCGGCGGCGAAGAGGAAGCATTCGAGCTGGCCGTGGTCGGCATGGAAGGCGAGTCGGTTCGGGTCCGCGGCGCCGGCGTCGAAGCGATGGAACCAGGTGGTATTGAGGTAGAGCCCCCAGCCGCGCGAGCAGGACACGAAGGGTATGGGGGTGTAGGAGGTCACATTGGTGATGGCCATGACATTCTGGTGGCCGCGTTTGTCGAGGCAGGTCCTGGTCTCATCGCCGAAGCCGTACAGCTGGTCGCCGGGGAGCAGTTCCAGTTCCAGGTCGAAGCCGGTGTTTTCATCGCCGCGCGGCGGGGCGGCGGTCCGGAGGATGGTCGCGCCGTCGGGCCGGCTGAGGGTCCAGGCGCCGTCGGTGGCGCGGACCGTCAGGACGGCCGCGGCCGTCGTCA
>CAYOUR010000013.1:11509-26639 GCA_964407145.1 uncultured Lentisphaeraceae bacterium | reverse complement strand
GCTTCCGGCGTCGCCAGGGTGGTCGTCAGCTGGTCGGTATGGATGGTGACGCGGCAGTCAGGCCAGTCCAGGCGGAGGACACGGTAGCGTTCCAGGGCGCCTGGCCGGAAGCGGCCGGAGGCGTCCAGGCGCAGGCGGAAGATTTTCGGAGCCAGGACGTCGACGATGAGGGCGGCCCCCGTGTTCAAGGCAAGGTTGTGTGTGCTCATGACCCGCTTCGCTGTTGGGGTGGAGGTTAACCGGAATGGGCAACCGTTTTTTCCGGTCGGATGGTCATTGGGAAAAAGGCACGGCGGTGGTTGCGCTGGCCCGCTGGCGTCGGCATGGTTTCGTTGTCAATCGTTTCGGGACGGTTCCGCCGATTCAGAAGGTAATGGCCATGCCATCATAGGCGACGGCAATGCCTTTGGGGGTGAAGAAGGCCTCCAGGTCCTGGTGCAGGGTATTGCCATTGTGGGAGAAGTGGTTGGCCACGACCGTGGCGCCGGGCTTGAGGCAGCCCAGTTCGACCAGGTGGTCACGAAACGCGACGGTGGCGTTGGCGCCGAGATGGCCTTGGCGCTGGTCCGGGAACTTGATGCTGTAGGTGCATTCGATGATGGCGGCGTCCAAATGACGATGGCGGAGCAGCTGCCAGGATTCCTCGGCCAGCCAGCCGGTATCGTTGGCGATCAGGAGGCTTTTGCCGCCGCGGCTGAGGACATAGATCAGCGGCGACTTGCCCGGGGCGTGATTGGCGGCGATCGGGAGGATGGTCAGGTCGCCGTCCGTCAGTTCCTGGCCATGGCCGGCGTTGACGCGGTTGAGCTGCAGTTCGGCGAGGTCGCTGGCTGAATTGTGGGCGCCGGCGTGCGCCATGATAGCCTGGAAGACGGTGGCCGGGCCAATGACCGTCAGGGGTTTGGTGACTTTGCTGAAGCCGCGTCGACGCCAGCACAGCTCGGTCGGGTTGAGGTGGTCGATGTGCGGATGCGTGAAGATCAGGCGCTTCAGGGCGGTGAGGTCGATCTGCGCCTGGGTCGTCTGCCAGAAGGCATCCGGGCCAAAGTCGATCATGGTGTCGTCGTCGAGCAGATAGCAGCAGCGCCGACGGACGTCTTTGCCGCCGCGCCGGCGGGCGGTGGCGCAGACGTCGCATTCGCACCAGAGGGCGGGGACGGCTTCAGCCGCGGCAGTGCCGAGAAGGGTCAGACGCATGTGCAGGAACCTCTTGAGTTGGGTGGGGTGAAGGGGGTGGAATGGCGGGAATAATGGTCACGCCGCCGGGCTCGGGGCGCGGCGGCGTGTTGTGGGGCAAGGTTCAATCCAGGCAGACCAGCTTTTCGGCGTTGGCGTGGTAGACTTTTTCCAGGATGGCGTCCGGCAGTCCCAGGCTGTTGAGGAAGTCCTGGTGCTGGGTGTCGAAGTAGTCCCGGGCATACAGGACCCGGTCCTGGAATTCATCCAGGAATTCTTTGGCGAAGACCGGGTCGCGGGTCAATCCCCGGCAGCCGGAGCCGGCGGACCAGTCGCAGAAGAGATTCGGATAGCGTCGCAGGAGTTCGGGGACTTTGCCGCCGGGCTGGACCGGACAGGGCACGGGCGGGTAGCTTGCCCGGCGATACAGGTCGTCACCGGAGATGTGAATCCAGAATCCCGGGGCGTGGCCGAGGAAATTGGTTTCCGGGCAGGCCTGGAGCATGCGTTCGAGGGTGGCGATGTCACCGCCCCACCATTCCTGCCAGGCGCCGTCGCGGTCGCCGATTTCGTCCTGGAGATGGAGGATGACCGGCATTTTCAATTTGCCGGCGCGGCGGAACAGGCGGAGGGCGTCGCGGTCGTCGACCATCATGCGGACTTTGACTTCGCCGCAGACCCGGGCGCCATAGATGTCGTGCGCGGCGGCGAGTTGGTCGCAGGCGTTGGGCAGGCGCGGATCCGGCGCATAGCCGAGCAGGAAGCGTTCCGGGGCTTGTTCGCGGTAGGCTACGCAACGGGAAAAGGGTATGGGGCCGGTCTTGGAGCCCATGACCGCGTCGGGGACTGCCTTGGCATACCCTTTGCTGTACTCGTGGGCGGGGCATTCCCAGCTTAGAAGCCAAGTCAAGGCAATGTTGTTTCGGTCCATGTTGGCCAGAAATTTGCCCAGGTCATGGCCATGCCAGTCCGGATGGTTGTGCGCGTCGATGATTTTCATGTTGACATGCCTTGGTGCTGCTGGCCGAGGCGTTGCCGCGGTCACGCCGATGCATACTGATGGCTGGGGGGGGAATGGGGGGGACGGACCGCCGGGCTGGTCGGGCGACAACCGGCCGGCGCCGGCGCCCGTGGATGCCGATACTCAATAACCCTATAACATATTCCATCGTTTCCGCATTGGCAATCGCCGGCGGGCTGTGAGGATGTAATCGGTGTAACCGGTCACCGATTGATAAGGGAGCCATGGCATGGTGTCGCCGTCCTGGCACGATGCTCGGCAAATGAGGCTGGACGGCCTGCGGCAGGCTAAAGCCTGAATTACCTACGGCAGCCTGAAATCAAGCGCGTACCACCGCATTTCGCACGTTGACCGTCATGATAAATCGGTGACCGATTACACTCCATGAAAGAGTTTTCCGGTCTGAAGCTGGCAACGGCCGGGGCAGTGAGTATATTTTGGATATGGTGCCCGTCTGTCAGAATAGAAGTCATACAAACTGAGGAATAGAACGACGATGATGCAGAAGGTGTGTTTATTTTGGGTGGTCTTGTCGGCAGTGTGCCTGGGGCAGGGCGGCAGCGTGCTGGTTCGCAATGGTGATTTCAACGCGGAGAAATTCGGCGGCGAGGTTCGCACAGAGTGGGCGCCGGGCATGTTCGCCTTGTCGCAGCATACCGAGGATTTGAGCTGGAATCGTTGCCTGAAGGTCGAATTGGTCAAAATGGCGGTGACGGAAACGGGCGCGCGACGGCTCAACGGCAATGTGATGATCGGTGCCGACGGCCCCCGCCCGGGCTTTCCGGTAAAGCCGTCAACGCTGTACCATTTCAGCTTCGAAGTCCGCGGCACCGTGCCCAGCGCCAGCGCCGCGGCCTGTTTCTGGACCGGTGACAGCACCCTGACGCGGGATGGCCTGACACCGGCCAGGACCAGCCTGGGCGGCTTCCAGGTCACCTCTGAATGGACCGTGCTGCGCGGCACGTTCCGGACCGGCGCCGACACGCGCCGGGCGGCCCTGAATGTCAAGCTGTGGTCGGATTCGGCCCAGGTCAAGGACTTCCGCTGGGAAAACGGCCAGTATCTGCTGATCGACAATGTCCAGGTGCAGGAAAAGGCCGCGGTCGGTTTGGCCGAGGCTGGTGACGGGGCCGCGCCGTCCGCACCGCCCGCGCTGGCCCTGCTGGTCCCGGCCGCCGAAGTCGATGGCTTCATCAACTTCAAGACCGGAAAGCCGGCTGACGTTGACAGCCGTTTCAGTCTTCGGCTGGAAGGTGATGTCCTGTTGCTCGACGTGTTCTGTCCGTCGCCCGCGCCGGTTCGGGCGGAAAACCGCGGGGACGGCAGCAAGGTCTGGTCGGGTGATGTGGTCGAAGTGTTCTTCGGCCCGGTTGAAGGTGCCAGGGACCGCCTGCTGTCGCAGTTTGTGCTCGGCGCGGGAGGTGGCCGTTACCGCGGCAACGGCGCCGGGGAAATGATGGAATATGACCGGTGGGAGGCGAAGCCGGAGGTGCAGGCCGATGGGTGGCGGGCGGAATTTGCCATTCCGCTGCGGGAACTCGGTTTCATCGGAATGCCCGTTGCCGGAGAGACTATCGCCTTCAACGTCTGCCGCCAGCGTCAAGGGGAGCTGTCGTCCTGGGCGCCGGTCCGCAACGGCTTCCATGAAGTCAGCGAGTACGGCCTGCTGGTCTTTGGCACGGCCCAGGACTATGCCCGGCGCATCCTGGCCGGCCTGGGCGAGAAACCCGAGGCGCTCAACGCGGAATGGGACGAGTTCGCCGCGGGCCAGGCCGCCATCGGCGACCTGGTCAACCTGGGCCGGAGCTTGCGCCGCCGACACCAGGAACTGCGCTTTCAGCAGGAGCCGTACGTGCTGGGGACCATGCCGGTGACCGGAGACTTCAGCCTGCCCCTGGAGCCGTGGGTGGAAAACCTGGTCCTGGACAATCGGAAGCCGATGGTGGTCAAGGCCGCCGTCAATGAACGTCAGGCCTTGCCGCTGACGATTACGAACCGGACACGCCAGGCCGTCGCCTATCGCGTGCTGCTGCACCCGGGCGGGAACGTCTATGGCCTCGAAGCACACGGCTTGGGCAACGACTTCCCGTCGGCGCAGGTGACTCTGCGCGAAGCCGTGGCCATGAAGGATGATGACGGCGCCCAGGCCGGCGGTCGCTATGATGCCCTGGTGCGCATGAATCAGATCAGCACGGTCACCATCGCCGCCGGCGAAACCGGCGTGGTCTGGGTGGATTTCGACTGCCGCGGCGTGGCGCCCGGAGAGTACCCCGGCGCCATCCGGGTCATACCTCTGCAGGGCGAAGGCGGTTTTGCCAAGGGCACCACGAAGTACCGTGGCCAGGCCCGCGACTTTCCGCTGCTGCTCACCGTGCTGCCCATCACCCTGTCGACGCGTCCGGCCCTGCCGGCCTGGCTGATGGGCCGCGGCGACACCGAGGACCTGTTCCTCATGCAGGCCGAACTGGGCGGACGCTTGCTGATGATTAACCCGTGGTCGCTGAAATTCAAATTCAATGACCAGGGCGAGTTGGTTGACGGCGACTTGCCGGAAGTGGCGGCCGCGCTTCGCACCCGCCTGGAGTGGTATCGGAAACATGGCCTGGAGGGCGGGCCGCGCTTCATCGTGGGCTTCAGCGCCTATTCGGTGTTTGCCAAGCAGTATCTGCCCAAGACGATCAAGGAAATGACCCCCGAATGGCGCCTGGCCTGGAAAAACAACCTGCTGGCGATGGGAAAACTGCTGCGGGAGAATGGCGTCGACCAGGACGACTATGCCATCGAAGTGTTTGATGAACCGAACGGCAAGGACCTCGACCGTGACCTGGAAGTCTGCCGGATTGCGCGTGAGACCCTGCCGGAGGCCCGCCTGTCCATCACCTGGGCGGCCGCCAACTTCGGCCATACGCCTGACACCATTCGCCGCTTCCTGCCCTATATCAACGACCATTGCATCTGGGGCGGGCACCTGTCCAACCCGGCGTATCGCGAACTGGCCCGTGACTTGCGTTCCATGCCGGGGCAGCATTATGGCATTTACAGCTGTTCGACCTCGTTGCGCGAGGATTTGTACCGCTACTACCGTCTGCATGCCTGGCGGGCTCTGGAGTTCGACGCCGGGGTCGTGGGGCTGTACATCTTCTGTGACGCGCCGCACGGGACGGCCGGGGCGACGAACTGGAAAGGAAAGGCGAACGGCGGCATCACGTATCGCAGCGGCGACGAGTCGATTCCCAGCATCCGGAGTGAGGCCTTCCGGCAAGGCATGACCGACCTGGCCTATTTGGACGTCCTGCGACGCCTGGCCGGCGGCGATTCGGCCGACGCGGTGGCCGCGCGCGACTTCCTGGCCGCGGCGCCGGCGGAGGTCGTGGTGAAAAAGTCGCATGACCGCGGCGTGGCGGAGCAGATGCGGCATCAGGCCATTGACTTCATCTTGAAACTGCAGAACAAGAAGTGACGCCCTTTTCCTTTTTGAGGAGAGAGCGGGATGGCTGCCGGCGACGATTTGCGGCCGTGCAGGCGACAAGCCAAAGTCGTTGCCGAACAGCCAAAGGCTGATGGCCACCGGCGTTGCCGGGGCGCTTTTTTCAGATAGATATGCAAGGAGTCAATACGGTTTTGGAAACGGCGGCGGTCAATGCTTTGCTGGCGTGGTTTCGGGAGCACCAGCGGGCGCTGCCTTGGCGCAGCGAGCCGACGCCCTACCGCGTGCTGGTCAGCGAAGTCATGCTGCAGCAGACGCAGGTGGCGACGGTCATCCCTTATTTCGCGCGGTTCATCCGCGCCTTTCCCGACTTTGCGTCCCTGGCGGCGGCGGAGACCGCTGAGGTTCTGAAGCGATGGGAAGGGTTGGGCTACTATTCCCGCGCCCGGCGCCTGCAGGCCTGTGCGCAACAGGTTGCGGCGGATGGCGGCGTCCTGTCCGACGACCCGGTGGAATTGGCGCGCCTGCCCGGCATTGGCCCCTATACGGCGGCGGCGATTGCCAGCATCGCGTTTGGCCGGCCCTATCCGGCCGTGGATGGCAATGTGCTGCGAGTGCAGACACGACTGCTGGCCGATGACGGGGAGGTGAGTTCGCCGGTCCTGCGTCGGCGCGTCTATGAGCATCTGTTGGCAGTCATCCGGCAGACGTCGGACCCGTCGTCGTTCAACCAGGCGCAGATGGACCTTGGAGCCATGGTTTGCCTGCCGCGGCAGCCGCTGTGCGGGAACTGCCCGTTGCAAAGGTTCTGCCGGGCTTACGCCTTCGGCGAGCCGACGGCGTACCCGCAGCGGTCGCCGCGTCGGGCCATGCCGCATGTCCACGTCGCCGTCGGATTGATTTTTCATGGTGGGCGGCTGTTGATTTTGCGGCGGGACGACCGGCAGATGCTGGGCGGGTTGTGGGAATTCCCCGGCGGCAAGCTGGAGTCCGGCGAAACGCCAGTCCAGGCCGTGGAACGCGAGGTCCGCGAAGAAACAGGCCTGAATGTCCAGGCAGGCGCCCTGATCGGTGTCATTCGGCACGCCTACAGTCATTTTCGCCTGACCATGCACGCCTATTGCTGTCGCTTGACTGAAGCCGGCATGCCGGTTGTCGTCACCGAACGGCCGCATGTCTGGGCGCTTGCCGATGACTTGCCCAAGTATGCCTTTCCGAAGGCCAATCATAAAATCTTCGCCTGCGCTGGTTTTGCGGACGGATTCAAGACCTGATACATCATTCCGACCAGCCCGCGCCGACCGCATGAAAACAGCACCCTTTGTAATTGATCGATCTGGAGTAGAACTAATTAGGCAATTGAAAACGGATGTTTACAGGACGTATTTTAGGACCTATAGGACCAATGTTCTTCACTTATGCGTAACTCTGACTGGAAACATGGGACCTATAGGACGGTGGTATAGGACGTATAGGACATATGGGACGTATGGGACGTATGGGGCGGCGAATAGGACATTGGGACAAAAAGCTATTGGGTTACTGAAGTCGCCCGAAGCTAAACCGAACCCTAAAACAAGTCTTGTTGGTCCCATACGTCCCATACGTCCCATACGTCCCATACGTCCCATCGGTCGGATTGACTCCAGCGGTCTCCTGGCCGGAACGGCCACGCGCGTTTTTGCGTCAAAGTCCAAAACGGCTCTTGTTTTTTGTCGTTTTTCTTGTATTGTATCAAACTTTCCCCGTCATGGTCCAGCCCTTAGGCGTCCTGTATCAAGACGTTGCCGGATGGGGTGGCCCGCGTTCCGTCGACCATCCCTTGCCGTTTATTCATTGTAGGATCGTTACATGTCATTACGCAGTCTATTCATTGGTTTTCTGGGGGCGATTTTCATAGCCTCCTGCGGCTATATCAACGACTGCGTTCTCGGCTTGGAGAGCTTCACCAACGGCCAGCTGCTGCCGATCATCGTCATTGGCCTGGTCGCGCTGGTCGTGCTGCTGGTCAACCCGGCGCTCGGGCTCTGGCGGCCGCGCTACGCCTTCCGGACGGGTGAGCTGGCGGTGATTGTGCTGCTGTGGAGCGCGTCCTGCAGCATTCCGGGACGCGGCCTGCTCGAGCAGTTCACCCACACGATGGTCATGCCGTTTCACTGGGACCGGGTGACACCGGGGTGGCGCCAGAATGACATTCTCAGCTACGCGCCCAAGGAGGCGCTGGTCGAGGTCACCGAGGAGAATTACGAGCGCACCGTCGGCGGCTACATCATGGGCGCTCCCAAAGGCGTGGTGGACGAACGGCCCTGGAGCCAGCGCCTGTGGTCGAAGATCACCCGGGTGCCCTGGAAGGCCTGGTGGCCGCCGTTGCGGACCTGGCTGCCGCTGGTGCTGCTCAGCGCCCTGGCCAGCGTCTGCCTGGCCCTGATCACCTACCGCCAGTGGTCCGCCCACGAATTCCTCAGTTTTCCGATCGCCGAATTCAACGCCAGCCTGATTGAGCAGACCCCGGGCCGTCTGCTGCCGGCCGTTTTCCGCAGCCGGCTGTTCTGGATCGGGTTCGTGGTTCTGGTGGTCATCCGGGTCAACAACGGCTTGTGTGTGTGGTACCCCGACTACTACATTCCGATTCGCCTCAGCTGGAGCCTGTCGCCTTTTGCCCAGGTCTGGCCGCAGCTGTTCCGGGTTCAGTACGGCTCCAACCTGCTGTACCTGTCGGTGTTCCCGCTGGTCGTCGCCTTCGCGTTTTTCCTGAGCACGGAGATTTCGCTGACCTTGGGCTTGTCGCAGTTGTGCTGGGTGCTGGTGGCGTTGCCGATGGTGACGGTCGGCATGAACCTGTCCACCGACTGGATTGGCGGCTGGCAGGGCTGGCAGCGGGCCGGGTCGTATATTGCCTTCTTTCTGATGCTGGTGTATACCGGGCGGAACTATTATCGGCACCTGCTGGTCAGGTCGTTCCGGCCGCTGGCCGCCGGGGACCCGGACCGCGCCAATGTCTGGGCGACACGCGTGCTGCTGCTGGCCGTCGCGCTCATGACCTGCCTGGTCTGGCGGCTGGGCCTGGAGCTGCCTTTTGCCCTGATGACGGTGCTGCTCACGTTGATGTCCTTTGTCGTCGTTTCCCGAATCAGCGCCGAGACCGGGCTGTTCTTCATCCAGCCCCGCTGGACGATCTTCGGGCTGCTGCTGGCCGGCCTGGGCAGTTATGCGTTTTCGCCGGAGGCGCAGGTGATCTGCGGGCTGGTCTGCGTCATGCTGTGCATCGACCAATGTCAGGCGTTCATGCCGTTTTTGACCAATGGCCTGCGGTTGTGCGACCGGTCGGGCGTACAGCCGGCCCGGGCCGGCGTGACCAGCATGGTCATGTACACGGTCGCCGCCCTGGTCGCCGTGGCCGTCATCCTCGTCGCCGTCTATGAATTCGGGGCGCCGACCAGCATGAATTGGCATTATCAACGGATTCCCACGATGAGTTTCCGTTCGGCCTTGCCGGAGGTGCTGCAGCTCAAGGCGATCGGTTCGCTGGAGGAGGTGGCGTCGCTGCCCTGGTGGCGGCGCCTGTCGGGGATCGCGCCCAAGGAGATGTTCATGGGCGCCTTTGGCTTTGGCGTCATCGCTGTGCTTTTCTTCAGCTTTTTGCGGCTGCGTGTTCCCTGGTGGCCGCTGCATCCGGTCATGTTCCTGCTTTGGGCGACCTACCCGATGTCCATGACCTGCCATTCGTTTTTCCTTGGCTGGATGCTGAAGAAGGCGGCGGTCCGCTTTGGCGGCATCCGCATGGCGCGGGTCTTGCGGCCGTTGATGATCGGCATCATCGCCGGGGAAATCCTCGCGGCGGTGATTTTCATGATTGTCGGCTTCCTGTATTATCTGGATACAGGCCAGAAGCCATTGCCGTACAGGTGGTTTCCGCGATGAGCAAGCCGTCCCGAACCGGTGAGCGCGACCTTCCGGCCTGGCAGACGTGGGCCTGGAACGGCCTGGCCATGACGCTGCCCGGGGACTGGGAAATGCTCCAGTTCGCCCGAGACCCGGCCGTCGGGCGGTGCGTGTTCGGGGACCGCTATCAGTACCGCTTTGAACTGAACTGGAAAACCGTTCCGGCGCCGCCGGACATGGAACGGATGGTCGGCGATTACCGCGCCCGGCTGACCGGCGATGGCCTGCAGGATGTCCGGGCGCTTGGACATTCGCCCTGGCTGGGAACGCGTGGTCTGGATGGTGACCGCGAAGTCTGCCGCTACGGGCACTACGCCGAGACCTCCCGCCAGATCCTGGAAGCCGTGTTTTTGTGGCCTCCCGGGGAAAAGTCACGGCCGGCGCTGGAGGGCCGGGTGCTGGACTCGGTGCGGGCCGTGCCCGCGTTGCCGGATGGTCGGCGCCGCTGGCAGGCCTTTGGCATGGCCTGGCAGGCGCCGGCAGACTGGGTGTTCGCCTCCTGCGAGGTGGCGTCGGCTCAGGCCGAAGCCGGGTTCGCGCCTCGCCATGGCCGCGGTCTGGCCGCCTTTTCCCGGCGGGGGATGCTGTCCGAATGGCTGACCGTGCCGGTGTCGGAATGGCTGGAGCAGGCCATGCCCCACGGCTACGTCAGGGAATCGCTGCTGCAGACCGGGCAATCGGGGCACGAGGTCTCCAGCCTGGTGGCACGGCGCGAGCGGCCGGTGCTGACGGATTGGCTGCATGGCCGGCGGCGTTTTCTGGCCAGTGCCTGGGTCTGCCCGCACGACCGGCGCCTGTACTGCCTCTCCGGCTGGACACATCAACGGCGCGGCCTGGACAGCGGCCTGGGCATCGCTTTGTCGTGCTGTCCGGCTCTGGAGGTACTGTTATGAAACGGGAGACGGGAACAGGCCTGGGCGGTGGTCGGGACTGGCGGGCGATGTTGGCGGCCTGTCCGGTCCGGAATGCCGCGGCAACCGTGCGCGAAAACGGGGAAAACGGCGTCACCGTGGTTGTCAAAACCCGAAAGCCGAATTATATAATACCACCGATCAGCTGGTTGGTGCCGTACCATCCGGAGCGGGAAATTTCCCTGGACGCGATTGGTTCGCGGATTTGGCGGTGGTGTGACGGCCAGCGGACCGTCGAGGATGTCATCGACCTGTTCCAGGATTCGTACGCGGTCAGTTTTCATGAGGCGCGGGCGGCGGTCGTCGACTATTTGCGGCGGCTGATTCAGCGTGGCGTGCTGGCCGTGATGCTCTCGGAGGACGGTTCCGGCAAGGGGTCCCCGCCGGCGAAGATGGATTGAGAAACACAAGCAGTCAACAGACCAGGTCAGTGAGCATGTCATGAAGGAAATCAAAATCGCGGAACAGCCTTGGCTGAGCCTGCACCGCACCATACGAATCACGGTGGACGGCATCCGCTACCGGCTGTTCCGGGCTTCGGTGACGGTGGCGGTCATCGTCGTGGCCGTCGCCTTTCTGATGAACATTTTATCGGAGAGCCTGATCAAGCGCTCGGTGGCGGCCAACACCCGGGAGCGGATTCAGAATGCGCGCCTGATCTACGCCTGGTCGGCCCGGCTGACTTCGCCCGGCAGCCTGGAGTCGCTGGTCGCCGACTTGTCCGGCAACCGGCCGGACGCGCCAGTCAGCCGGGAAATCCAGGGCTTCGGGCGCTTCACCGACCGGGAGATGGCGGAACTGCGGCGGCAGGCGGCCCGGATTTCCTCGGTGTTGGCCTTTTTCAACGGCCTCGACTACGCGAAGCGTCGGGCGATGATTCATACGGCGACGGGGATGGGCATCCTCAGCCGCCTGCAGGACCCGGCCGGCATGGACCAGTTCCGGACCGCCCTGGCGCGTATCCGCTCGGTGCATTTTGTCTTGTCGGAGGAGGAGCTGGCCGCCCTTCTGGAGGCGTCGCCGCGGGTCCGGGGGCAGCTCAACCAGGTTCTGGCCGCGCGCAGCCGTGCCATCGCCGCGGTCAACCAGGCGGTGAAGGACGGCGAGCTGCTGGCTTGCCTGGCCCAGGCAGACCACCATTTTGGCGACGTCATCCGCCAGGCTGGCTTCGTGTTTGACCAGGATACCCTGGCGCCGACCATCGCCAGCCAGGCGCAGCGGCTGATCGACACGCTGCATCTGGAGAAGAGCATGGAGGAGCGCCCCTGCCGCCAGCTGATTGCGCAACAGGCCAACATCCTGCCGGCCGATGTCAACGTCATGATGATGTGGGAGTATCTTGACAGCCGTCGTTTTGCCGCCCGCTATCTGGAGCGGATGAGCACGGCGGGGCTGTCGGTCACCGGCCTTGACGCCGACCGGCTGGTGGACCTGGCGCGAGGCCGCAAGGAGAACGCGGCTTTGATCAAGGCCGAGCGCCTGACCGTCGACGCCGGCCGCGGCTTCATGGGGCTGGGCGAGCGACTGGCGGCATCGGCATCACCAATGCCATGATGATGTCCGTGACCGAGCGCTTCAACGAGATCGCCACCCTGAAATGCCTGGGCGCCCTGGATGGCTTCATCATGGTGATGTTTGTTCTGGAAAGCTGCTTCATGGGGATTGTCGGCGGCGCCATCGGCGCCGTGCTGGGCGGCGTCATCGGCCTGGGACGGATGCTGGCGGCCTTCGGCGTCAATTTCTTCAGTGCGGTCCCGGTCGGGGACATCATGCTGGGCATGGTGATCGCCATCGTCTTGGGAACTCTGCTGGCGGCGGTGGCCGCGGTGCTGCCGTCATTCAAGGCGGCGCGCCTGGCGCCGATGGAGGCGATGCGGGTGGAGTAGGCCCGGCCCGGCTGGGGCGCAGGGCGGATGGGCAACAGGTGTTGAACGGGGAAAATATCATGGCGACAGTGACAGAAGAACTCAGCAGCGGCCCGGCCGGGGCCAGCGGCCCGGCATCGGCGCCGCCGGAGCCCGGCGACCGGCGGGTCATCATCCGAACCGTAGGCCTGAAGAAGACCTATCTGATGAAGGGCGTGCTGACCGAGGCCCTGCGCGGCGTCGACATTGAGATTTTCCAGGGTGAGTTCATTGCGGTCATGGGGCCGTCCGGCTCGGGCAAGTCGACGTTCTTCAACATGATCGGCGCCCTGGACAGCCCGTCGGTCGGCCGGGTCTTCATTGACGAGGTCGACGTGGCGCAGCTGACCGCCGAGGAACTGGCCTATCTGCGCTGCCACAAGATCGGCTACATTTTCCAGAGTTACAACCTGATCAAGTACATGACGGCCCTGGAGAACGTGACCACGCCGATGGCCTTTGGCGGCGTCATGCCGGACCAGGCCCGGGAGCGGGGCATGGGCATTCTGGACCTGGTCGGCCTGAAGGACCGCTGGCATCACCGGCCGATTGAGATGTCGGGCGGCCAGCAGCAGCGGGTGGCCATTGCCCGGTCGCTGGCCAACAACCCCAGCGTGCTGTTGTGTGACGAGCCGACCGCCAACCTCGACCTGCATACCGGCCAGGAAATCCTCGAAGTGCTGCAACGCCTCAACCAGGAAAAGGGCGTCACGGTCATCTGCGCCACCCATGACCACCGCATGATGAACATCTGCGACCGGCTGATGTGGATCCGCGACGGTCGCATCGACCGCATGGCCAACCGCAGCGACGTCCACATTGAACTCGGCGGCATCGAATGAACGGAGCCGGCAACCGCCGGCCGGAACAGGAACCTGGAACCAAGACGGGCTTTTCATCCCGATCATGACGGCCCTTGAAGACCCGGCGGGTCTGGCCGGCGGATCTGCATCTTCACCACGATAACCGGAAAACAGAACACGAATGACACGCTGGATACAGATCATGGCGGTGTGGTTGGCGGCGGTCGTCTGCTTGGCGGAGCCGACCCCGGACTTTGTTTCGGACTGCGCCCGGCTGGGCCGTGGCCCGCACCGGCTGAGCGGCACGGATGAGTATGACCGCGCCGCGGACTACGTCCGCTCCCGCCTGCAGGCCATGGCGCCGGATGCGTTCGTCGAGCAGCCGTTCGCCACGACGCAGGTCAAGGTGCAACGCGCCGATCTGACTCTGGCCGGTGGCCGGATTCTGCCCCTGCTGCCCATGCGGCCCAATGGCATCATCCCGCCGGTGACGCCGCCTGCCGGGGTCACCGGCCCCATTGTCCACATGCGCCTGGGCACGGCGGTCGACTTTGAGCGCGAGCCGGTCGAGGGCGCCCTGGTGGTGCTCGACTACAATTGCGGCCAGGGCTGGCTGCGGGCCCTGCGACTGGGCGCCAAGGCCGTCATCTTCACGCGGCCGCAGGAAGCCGCCGCCCGCCATCCGCACCACGCGGAAAGCAATGTCAACCTGCTGCGCTTCTACTATGACGGCCCCGCTGCCGACTTGCCGGCCGGGGACCTCGCGGTCCTGCACAGCAGCGCGGTCTGGGCGCCGGCGACCGGTCGCAATCTGTTCGCCTTCTTCGAGGGCACCGACCCGGTGTTTGCCCAAAGCAAGGAGGAAGTCGTCATCCTGGCCGTCAACCTGGACAGCTTCGGCGACGTGCCCGCGCTGGCGCCCGCGGCGCGCCAGGCCGCCAATGCCGCGGCACTGCTGCATCTGGCCGAGACGGTCAGCCGGAACCGGCCGCGGCGCCATACTCTCATCGCCTTCTTCGACCAGCAGGCCCGCGGCCACCTCGGCAGCAGCTATTTCTACCGCGCCCTGGAGACGGACAAGCCCGATGTCACCCTGGCCAAGCGTGAGGAGTCCTACGCCTATGAAACCGCCTTCATGGGCGAGATGCGGAAGATTCTGGCCAGTGACGCCCCGCTGTCGACCCGCTCCGCCGACGCCCGGCGGCGTTTTCTTGACCGCCTGGCGGACAAGGCGCAGCAGCAGGCGCACCGGTACAAGGACCAGGAATTCCGCCTCAACGACGAGTTGCTGAACTATCGCAAGATGTACGGTTCGCAACTGCCGGACAGTCTGCGGGCACGAGTCGAGGAAATCGCGGCCGCCAAGGCTGAGGTGATTCCGGTCAAGCAGACCTGGAATGAACTGCAGCGGGAGATCGGCCGGCAGAAACGCCAGTCCGGCGGCGAGCCGGTCCGCCTGTCAGAAGCCGTCCAGGCCAACCTGGACCTGATTCTCGGCCAGGTGCGCGATGACATCGAGGCCCGGGTCCGCGAGCTGGAGCAGGAACGGGCGGGACTGGATGCGGACGGCGCCATCGCCGGTCTGCTCGCCGACCGGTGGATCGCCCTGCATGCGTCACTGCTCCTCGGGGACACCAGCGAACGCTGGGGGCTGGTCATCGGCGGTGAATCGGCCATGCATTCCCCGCAGGACAACCCGGGACTGTACGGCAAAATCCAGGCTGTTTTCCTGCGGGCGCACCAGAAGCGCGTCGAGCTGGGGCTGGACAGCCGGTTCCTGCCGGAGTCGGCGGACCAGACGCTGTCGCAGACTCGGGTGCTGTGGGGGGCGCCGGCCCTGGTGCACAGCGGCGAGCCGGCCGGCCTGTTCGGCATTTACAACTTGTGCCTGGGAACCGTCCAGGAAGCCACGCCGCGCGAGGGCACGCCGCATGACACCCTGGACC
>CAYOUR010000013.1:9074-11499 GCA_964407145.1 uncultured Lentisphaeraceae bacterium | reverse complement strand
AAGTTGTTTCGGCAAGTCGAGGACATCGCCGCACTGCTGTTTCCGACTCCGGCCACGCCGGCGGAGCTGGCGGCGGAGACGGTCGGCAGCCATCCGGGACTGTCCCTGCGCCGCAGCATTGTCGCCAGCAAGGAATATGTCCTGCCCAGCTTTGACCAGGACAACAGCGTCAAGGGTCCGATGGTGATGGGTATGCTGCCGGGGACCTCCATTCCCAATACGCCCATGGCCGATGCCGTCATCCAGTTCCGCCTGAACCGGAATCTGTCCCTGGCGTACCATGATCACAAGGCGCCGGCCTTTGACAACTTCCAGGTGCTGCGGACCAATCGCAACGGCAGCTATGCCTTGGGGCCGGTCACCAACGCCTGGGGCGCGCGCGGCGGGTTTGCCACCATCTTCGACCAGCAGGGGCTGCCCGCGGAAGTCTCCGGCAACAGTTCCTACACGACCATCCGCTGGCGCCTCAACACCTTCCGCGCCAATGCCGGCTGCGTGGTGCTGCCCTCGCAGCAGCGCACCGACAAGCTCCCCGGCGAAGACGTGAAGGTGATGTCGGCCCGGGCCAATGCCGACCTGGACCGGGCCAAATCGTTCAGCGAGACGGCGGACGGGGTGGCGTGCTGGTATGCCGAGGAACGCGAAAAAGGCGTCAAGCTGTTCAGCCTCCGGCAGATGGTCGGCTTGAACAACGGCCCGCAGTTTCTGGAGAAGGTCGAGCCCGGCGAGGAGCAGATCGGGGAAGGGTTTCCCATGAGCGACGAGCCGCTGAGCCTGAACGCGGCAGCCCGTTCCGCGGCTGACCTCTGGCGCCTGAACGAATCGCGCATGGAGATTCTGCGGGCCAAGGGGATTCTGGATTCCTCGCTGGCGGAGATGCACGGCCGGTCCGAGGACATCCTCCTGGAGGCGGCCCGGGCAGAGACGCCGCCGATGCGGCGGGAAGCTCTGGTGACGACGTCGTTCTGGGCATCGCGGCCCGTGTACCAGAAAGTCCGCGCCATGCTCGACGACCTGGTGTTCGCGGTGCTGATCCTGCTGGGCCTGTCGGTGCCGTTCGCCTTTGCGCTGGAGCGGGTCCTGGTCGGGGCGACCACCATCTACCGGCAAATCTACTGGTTTGTCATCTTTTTTGCGGCGACCTTCCTGATCCTGTACTTGTCGCATCCGGCCTTCGCGATTGCCAACACGCCGATCATCATCTTCCTCGGATTCGCCATCGTGGTGATGTCGGTCATGGTCATCTTCATCATCATGCGGAAGTTCGAGTATGAGCTCAAGGCGATTCAGGGCATGACGGCGACCGTGCACGTGAACGACGTCTCCAACGTCAGCACCTTCATGGCCGCGATGCAGATGGGCATTTCGACGATGCGGCGCCGGCCCATGCGCACCGCCCTGACCGCCGTCACGATCATCCTGCTGACCTTCACCATCCTCTGCTTTGCCTCGTTCGGCACCCAGTCCGGCGTCGTCACCATCTTCGCGGCGCCCAATCCCGGCTACAGCGGCGCCTTTGTCCACAATGTCAACTGGAACCCGCTCAGCGAGGACCTGCAGGACATCATCCGCGGCCGCTGGCCGGAGCTGACCGTCTGCCGGCGCCTGTGGGTCTCGCCCAGGTCGCAGGACAATCCCGGCCTGATGCTGAGCCGCCTGGATGCGTCGCAGCCCGTGACCGTGCGCGGCATCCTCGGTCTGGAGACGGAGGAGATCGCCAACCGGCCCGACTTCCAGGAGCACTTTGGCGGGCTGGAGCCCGACATGGTCCTGGTCACGGAGGCCGTGGCCGGCGCCCTGGGCGTGGGACCCGGCGACGACGTGCTGCTGCGTGGCCGGCGCCTGCGGGTGGGCCGCCTGCTGGACGCGGTGCAGGTCTCGGCCGCCAAGGACATGGACATGAGCAGCATCCTGCCGGCCGACTTCACCGAGGCCACGTCGTCGTCCCAGCCGACGGCGGCGACCCTGGAGGGCGATGAGGAGGAGATGGAGTCGATGGCTCAGCGCAACTGGGCCAGCCTGCCCGTCGACCAGGTCGCCGTCGTGTCGGCGGACACGGCCAAGGCCATCGGCGGCGCCCTGTACGGCCTGATGGTCTATACCGCCGACAGCACGACGGCCATAGAGACCGCCGAGAACCTGGCCCGCATCCTGCCCTTCCCGATTGCGGCCACCCGCGAAAACGGCGTCTACCGGCATCTGCTGGGAACGGTCCTCAAGGCCAGCGGGGCCCGTGACCTGTTCTTCCCGATCGTGCTGGGCGGCCTGGTGATTTTCGGAACCATGCTCGGCTCGGTGGCGGACCGCAAGAAGGAAATCTACACTTTCAGCGCCCTGGGCCTGGCCCCGCGGCACGTGGCGACCTTGTTTTTCGCCGAATCCATGGTCTATGCGCTGATCGGCGGCCTGGGCGGCTACCTGCTTG
>CAYOUR010000013.1:0-9064 GCA_964407145.1 uncultured Lentisphaeraceae bacterium | reverse complement strand
CATTTCTTTCTCTGCGGAGATGAACATGTCCTCCACCAACACGATCGCGACGATTCTGATCGTCATGGTGACGGTGCTGATTTCCTCGGTGTATCCGGCCATCAAGGCCTCGAAGTCGGCCAATCCCGGTCTGATGCGGACCTGGCGACCGCCGGCGCCGGTCGGCGATGTCATGGACCTGGTGTTTCCGTTCACGGTTTCGCAGTATGACATCACCGGGGTGGTGTCCTTCCTGATGGAGCATTTCGGCAATCATTCCGACACGGGCCTGGGCCGGTTCATGACCAGCGACGTGAAGCTGGCGCGGGAGGCCAACGGCGACCTGGGCCTGGATGCACGCCTGGCCCTGGCGCCGTTTGACCTGGGGGTGAGCCAGACTTTTGTCCTGCGCAGCACCCCGAGCGAGATTCCGGGCATTGACGAAGTCCGGGTGGTGCTGCACCGCCTGTCCGGACAGCCGAAGGACTGGCAGCGCCTGAACAAGGTTTTTCTGGACGACCTGCGGCAGCAGTTTCTGATCTGGCGTTCCATTCCGCCTGAGACGATGGAGCATTACCGGCAGCAGACCCTGCAGGCTCTCAACGGCGGCTGGGATGCCACGCCCAGGGCGGCGGCCAAGACCTGAGCCCGGGACCGGGGCCGGGGCCGGGCTTGAGCGGTGGGCGACGTCCCCGGACGCGCCGGCGCCAGGCCTGAGACATCATTGAGGCGACAGCATCAGCACCTTATAGAGACACCACATGGAACATCGAATTGACCGCGAGTTGGATGAATTCAGGCGCATCATGGAAGTACCCTCCACCTTCGAGGAGGGCTTCCGCTGGTCGGCGCTTTTCGGCGCGATCTTTGTCGCCCTGCTGATGGTGCCCGGGGCGATTTACATGGGGCTGCTGGCGGGCACGGGCATCGGCTCGGCCGCGCAATGGGTGACCGTCATTTTGTTCATCGAAGTCGCCCGGCGCGCCCATCGCTATCTGAACCGGTCGGAAATCTTCGTGCTGTTCTTCATGGCCGGGTCCATGATGGGCGCGGCCACGACCGGCGGCCTGCTCTGGCAGCAGTTCTTCGCGCAGAGCGACGCGGCGGCGGCCAATGGCCTGGTGGACCAGCTGCCGCGCTGGTGGGCGCCGCCGATTGAGTCGGATTCGTATGCGCAGCGGACGTTTTTTCACCTTGACTGGCTGCCGGCCATCCTGATGATGGTTTTCGGGTCCTTTGCCGGGCAGCTGTCCAACGTCGTCCTGGGCTATGGTCTGTTCCGGGTGGCCAGCGACATGGAGAAGCTGCCGTTTCCGATGGCGCCGGTCGGGGCGCAGGGCATCATGGCCATGGCTGAGGACATCGAGGCCAAGGACGCCAAGGCCGCGGAGGACTCGTGGCGCTGGCGTGTCTTCGCCATCGGCGGGGCGCTCGGCCTGGCCTTCGGGGCGATCTACCTGTTCCTGCCCGTCATCAGCGGCGCCCTCACCGGCACCGCCATCCAGATTTTCCCCATCCCGTTCTCCGACTTCACCGGCAAGACCGGCCTGTACCTGAAGGCGGTGGCAACCGGCATCTCCTGGGACTTCGGCAACATCATCACCGGCATGGTGATGCCGTTCTACGGCATGGTCGGCAGCTTCATTGGCCTGGTCGTGACCGTGGTCGCCAACCCGATTCTGTATAAGCACGGCATCCTCAGCAACTGGAAATTCGGGGATGACACGGTGTCGACCCTGTTCAAGAACAACATCGACTTTTACTTCAGCCTGCACATCGGAATCGCCGTGGCGATCGCCCTGGCCGGCATTTTCCAGGTGGTGCGCAGCGTGGTCCGCAGCCGCCGGTCACGCCGGACGGCGTTGTCCGGGAGCGTGCGGCGCAACTCCTGGAAGGACGTGCCGGCTGGCCGCGGCGACATCGGCGGCTGGGCCATCATCCTGTGCTACTTCCTGGTCACCAGCGCCTACACCGCCGTTTCCATCGGGCTGCTGATGTGGCATCATGGCGGGTGGACGACTGACATCCGCAACGTCCTGGTTGTGCTGCTGATCCTCGGCTTCTTCTACACGCCCCTGGTCAGCTATGTGACGGCGCGCCTGGAGGGGATGGTCGGGCAGGTCGTCGAGGTGCCGATGATCCGGGAAGCCGCGCTGATTCTGAGCGGCTACCACGGCGTCGCCGTCTGGTTCCTGCCGCTGCCGATCGCCAACTACGGCACCATGACCGTGTTCTACCGGCAGTGCGAATTGACCGGGACGAAATTCACCAGCATCTGGAAGACCAAGATCATCCTGTTCCCGCTCATCCTGCTCAGTACCATCTTCTTCATGAATTTCATCTGGGGCCTGGACCAGATTCCGTCGGTGGCGTATCCGTTTGCCCAGCGGATGTGGGAGCTCAACGCGGCCAACAACTGCATCATGTATTCGGCCACCATGGGTGAATTCTCCATGTTCGAGCAGGCCTTCAACATCGCCTACCTCGGATTCGGCGCCGCCTTCGGGGTCGTCCTGTTCGGCGGCATGCAGCTTCTGGGGGCGCCGATCATGCTGACTTACGGCGTGGTCCGCGGACTCGGCCAGAGCCTGCCGCATTCGATTCTGCCGCAATTCCTGGGCGCCCTGATCGGGCATTTCTACTTCAAGAAGCGCCTGAAACTGAAATGGCGCCAGTACATTCCCGTGGTCGCGGCCGGGTTCTCCTGCGGCATGGGCCTGATTACGACCGTCGGCGTCGGGGTGACTTTCCTGAGCAAGGCCGTCATCAAACTGCCGTTTTGAGCGGAAACCGGGTTCCGGCGCCGTCGGCGCCCTTCAGGCATGGACAAGGAACAGCACCTATGAGTCAGGAAGTCCTGATCAAAGTCAAGCATGTGAACAAGGAATTCAACCTCGGTAAAGCGGTTGTCCACGCCCTGCGTGACATCAACCTGGAAATCTACCGGGGGGAGTATCTGTCGATCATGGGGCCTTCCGGCTCCGGCAAGAGCACCTTGTTCAACATGATCGGCGCCCTGGACCGGCCGACCTCCGGAATGGTCGAGGTGGCCGGTGTGGACCTGACCCGCCTGAGCCCGCGGCAGCTGGCCCATTTTCGCGGCAATCACATTGGCTATGTGTTTCAGGCCTACAATCTGCTGCCGGCGTATGACGCCATCTCCAACGTCGTCCTGCCGCTGCTGTTCAGCGGCGTTGACCCGGCCCAAGCCCACACCCGGGCCGTGGAGGTGCTGGAAATGGTCGGCCTCGGACACCGGCTGACTCACCGGCCGGACGAGATGTCCGGCGGACAGCAGCAGCGGGTGGCCATCGCCCGCGCCCTGGCCAATGAGCCGGCCATTATTCTGGCGGACGAGCCGACCGCGAATCTGGACCTGGTCACCGGCGAGGAGATCATCAACCTGATTGCCGACCTGTCCCGCCGCCTGGGCGTGACGGTGGTGACGGCGACGCATGATCATAAGATGCTGGCCACTTCCGACCGGATCTTGTGGATCAAGGACGGCGGCGTCGATCGCCTGGAGCGCCGCGAAGACCTCAACATCAAGGTCGGCGTCGTGAAGTGACCCGGGCGAAGAGCCGGCCGCGGCCCGCTGCCAGCGGGGGAGTGGACCGCGGGCGCCGGCGGACAGCGGGTGGGGTTTGAGTCCGCGAAGCGGCAAAGAACCGGAAGGGGCTGCCAGGGCGCCGCCGGAAGCCAGCCGGCCGAGGCGGCGGCCGCCAGGGGGGCGTCAGCCGATTTCGGCCTCGTATGTCTTCATGGTGGCGATTTCGCGGGGCAGGTGGGTGTGGTAATCCTCCCACTTGATCCATTCGCCGGAGATGAAGCCCTGATAGTTGATGGTCTTCAGCAGTTCGAGGGCGCGCTTGTGGTCAATGGCGCCATCGCCGATCGGCAGCAGGCCGGAGGCCTCCATGGGGCCGTCATGGACATGGATGTGCCGGATCCATTCTTTCAGGGCCTGGAAGGCGCTGTCCATGGTGGCGTCGCCGCGGCGCACGGGGTGCATGATGTCCCAGTTGACGGCAATGGCCGGATGGCTGACCCGGCGCATGATGGCGGCGACATGCTCGGGATGGCACCAGGCGTCATGCGTTTCCATGCAGATCGTCACCCCGCGTTCCGCCGCGTGCGCCGCGACTTTGGCCAAGGCATCGGCCACTCGGGCCGTCGCCGCCTCGCGGGTGAGCTGTTCCGGAAAGGGGCCGCCGAACACGCGGATGGCCGGGGCGCCCAGGTCGCCGGCCAGGTCGATCCGGTCATGCGTCTGCAGGATCATGGCCGCCGTCTTGTCCGGGTCGGCGTAGGACAGCGAGGTCGCCAGGCAGGCCAGCCTGATGCCGCTGGCTTGG
Source organism: uncultured Lentisphaeraceae bacterium (assembly GCA_964407145.1). Lineage (GTDB taxonomy): Bacteria > Verrucomicrobiota > Lentisphaeria > Oligosphaerales > Oligosphaeraceae > JAAZKI01. The sequence goes on along the minus strand of CAYOUR010000013.1, from coordinate 4,730 downwards.
AACTTTTCCTTGATCTGCTGGCGCTGCGCCGGCGATGCATCGACCTCGACGCCATGCCCGTGCTTGGAGTCCAGCCGCGGTTCAACCCCGTCATAGCCGTATTGCCTGGCGATGGCCAGCATGTCATCCAAGGTGGCCTCGGGGGTGGAAAAACTCATGAACGAATACTTCATGTTGTCTGCCCTTGTGCTGATGGTGTTGGAGCGTGAGGAAAGTGGGGTTCAGGTGACGGATTCAGGCATAATATAGACCTGATTCGCCGGGATGCCATGTCCGGAAAGGCATCCCGGGGTAACCGGTCACCCCTAGAGAATTATGGCCAAAGTGCGAACTGTGGTGGTCAGCGCTTGATTTCCGGCTGCCGTACGTCGTCCAGCCTTCCGGCTGCCGTAGGTCGTCCAGCCTTCCGGCTGCCGTAGGTCGTCCAGCCTTCCGGCTGCCGTACGTCGTCCAGCCTTCCGGCTGCCGGGCATCGTCCCAGGCCGACGAACCAGGCCATGGCGCAACGTTCAATGGGTGACCGGTTACGCGGCGTCATCGGGCCCCACCTGCCGGGCCGCTGGCCCCGCCCGATCACCTCACCGGTTGACATTGCTTCCACGCCGTTGCTTCGCGGCCGGCGCGCAGGCCGTGTGGTGCTGGTTGTTGCTCCGCCGGCGCCCGGCATCGTCCGCGGCGGCGGTGCTGTGCGGTTCAATCAGATTGGACATGGTTTCGGTGGTTGCCTGGTCAATGGTCTGGACCAGCTCATCGCGCAGGTCCGGCCGTTCCTGGCAGAGCCGGTAGGCATTGGAGATTCTTTCCAGGCAGGCGCGTATTTCCCCGGGAATCATGTTGCCGCAGCTGTGGTTTTTGCGGATCTGGGCCTGGCTGCGCAGAAACACGTCGTAGTCGCCGTTCAGGAACGCCTCCAGGCGCGGGCGGAAGCAGAGTTCGCACGCCTCGGTCGGGCCTAATTCCCATTTCCGGAAGGTGGCCCAATTGATGCCGAAGAATCTGGCAATGCGCTGATACGGCAGGCCGAGGTCAATCCGCTTTTCCCGCAGCTTCTGACGCACGAACCCGGTGAACTGGCCGTCAAAGGGGACGATTGGTGCTGGTGGGGTGTTCCTGCTTGCAGTGTCCATGCTGCCTCCATGGCTGGCGGCGTGGCGGTGACGCGCTCTCCGGCTCGCTCAGACCACGCACATGCTTGACATGCATCGGCCTCCCGCCGATGTCGGGGGGACCGCGCCGGGCAGTCCCACCAACCAAGTGTAATGGCGAAGCACTATTATGCAAGTCTAAAAATGAAAATCAGATGAATTGCATTGTTTTTCCAGATGAAAGCATATCTAGTTTTAATAAAGATAGATAGATGACTGTCAATTCTAGCGAAATCATTCTTTTCTAATGTGAAATCATGGTTTGATCAGGGCAAAGAAGTCGAAGGCCAGGCCGTCGTTCAGGTTGCTCATGCGGACGGTATGCCGGCCTTGGCGAAGCGGGAGGAGGACGTCTTTTTTCGCGGCGTCGACCAGGGGCAGCACATTCCATTCAAAGGGGCTCATGCCGAAGCCGCCGGTGACGGGAAACAGGATGTTTTCCGCCACCGGCGCGGGGGCCTGCCCGTCAATGCGGAAGTCGCGGCGGGCGTCGGCGCTGGCGGTGGCATAGTGGAAGCGCACGGCGTAATTGCCATCTTCGGGGATGTCGACTTCCCATTCGAGCCAATGGCCGGCATCGGCGTGCCAATAGCTGACGATGCTGCCCCAGGCGCCAGGCCGGCCGGAGATTTTCTGGCACTGCCCCCCGCCTTGGCGCCGGAAATCCTCCGCCTGGACCACGACGGCCGTTTTGGCCTGTTCCAGCCAGGCAGGTTTTTTGAACACGTCGTTGGCCTCGGCCGGGACGTTCAGGCCGGAGTCCCACTTCAGCCCGGCGGCCTTCAGGTCCGCCAGAAGGCGTGGTCCGCAGCGGTAGTAATAGGCGTTGCCATAGTCGGAGCCGCGTTCGCTGGCCGGCAGGCCGTGGACCAGCGGGTGGGCGAAACGGACGTCCCCGGTCCAGCGGTAGGCGGTGGCGATGCCCTCGGTCAGGATCGGCGAGGCGTTGCGGCTGTACTTCATGGCCGGGCAGGACGTGTAGCGGAACCCGCCGACGGTCTCCGAATAGCATTCATCCAGCAGGTAGTAGGCACCGGCGATCAGGGCGTTCTTGGCGGTTTCATCGCCGGTGATGGCGTGGTAGTATTTGAGGCCGGAGAGGAGGATGGCGAGCATGAAGTTGGCGTTGCCGCGGTGCCGCGGTTCGCAGTGGCAATGACCTGGGACCAGCATTCGCGACCAGCCGCCAACCTGATGGGTGCGGCCCGGTTCGACCTGGTAGCCTGGCAGCGGGCGCGGGATTTTGTCCTGGAACTCCAGGACGCGCGCCATGATGACTCGCGATGCGTTGAGGTAGACCGGGTCGAGGGTGGCGTGGTAGGCGGCGGCGTTCATGATCAGGTGCCAGCCGGGGTCGCGCAGGTCGCGGAAGTCGTAATAGCGGTTGAAGCGTGTGGCGATGAAGTAGTCGGCGGCGTTCAGGCCGGCGGCCAGGGCGTCGCTGTCGCCGGTCAGGAAGGCATGCCAGAGGTGGCCTTCGCTCCAGGCGTGCGTGACACTGCCGCTGCCCGTTCCCCAGGCGTCTTCGCCGGGCGGGGAGCGGTCATAGTAGCCGCCATGATGGCCGACCTGGTGGATGTAGACATGGCCGATGTTGAGCGGGTTCTGGTCCCAGTTCCGCATGTCGATGTCGCGGACGTGCTTTTCGGCTTCGTCTGCCAGGAAGAAGCATTCGGGATTGCCGGAGCGGACATATTGCAGGATGAAGGCGGCGGTGTTGTCGTATTCACTGTTGCCCCAGTGGACGCCGCGCTCGCCGAACCAGTCGCCGAAGTTGAGCATGCCGTAGTCGCGGTTGGTTTCACGCCGGCGCCGGTAGGTGGCGAAGTTGCGGTCGGCGTGGGCCTCGTAGGTCGGGAAGGTCGCCGGGTCGCGCGGGGCGATTTCATAGAAGGCCTTGCTGTCGCAGTACCAGGCCGCCGGGGCCGTGGCCAGCAGCGGCCGCTGGAGCAGGGCGGCGTCGGTCTCGTCGCCGACGCCGATGAGCAGTTCGTGGGTTTTGCGCATGCCGCGCCGGAAGGTGTAGACGCCGCGATGGAGGTAGAAATGGATTTTGGTGCTGTGCTTGTTGAACGGGAAGCTGTCGTAATATCCGGGTTCGAAGTCGGGGCACAGTTCCAGCCGGAGGTGGTTGTCGCCGACGGTGACGCCCTTGGGATACTGCTCCCAGAAATGCCGCAGGGCCACCAGGTGGTCGCCGGCCCGGAAATCACCCCGCAGCCGGGTTTCGACGGGCGCAGCCTGGTTGATGATGAGTTCGTGCTCGCGGCGCTGGAAGGCGCGGTCGCCGCGGGCGAACGGCAACGCCTCACCTTCCAGCTGTGAGGCTGACCAGGATGGCGCCGCCACCGGCACTTCCAAGGCGATGGACTCAAAGCTGGAATGGAGCGGCTGCCCCTGGACCAGGAAGCTGTGGGAGACCTTGACGGCGGCGCCGCCCCGCCAGGCCTCGAACCGGCAGACGACGGTCAGAGCCGGCTGGCCGTCGGAGTCAGGAAACGTCACCTCGGAACGCACCCTGGCGTAGACCGGGCCGTTTTCCTCCAGAGTGACGATGGCCGGCTGCAGGCCAGTGGCGACGGCAGCCCCGCCGGCCGGGACAACATGGGTGCGTACCGGCTGGCCGTCGTCCAGCAGCAGCTCGCCCGCCGGGCTGACCTGGAATGACGCGGCGCCGGTTTGGAGGCGGATGGCGCCGCCGGCCTCGCCGCTGGCCAGATTGGCGCCGTCGGGCGGGTGCGTGACCGTGCGGCCGAATTCAAGGACATACTCGGCATCAGCGTCGGCCGGCGCCTTGGCGACGAAGGTGACGGTCAGCCATTTGATGGAATAGTCCGGCCACCAGGCTGTGGCGACGAATTGGGCGGGGACCGCCTGATGGCCGGTCAGCAGCCGGACATGACCGGGCGAGGCGAGAACGCCTTGCGGGAAGGGCACGCCGCTGCGGAGCAGCCAGTTCCGGGCGGCGAAAGGGTGCGGATTGGCGACGGTCAGGGGAATGCGGCCGACATCAGCCTGGGTCATGGGCGGAGCCGGCGGTTGTGGCCGGAAGGTGATGACGCGGCTGAACACCGGGCCGCCGTCGGCGTCGACGCCGACGGCGCGCGCCTGGTAGGTCAGGGCGGGGTCCAGGCCGGTCAGATGCGCCTTGTGCACCAGCATGTTCAGCGGCTTGGTCAGGGCCAGTTCAAAATCCCCGGCGCCGTATTCCAGCCGGGTCGGAACCGGGAGGTCGGAAGTCCAGGACACCAGCGCCTCGCCGGATGTCCCCGGCGGGAGATGGAAGACCAGGTTGCCGATGGCCGTCGATTGTTCGCGCGGCGTCGGGGGTTCCGGGAAGAACAGCAGGCTGCAGAGCGGGTGCGGCGCCGTGCCGCCGAGCGCCACGAGCTCGACATACTCGGCGCCGGTGAAGTCGATGGCCTCAGGCAGCCAATAGACCCAGTAGTTCAGGTTGCCGGTGTTGATGCGGGCGCGGGCCAGATCGCGGTTGTCGATGCGCAGGCCGATCTCGGAGCCGTCATTGTTGTCGAAGATCATGAAGCCGACATGGTAGCGGCCTTTCGGGGCGGCGTGTCCGGCGGC
>CAYOUR010000012.1:19061-30051 GCA_964407145.1 uncultured Lentisphaeraceae bacterium | reverse complement strand
CCAGTTACCCGATGCCGTAACCGGTCACCCATTGAACATTGAGCCATGGCATGGTCTGGACTACATACGGCTACGCGCTTGTCACCCCATTTCGCCTTTTGGCCGTCATTCTCAATGGGTGACCGATTACCCGATGCCTTTGATTCGCTTGGCGGCAGATTGGGAAATCAAGGGGGATACGTTATATTGTCAAGCACGCAATTGACGCTGGCCGCGTCAAGGAGCGTTTTTCTGGGTAATGGGCCGGCGGGGATGAACGTTCGCCATTTGGGGTCATCACCGTGTTTTCAAGGGGCGCCTTCCGGGTGTGCCCGGATTGCCCAGGGGACCGGCGCGGTTGCCCTGGGAGCACCTCCCGGGCCAGACTTTTTCCGCGCGATTTCACAGGAGCCAAAGATCATGTCCCCCCCCTCCCCGGTTCTGTCTTCAGATGAAAGCCTGAAACGTCATGCCCTGAAAACCGCCAAGCCGTATGTCTATGAGAAAATCATGCGGTATGCGGAAAAGATTGCCCGTGGGGAGAGCATTGCCATTCTGCAGTTCCAGTATGACTACACCTGCAATTTCCGGTGTCAGCACTGCGCTGTCACGCGCTTCCAGGGACGCAAGGATGGACGCTGTTTCACCATACCGGATGTCCGGGAGCTTTCACGGCAGGCCGATGAAATGGGGCTGGCCCACCTGGTCATCACCGGCGGCGAACCGCTCGTCTTCCCCGACCTGGACGAACTTATCGCCGCCGTGGACCCGGAAAAATTCTACCTTACGAGTGATACCAACGGCTGGCTTTTGGACGATGCCCGCGCCAAACATCTGAAACGCCTCGGGCTGGACAAGATCCAGCTTAGCCTTGACAGCCTTGACGCGGCGGAGCATGACGCCTTCCGACGGCGCCCGGGGTCCCACGAGAGGGCGATACGGGCCATTGACGCCTCACTCAATGCCGGCCTCAATATCATTTTGTCAACGGTTGTCACCCGGCAGCGGATACACTCCGATGAGTTTATCGCGTATCTGGAATTCGCCAAGTCGAAGGGCGTGGCGACTTTTGTGACCTATGCCAAACCGGTTGGCGCCTGGGAAGGGAATTTTGACGCCCTGGTCACCCGTGAAGACATGAAACACCTGGAAGAGCTGGGCAAGACCTACCAGGTCTTCACCCATCTCACCCCCTCCTACGGGCTCGATTTGGGCTGCATCGCCGTCAAACGCATGATTTCCATCACCAAGTATGGCGACATCATGCCCTGCCCTTACATCCATGCCTCCCTCGGCAACTTCTTCGATGAGCCGCTGCGAGACATCATTGCCCGGGGCATGAACATCAAGTATTTCGGCAAACATGTCACTACCTGCCTCGTGGCCGAATGCCGTCCCTTCATTGACAAGTATATTGTCCCCACCTATGGCAAACCGCTGCCAGTGCCCTGGGACCAGATGTTCTCATCCGACGACCTGATTGAAAAGTAGACGCCATGATGACTCACTGGCCGCCTCATCGCCGTTCTCAACATCGCCCCGGAATGACGGCAGGCGCCGGCAAAACAGGTGCCTTCAGACCAGGCAAGTGACCAATGCCTGGGGCAATCTGGCACGGCAGCCCAATCCACCAGCCTGGTCTTGAAATCCAGCGCGAACCAAAGCCGCCACGCTTCCCCAAGCGTGGCAAGAAGACAACGGAGCGGTTTTTGCCACGCCGTTTCGGGCGTAACCGGGCATGGCCCCGTTGAGGAAAGTCCGCCCCGCCGGCCGGCGCTGGCGGCAATCGCGGTTGGCGGCTACGCATGACGTGCACAAAAATCCGACATGAGCAGAACCAGAACCAAAATCGCGATTCTTGGCGCCACCTCGCATATCGCCTGCGGGCTGATCAGCCGCCTGCTGGCCGACGCCCGTTTTGAGCTCAGCCTATTCGGCCGTTCGACCGCACGCATCCAGCATTTTCTGGGCGATATCGGCGCTTCCGGGGTGGCGCTGGTCTCGGACCGTTTTTCAACCCTCAATGACCAGCCGCACGACGTCGTCATCAACTGTGTCGGTGCCGGCACGCCTTCTCAGCTTGGCGGCGACTTGAGCGCCTGGTTCACCATTACCGAGGAATTTGACAACCTGGCGCTGTCGCATTTGCGGCAGGTCAATCCGGACGCTGTGCTGATCGCCTTCAGCAGCGGCGCCGTCTACGGTTTGGCGGCCCAGCCGCCCTTTGACGACGACTCCCGCTTATCCCTCGCGGTCAACTGCCTGTCCAAGCCGGACTTCTACACGATTGCGCGCCTTCATGCCGAGGCCAAGCATCGCGCCATGACGCGCCTGCGCATCGCGGACCTGCGCATTTTTGCTTATTACAGCCGTTTTATGTCTGCCGGCGCCGGGTATTTCATGAGCGATGTCTTGCGTTCGCTGCTGACCGGCGCGCCGTTGCTCACCCATGGGGATGACATGACCCGCGACTACATCGCCCCCGATGATCTGTTTCAGCTGGTTCTCCGTTGCCTGGACGCCCCGGACATCAACGGCGCTTTTGACGCCTGCAGCGCTGCGCCCGTGTCAAAGTCGGCCATCCTGAAATGCTTTGGTGATGTGTTTGGGTTGCGCTGGACCATTGCCGACCGCGAGGCCTCGCCCAACGGCGACAAGAACATCTATTATTCACGGTCGCAACGGGCCACCACGGCCCTAGGCTACCGCCCGACGATGACTGCCCTGGAAGGTCTGGTTCTGGAAACCCGGGCTCGTCTACAGAAAGCGTACCGCCATGGAAACACCTCCCCGTAAACTGATCAGCGTCACCACCAACTGCTACAATGAAGCCGGCAATCTCCGGGAATTATACGAACGGATCAGAGCCGTCTTTGACCGGCTGGGCCGTTACGACTGGGAGCTGATCATCGGCGACAATCACTCCAACGACGGCTCACGGGAACTGCTGCGCTGTCTGGCCAAGGAGGACCCGCGGGTCAAAGTCATTCTCAACGCAAACAATTTCGGGCATATTCGTTCCCCGATGAATGTCTTTCGCCAGGCGCGTGGCGATGCCGCCATCATCATGTGCTCCGATTTGCAGGACCCGCCAGAAATGATCGCCGATTTCATCCGGCTTTGGGAAGAAGGCCATGACGTCGTCTGCGGCGTCAAACCGACCAGCCAGGAGAATCTCTTCATGTACGGCATCAGGAAATTCTACTACCGCCTGCTGGCCAGCTTTTCCGACACGGAACAAATCCGCAATTTCACGGGCTATGGCCTGTATGACCGCAAATTCCTCGACGCCTTTCGCCGTTTCCACGACCCCTATCCCTATTTCCGCGGGCTGGTTGGCGAGATCGGCTTTGACCGGGTGGAGATTCCCTTCGAGCAGCAACTCCGCAAGCACGGCAAGACCAAGAACAATTTCTTCACGTTGTATGACATGGCCATGACTGGTTTTGTCAATCACACCAAAATGCCCCTGCGCCTGGCTGTGTTTACCGGGTTCATCCTGGCGCTGGTCAGCCTGATGATCGCGCTGGTGTATTTCATCTATAAACTGGTCTACTGGGACACGTTCAATCTTGGTTTGGCGCCGCTGGTCATCGGCTTGTTCTTCTTCTCGGCCATTCATCTGATTTTCATTGGCATCATCGGCGAATATCTCGGTGCGGTCTGGACACAGGTTCGCAACCGCCCCCTGGCCGTGGAAGAGGAAAGAATCAATTTCGACGATTAGGAACGGCCAGCCAATGATGATCCATGGCTTGTTTGCCTCAAGCGTCGCCGCACAATTCACCCTGGTGCGACATTCGGCGGAGCCAGCCCAGGCACGGCCGGCCGGCTCGGACGGTTGGGCCGTGTCTTACGCCGGAACGGCCTGGTCCATGCGGGCCAGCCGTTCCGGCCACGCCTGGGCAGGGACTCAACTGCGGGTGACAATGGACAACTTGGACGGCGACACGGTGACCTTGCTCTGCGGCGGCACCGACTCCGTCAGCCAGACATTGCCGCCGACCACGGTATGATGCCCGATCGTCACATCACCTAAGATCGTCGCCTCCGCGTAGATCGTCACATGGTCCTCGATGTTGGGGTGGCGCTTCCGGCCCTTGATGATGTTGCCGCTGGCATCCTTCGGAAAACTGAGCGCTCCCAGGGTCACACCCTGGTACAGCTTCACGTATTCGCCGATGATCGCCGTCTCGCCGATGACGACGCCCGTACCGTGGTCAATGAAGAAATGCGGCCCGATCGTCGCCCCGGGATTGATGTCAATGCCGGTCACGGTGTGGGCGTATTCGCTCATCACCCGCGGAATCAACGGCACATTGACGGCATACAGTTCATGCGCCAGACGATGAATACAGATGCATTTGAAGCCGGGATACGCCAGGATCACCTCGTCCAGGGACTGCGCCGCCGGATCGCCATCCAGGGCGGCCTGGGCATCGGCCAGAAGAACGGAGCGGATTTGCGGCAGCTTTTCCAGCAGACCGGCGGAAATCCTCTCCGCCTGGCTGAAACAGTCCATGTCACAGTGCTCGCGCCGGCAGCGGAAGGCCAGGGCCTTGGCCACCTGCGCCGACAGGCAGTCGTGCACGTGGTTGAGGACGCCGCCAATGGTGAAGAACTGCCCGGCCGACGTGAATCCGCGCTGGCCGGAATAGCCCGGGAAAAGCAGCTCCAGGAGCTGTCCGACGATGTGGACGATGATTTCCTGCTGGGGGATGCCGCAGCGTTCCATGTAACTGACACCGGGGCCTTTCCGGTAGTCGTCACAGAGTTGCCCCGTGATCTGCCGGGCCAGGCCGTCATTCCAGCTGTCATTGTCCCTGGCCACGGGGCAGGCGCAATCACGCCCCAGCTCCTTGCGAAATTCAGTCATGCTCGAGTTCCTTTCCAGTCTCAGAACTGCCATCTTTTTCCAGCAGCAACGTCACCGGGCCATCGTTGACCAGCTCCACCGCCATCATGGCGCCAAACCGGCCGGTTTCCACCCGTGTTCCGAGGGTCCGAAGGCGTTCGACAAAATAGTCATACAAGGGTTCGGACAAGTCTGGCGGCGCGGCCTGGGTGAAGCTCGGCCGCCGGCCGCGGCGCGCATCGCCGTACAAGGTGAATTGACTGACGACCAGGACCGCCCCGCCGGCCTCACCCAGTGACACGTTCATCTTCCCGGCCTGGTCATCGAAGACGCGCAGGCCGGCGCACTTTTCCGCCAGGAAGTCGGCTTCGGCCTTCGTGTCGCCGGTTTTGACTCCCAGCAGAACCAGCAGTCCCCGGCCGATCCGGCCGGTCACCTCGCCGTCAATTTTGACCGCGGCGCTGCTCACCCGTTGTATCAATGCCCGCATGAAGAAATTCCCTGATTCGCTGTTCGCCTCTATCTGTGACTCATTGCGCACTCTTATCCACATCCGGTCACGTCCTGGTCACGGTGGTCACGGTTGCCGGGGCGCCATCCTGGGCGGCGCCGCGCTGACGGCCGATGGCGGCGGGAACAGCTCTTCCACCGGCAGACCGATGACGTTGCTGAGCAGCCCTTCAATCTTGACCACCAGCAGGTCGCCATGTTCCTGGATGCCGTAGGCGCCGGCCTTGTCAAGTGGATTGACCAGCTGAAAATAACCGTCGACATCCTTCTGGCTCAGTGTGCGGAAGGTGACATGGGTGGTGCACACCCACGTTCTGGAGGCTTCCCGGCCGGTGGCGGCCGAGCGTCGTACCAGGCAGACGCCGGTCAGCACCTGGTGCCGCCGCCCGGAAAACGCCAGCAGCATGGCCCGGGCGTCGGACAGGCCAGTTGGTTTGCCATAGATTTTCCCGTCCAGCACCACCACGGTATCGGCCCCCAGAACCAGTCGTCCTGGATGGACTTGGGCCACCTGGGCCGCCTTCGAGGCCGCCAGCCGCTGCACCAGCCCGGTGGCCGATTCATCGGGTCGCGGCGTTTCGTCGATTTCCGCGGCCTGGCTGGTATAACCAATCCCCGCCTCTGCCAGAAGCTGCTGGCGACGCGGCGAAGCCGAGGCCAGAACCAGCTTTTCGCCGACGGCGAGCCGCAATGGTTCAGCGGTGTCAGCCATTGCGCAGCCCCTTGCGACGCGTGATGCGGCGTTGTTCAGACTGGTAGTCCTGCTCGCGGCTGCGTTTGGCGCCGGCTGCGGCCCGGCGCACGGCGCCGGCCGAGTCGCCCTGATGCGATTCCCGCTCGCGCAGCTCAATGACAATCGGCAGTCCGGCTTCGGGATAAAAGGCGTCGCGGATCTGGTTTTCGAGGAACTGCAGGTAATGATGCGGGCATAACGACCGTTTGTTGACAAAAAGGATGAATTTCGGCGGCGGGCCGCCCTTCATGGTTCCATAGAATATCTTGAAGCGTTTCAGGCCGGTGCTGGGCGGCGGGGTGCGCGCCAGGGTATCCTGCAGGAACTGGTTGAAGACCGCCGTGGGGACGGACACTCCCATCTGTTCGCGCACATGCACGAGCCGGCTCGTGATCTCCCGGAGGTTGAAACCCTTCAGCACGGACAGCAGCAGCACGGGCGCGTGATTCATGAAGGGCATGTCCTGGCGGATACGCGCCTCCACATCCTGCGTCTTGACGCCACGCTCGGCCAAGTCCCACTTGTTGCCGAGCAGAATGCACGGCTTGCGTTCCTCCACCACGACATGGCCGATGCGGCGGTCCTGGGTGGTACACGGGTCGGTGGCGTCAATCATGAAAATCACCAGGTCGGCACGTCGAATCGCATTCTTGGAGCGCGACAGGCTGAAGAATTCGACCACCGTGTCAATCTGCTTCTGGCGCCGCATGCCCGCCGTGTCAATCAGGGTCAAGGGCAAGGGCACGCCGTCGCATTCCAGCGTCACCGGTATGTCGATGGCGTCGCGGGTCGTACCGGGAATGTCACTGACCATCACCCGGTTCTCGCCCAGCAGGCGATTGACCAGGGACGATTTGCCGACATTGGGCCGGCCGACCACCGCCACCCGCAACGGCCGGCCCGCCTCCGCCTCGGCGGCCGCTTCCCCTTCCTGGCCGGAGGCCGGCACCAGGCGCAGCACCGTCTCCATCAGGTCGCCGACGCCAAGGCTGTGCGTGCAGCTGGTGGGGACGATGTCCTCGTAGCCGAGAGCGGCAAACAGCCCGACCGCATCCGCCCGGGCATTGGCGTTGTCGCCCTTGTTGGCCGCCACCACCACCGGCTTGCCGGATTTGCGCAGAAAATCGGCGACCTCCTCGTCCTGCGTGGTAATGCCGTCCTGGATATTCACCACCCAGATCAGGACGGCGGCTTCGGCGACCACCTGCGCCACCTGCTCGCGAATCATCCCGTCGAACAAATCCGTCGTCCTCTCCTTGTGGTGCACCCCGAGGCCGCCGGTGTCAACCAGCAGAAAACGGCGCCCCTGGTACTCCCCAGGCGCGACCACCCGGTCGCGCGTCACCCCGCTCTGCTCATGCACAATCGAAATGCGCTTGCGCAAGATGCAGTTAAACAAGGCTGACTTGCCGACGTTCGGCCGTCCGACTATGGCGATTACCGGCAATTCTCTGCTCATGACTTTTCAATGCCTTTTCATGGACGGGAGGGACGAAGATGGACAGGTAGTGACAAAAAAATCAAAATGGACCAATGGAACCAGCCGTTATCTCTGGACGGCTGGACGCGCAATCGCTGGTGCGGCGGCTTGCCTGATGGCCGGTTGCAACCGTGAACGGGCCTATTGATGAGCCAGCCATTGTTCGGCCCGCAACCGCGCCAAGGTGCGTTCCCGGCCAATGACTTCAAGTGTTTCATAGATTCCGGCGCCGATGCCAGTGCCGGTCACGGCCGCGCGCAAGGGCTGGTTCAGCTTTCCGGGGAGGACCCCGGCCGCCTCGGCCGCCTCGGCAATGACCCCTTCCAGGACAGACGCGGTAAACGACCCGGTCGCCGCCAGCTTCTCCGGCAGGGACCGCAGCGCCGCCACGACGGCGGCGTCACGGCACTGCTTGGCGCACAGCTTGGTGTCGTATTCAGGGATGTCGACAAAAAAGTAACGCCATTGCGCCACGTCGGCAAAGACCTTGAGGCGGCTTTGCATGAGCTGGCACACCGCCAGGAAAAGCCGCTCGTCCACGCCGCGGCCCCAGTCGAAGGCGAGCAGGCGCTCCCGGCAGCGGTCGGCAAAGTCCGCCGCCGGCAGTTCGGCAATGTACTGGCCGTTCAGGTTGGTCAGCTTCTGCAGGTCCATCTGGGCCGACGCGTGCTGTACGCGCCCCAGGGAAAACGCCTGGACCAACTCAGCGCGGGTCATTTTCTCGCGGTCGTCGCCCGGCGACCATCCCAGCAGGGTCAGGTAGTTGAACAGCGCTTCCGGCAAAAAGCCGCGGTCCCGGAAGTCGCCGACGAAGGCATCGCCGTCACGTTTGCTGTATGGCTTGCCGGCGGCGTTGACGATCATCGGCAGGTGTCCGTATGCCGGCGGGACCGCCCCCAGGCAGGCAAACAGCATGATATGCCGGAAGGTGTTCTCGACATGATCGTCGCCGCGGATGATGTGGGTGATGCCCTGGGTGATGTCATCGACCACATTGGCCAGATGGAACACCGGCGAGCCGTCACTGCGGACGATCACCACGTCCCGCATGCTGTCCAGGGGCTTGCTCATTTCGCCCTTGACCAAGTCGCGGTAGGTGATGCTCCGTCGCCTGAAGCGGAGGCGCGCGGCCCCGGGCAAGGTGACGTAGTCATCGCCCTCAAGCATGGCTTTTTCCTGTCCGGCCAAGGCGAACAGACAGGCGCCGGCCGCATCCAAGACCTGCAGATCCTGGCAGCCCGCCAGGCAGCACCCGCCGGGCGCCGGAGTGCCCTTGGCAGACAGGCCGGCAAAACCGACGCCCTTGCCGCTGACGGTGACCGGCACGTCCGGATGCACGGGCACTTCCACGACCCCGACTTCGGCCACGCCCGGAATCCGTTCCGCGGCAAAGGGAATGCGGAACAGAATGGCCTCGCCCTCGCCGCCTTTGCTGTCACGGTAGGCGTCCCCCTGGGCCAGGAGCCGTTCGGCCGCCGCCAGATGACTCTGTACCTGCGAGGTCTGATACAGCGGGGGCTTTTCATCAAAGTCCAGGCCGAGCCATTCCATCACCTCCAGTAAAGTCGCGATGGCTTCCGGCGTCGAGCGTTCCAGGTCCGTGTCTTCCACCCGCAGGAGAAAGGCCCCGCCCTCATGGCGGGCAAACAGCCAGTTGAAAATCGCCGCCCTGATATTGCCGATATGGACATGCCCCGTCGGCGACGGCGCAAAACGCACGCGAACGCTCATCGTCATTCCTCTTTTCTGCAAAGTTCCCCCGGCCACAAAATACGGCACCGGCATTTTCATAATATACCCTCATCTTCCAGTTGCCGCGACTGCACCCAGCCCACAATCCTGTATCCTGGCGAAAAAAGAGCCGACGACCACGGTATCATCATTACATATGGTTGATGTGCAAAACGTGGTGATGGAAAGCGATATTCGACAATGTGCACCGGAATCATCACCATCCACTGAGACCAATGCTCTTGATTTTAAGACTCAGTTGAACTTTTTTGCGGCTGCAATAATCCAATGGGATATTCGTCCTATTGTCCTATCCGCCTTCCCATAAGTCTCATATGTCCTATATGTCCTATCTGTCCTATCTGTCGCGCCAGAGTTATGCATAAGTAAAGAGCATTGGTCTATCCCCAACGACGGCGGCCTAAAGGCTGGACTACGTACGGCAGACATAAACCAGGCGCTCATCATCACATTTTACCCAAAACGTATTTTTGACTGTTGCGGGCTTGGCGGATGACTCTTGCCGTTGTATTGTGATTATTTGATTTATATGTCCATTAAATGGCAAGCAGCAGCCAACAGGTATCGTGGCCTGACGGTGTAGCGACATTCTTCACGGTACTACAAGGCCTTGACGCAGGGTTGCTGCTGGCCGTCAGATTCTGAAGAGGCCGCCGACGGGCTTGCGCCTCTGCCGGAAGCAGTCATCAACATCAACCAAACGTCACATAGGCATATGGCAAGGAATCTTCCAATGGAAGCAGAAGAAGGCTACCTCCAGGTCACAGGCGGAAAGGTCTGGTACAAGCTGTTCGGCCAAGGCGCGGCCGGTTTGCCGTTAGTGATCGCGCATGGCGGCCCGGGGGCTTCGCACGACTATCTTGAGCCGTTGCAAGCCCTGGCCGACGATCGTCCCGTAGTGTTTTATGACCAGCTTGAATGCGGCCAGTCCGACCATCCCGGACGTCAGGACCTCTGGACGCTGGCACATTACGTCGAGGAACTGCACCAGGTCCGCACGGCTCTGGGATTGCACGAGGTGCATCTGCTTGGCCAGTCCTGGGGTGCGGCCGTGGTTGTCGAGCATGCCCTCGGCCTGCAGTCGGCCGGCGTGGCGAGCCTGATTCTCTCTGGACCCTTGCTCTGCACCCGAAGCTGGCTCGCTGATCAAAAAGCCTACATCGACCTCTTGCCGAAAAAAACCGGGGACGTCATCCGTACCAGCGAGGCCAGCGGCGATTTCTCGTCTGAAGCCTATCAGACAGCCATGACCGAATACTACCAGAAGCATGTCTGCCGGCTGCAGCCATGGCCGGAATGCCTGCACCGGGCCATGGCCAAACTCAATCCGGCCGTCTACCAGCACATGTGGGGTCCAAGTGAATTCACCGTCACCGGGAGCCTCAGAGACTTCGATCGAAGCGACCGCCTGCATGAACTGTCCATGCCGGTCCTCCTGACCTGCGGGGAATATGACGAGGCCGCCCCCAAAATTGTCCAATTCTTTGCCAGCCGGATGCCCAAGGCAGAAACGCGTGTCTTCGCCGGGGCCTCCCACGAACATCATTTGGAAAAAACCGGCCAGTATCTGACCGCCCTCCGGGACTTTCTATCACAGAGGCAGGCACCGTGTTCCTGATTCGTGCCGCCCCCCCATCCGCCTGACAGCGCCAATTCAAGACAGGTTTTGAGGCCGCCGCCG
>CAYOUR010000012.1:12016-18961 GCA_964407145.1 uncultured Lentisphaeraceae bacterium | reverse complement strand
TCGCCTTCGGCGGCGCCGTTCAAGTCGGTCGCTTCGGCGTCTTCCTGGTCGTCGGCCGCCCTGGGTGCGGCGCCAATCGGCGTGCGTTTGCCCATGCCGTTGGTCGTAATCACCAGCAGTTCATCATCGGGATTGACCACGCTCATAGCCACGATTTCAGACGCCGGCGCCGTGGCCGAGCCTTTCAGGCTCATGCCGCGCACGCCAATCGCGCCGCGACCGGTGGGGCGCAGGTCGGTCTCCCGGAACCGGCAGGCCATGCCGTGCGCCGAAGACAGCAGAATCTCCTGCGCACCGTCCGTCAATCTGGCGTCGATCAGGTCGTCGCCCTCTTCCAGCGTAATGGCGATGATGCCTTTGCGGCGCAGGTTCTTGAAGGCCCGCAATTCCGTTTTCTTCACGGTGCCGTTTCTGGTCGCCATGACGATGTATAGGCCCTCCACGTCGACCTCAGTGACCGGAATCATGGCCCGCACCCGTTCGTCCGGCTGCAGCTGCAGGAGGTTGACCAGGGCTTTGCCTTGGCTGTCACGGCCGCCCTCGGGAATTTCATACGCTTTCAGCCAATGCATCAGGCCCTTGTTGGTGAAGAACAGGATGATGTCATGCGTGCAGCAGGTCAGCAGCATCTCCACATAGTCTTCGTCCTTGGTCTTCATGCCGCGTACGCCCTTGCCGCCGCGGTTCTGGGCTTCGTAGCTTTCCGCCGACACCCGCTTGATGTAGCCGGAAGCCGAAATCGGCACCACGCAGATTTCACGGGCGATCAGGTCTTCCATCAGCAGCTCGCTCTCCTGCGGCACAATCAGCGTCCGGCGCGCATCGGCATATTTCGCCCGGACCTCCAGGAGTTCGTTTTTGACCACGTCCATGATCAGGCCGCGATTGGCCAAAAGCTCGCGCAGATGCTCGATGCGACGCGACAGCTCGTCATGCTCCGCCCGCAGCTCGTCCACCGCCAGATTGGTCAGCTGATACAGGCGCATCTCCAGAATGGCCCGGGCCTGGCGGTCGCTCAGGGCGAACCGCTCGGTCAGCACCCGGCAGGCCTCCTCACGGTTCGGCGACTGACGGATGATGCGCACGACTTCGTCGATATTCGCCTGCGCGATCATCAAGCCCTGGACAATATGGTCGCGTTCCTCGGCCTTGCGCAGCTCATACCGCGTCCGCCGGGTGACCACCTCTTCGCGATGGTCAATGTACGCTTCCAGAATCTGCTTCAGGTTCAGCGTCCGGGGGCGGTTCCGGTCAACCACCAAAAACTGCGCGCCCATCGACGTCTCCAGCGGCGTCATCGAATACAGCTGATTGAGCACGACCGAGGCAATGGCGCCACGACGGATGTCGATCACAATTCTGATGCCGACCCGGTCGCTCGACAAATCCTCGATGCCGGCAATGCCGACAATGCGCTTTTCATTGACCAGCTCGGCGATCTTCAGGACCAGCATTTCCTTGTTGACGGCAAAGGGGATTTCAGTCACGATGATCTGCTCCCGGCCGTTCTTCTCCTCGATCATGGTCTTGCCGCGCAGGCGGACCGACCCGCGGCCGGTTTCATAGAGCGCCATGATCGAGCGGATGCCCTGGATGCTGCCGCCGGTCGGGAAATCAGGGCCGGGCAGAAAGCGCATCAGCTCACGCGCGGTGATGAGCGGGTTGTCGATCACCGCCACGGTCGCATCGATCGTCTCGCCGAGGTTGTGCGGCGGGATGCTGGTGGCCATGCCGACGCCGATGCCGGTGGTGCCATTGACCAGCAAGTTGGGGAAGCGCGCCGGCAGCACGCTCGGCTCCATCATCTTCTCGTCAAAGGTCAGCCGCATCTCGACGGTGTCCTTGTCCAGGTCCGCCAGCATTTCCTCGGCGAGGCGTTCCATGCGGCATTCCGTGTACCGGTAGGCCGCCGGCGGGTCGCCGTCAATCGAACCGAAATTGCCCTGGCCGTCAATCAGCGGACAGCGCATGGAGAAGTCCTGGGCCATGCGGACCAGGGTGTCGTACACCGCCATGTCGCCGTGCGGGTGATAATTGCCGATCACATCACCAACGACCTTGGCGCACTTGGAATACGAATGGCTCTTGGTGAAGCCAAGCTGCCGCATCGCATACAGGATGCGCCGGTTGCCGACCTTGAGGCCGTCGCGGACGTCCGGAATCGCCCGGCCGACGTTCACGCTCAAAGAATACTGCAGGTACGCCCGGTGCATGATGTCTTCAATCGCAAACGGGATGTCGTTCCGGCTGATGTCCGCCGTCGTCTGCGGGGCAAGATCGTCGCCCGGAATGTTGTTTTTGCTGCTGTCGTCGCTCATGGTCTTTATTCTTTCAGTGCCTGGCTGTGTTTGGTTTTCTGATCAAGGCCGGCCGGCCGGCGGCTGTTGCCGGCGCCGGCCGCGGCGCGGGTGACACTCCCTCAGATGTCGAGGTCCTTGACGCTTTCCGCATACATCTCAATGTAGTCGCGGCGCGGCTCCACCAGTTCGCCCATGAGCAGAGAGAACATCCGTTCCGCCTGCACCGCGTCATCCATCGTCACCCGGAGCATCTTCCGCTTTGCCGGATTCATCGTCGTCTCATACAGCTGCTCCGAATTCATCTCGCCAAGACCCTTGTAGCGCTGAATCGAAAGCCCCTGACGGCCAATTTCGGTGATCTTGGCATACATGTCCGACAACGTCATCACCGGTATCGCCGTCGTCCCGCCCTGCACCATCTCCGCCACCGGCTCGGGACCGGCCACGAAGACCTGCATCCCGGACAGGCCGTGACGGCCCAGCTTCTCCGACAGCTCGCGGAAAAACTTGGCTTCGACAATGCTGACCAGGTCGTGGTCGATGGCGGCCTCGCTGGCATCGGCCGGCGTCTCCTCAACGGCCGGCATGGCATTTTCCGGGCCGTCCCCGACCGCCGGCGGCGCTTCGCCCGCGGAAAGGCTGTCGGCCGTTTCATCTGCAGATTCGCCGATGGCGGCGGCATTCTGACGGGCGGTCAGGATGCGTTCCGTGGCCGCGGCCACCATCTGCTCGGCATCCTCCCGGTCACGCGCATACGTCATGTTGACGGACCCGTCGTCCTCCCGGATCGTCACCAGGAACAGCGGGAAATCGCCCATCTGCCGCGCCTGGGCCATGTAGTGGTCGCGGCTGATGCCGTAGCGCGGCAGGTTGTTCGACAGCCGGATGAACTCGCGCACCAGCTGAATCAGCTCGCTCTGCTCGTCCGGCATGTAGGCCGTCTCGACGCCCTGCCGGCGGATGGCGATGTCCTGCATGCCGAGGCGCAGCAGGATGCCGTCCAGCTGGTCTTCGCTTTCGACATACTGCTCATGCTTGCGGCGCGTCACCTTGAACAGCGGCGGCTTCGCAATGTAGATGTACCCGGCCTCGAGCAGCGGCTTCATCTGCCGGAAAAAAAAGGTCAGCAGCAGCGTGCTGATGTGCGAACCGTCGACATCGGCATCGGTCATGATCACGATGCGGTGATAGCGGGCCTTGGCCACGTCAAACTCGTCGGTGCCGACGCCGCAGCCGATGGCCGTGATCAGGGAACGGATTTCGCCGTTGTTGAACATCTTGTCGAGCCGGGCCTTCTCCACGTTAAGCAGCTTGCCGCGGATCGGCAGGATTGCCTGGAACTTGCTGTCGCGGCCTTTTTTGGCGGACCCGCCGGCCGACTGGCCCTCGACAATGTACAGCTCGGACAGGGCCGGGTCCTTCTCCGAACAGTCGGCCAGCTTGCCGGGCAGGGCCGAGCCGTCCAGGGCCGTTTTGCGGCGCGTGTTTTCCCGGGCCTTGCGCGCCGCCTCGCGGGCCCGCGAGGCCAGCATCGTCTTCTCCACGATCTGCCGCGCGTCGGCCGGGTGCTCCTCGAAATACGTGCTCAGGGTGCCATGGACGATGGAATCCACGATGCCACGCACCTCGCCATTGCCGAGTTTGGTTTTGGTCTGGCCTTCAAACTGCGGCTCCCGGACCTTGACGCTGATGACTGCCACCAGGCCTTCGCGCACGTCGCTGCCGGTCACCGCCGCCTCGTTCCGGAACGCCGGCAGCGACTTCATATAGGTGTTCATGCAACGCGTCAACGCCCCCTGGAAACCCGTCAGATGGGTGCCGCCCTCAATGGTGTTGATGTTGTTCGCGTAGCTGAAGATGTTCTCGCTGAAGCCGTCGTTGTACTGCATCGCGATCTCGGCCTCGACGCCATCACGGGATGTCTGGAAGTAGATGACATCATGCAGCGTCGTCTTGCCGACGTTCAGATGCCGCACGAATTCGCGCAGGCCGCCTTCAAAATGGAAGGTCTCCTCCTTGGGCGCTTCGCCGCGCATGTCGGTCAGCATAATCTTGATGCCGGCGTTGAGGAAGGCCAGCTCACGCAGGCGGTTGGCCAGGATGTCCCATTTGAACTCGGACACCGAGAAGATCTGGGCGTCGGGCTTGAAGGTGACCGTGGTGCCTCGGCTTTCGCTCGGGTGCACCACCGCCAGCGGGCTGACCGTCACCCCGCGCTCGAAGCGCATCTGGTACTCATTGCCGTCCCGGTTGATTTTCAGGACCAGCCATTCGGACAGTGCATTGACGCAGGAGACGCCGACACCGTGCAGGCCGCCGGACACCTTATAGGCGTTATGGTCGAACTTGCCGCCGGCATGCAGCACGGTCAAGGCCACTTCGCAAGCCGGCTTCTTCTCCACCGGATGCATGTCAACCGGAATGCCGCGGCCATCGTCGCAAACCGTAATGCTGTTGTCAAAGTTGATGGTGACTTCGATGTTCCGGCAATGGCCGGCCAGGGCCTCGTCAATGCTGTTGTCCACCACTTCGTAGACCAGATGGTGCAAACCACGCTCGCCCGTGTCGCCAATGTACATGCTTGGACGTTTGCGGACGGCCTCCAGCCCCTCCAGCACCGTGATCTGACTGGCGTTGTAGTCGCCGCTGCCATCCTCCGACTTCACGGCTTTCACGGCCTCCGGCAATACTGAACCGGCGCCAAGCCCGGCTGTCGTCCTGTCCATGTCCGCATTTGTTTCCATCGACTCGCCTTCTCCTTGAAAAGTGTCCTTAGCCGCAGCCCCGGCCTCCTGACAAGCGCCGGTAAGATACATTAAATCGACTGCCTGCCAATGGGTTGCATGGTCTTCCAACATTCCTTCCCGAAGTTCAGAAAGGGACTTCCCCCAACCCGACGGCGCCCCAACGCCGCTCGGCGGGCAAGCGGCCGAAAAAACAGCGCCAATAAGTGACCCGAGACGCCGCAGCCCCCCCACTCAAACAAAATGCCTGTCGGAACCATGGAACAATATAGCATGACAAGCGGATTTTACTATTCGGACAGGCCGCAAAAACCATCCCCTCGCGTCGAAAAATCGCCGCAAGAGGCAAAATCACGGCTTTTTCGCAAAAACAGCCATTTTGCAGTACCCCCATACGAAGAACGGCAAAATGGCCATATCGGCGATTTAAAGCGCCAGTGCGGACATCCAGGCAGGGCCGCCCCGGCCGTGTTCGGATTCGGGGTCCCGCGCCGCTATGGCAGGCTGTTCAACTTGTCATCCTGCCTTTTCAGGACGTCGTCAAGAGCGGCGGCGGCGGCTTCCCAACGGCTGGTTGCGGCTTCGATGTCGTCCTTGATGGCGGCCAGCCGGCGGTTCAGGGCCGCGAAGTCGGTGCCGGGGCGCGCCGCGGCGAGGGCGTCGCAGATGTCCGCCTGTTCGCTCTCCAGGGCTTCGCATTCGGTTTCGGCGGCGGCCACGGCCTGCTCCCACTGGCGGCGTTCGCGGCCGAATTCCGTCCGAATCTGTGCTTCTTCGCGTTTGCGGTCGCGCCGTCCCAGGGAGGATGGCCGGGTGTCGGCCAGCGTCGGCTGCGGCAAGGCCACGCCTTGGCGCAGCAGTTCCTGCTCATGCAGCTTTTCACGGTAATAGTCGTAGTTGCCATAATAGCGGGTCACCTTCCCGCCCGACAAGGCAAACACGGTCGTGGCCAGGTTGCGGACAAAGGCGATGTCGTGGCTCACCAGGCACAGCGTGCCCGGATAGTCGCGCAGCGCCTCCTCCAGGGCCTCGCGGGCATAGATGTCAAGATGCGTCGTCGGCTCGTCCAACAGCAGGAAGTTATTGGGGCGCAGCAGCAGGCGGGCCAGCGCCAGGCGGACTTTCTCGCCGCCGGAGAGCACCTGCACGCGCTTGTCAACCGCCTCGCCGGCAAACCCGAAGCTGCCGAGAAGGTTGCGCAATTCGCCGTCGGAACGGTCGCCGGACACTTGCCGGACCGTGTCAAACACGCTGATGTCCCCATTCATGGTTTCGGCATAATCCTGCGACTGGTAGCCGATGGCCACGCCATGTCCCACCACCAGCCGGCCACTGCGCAGGGACATCTTGCCGGCAATCAAACGCAGCAGCGTCGTCTTGCCCATGCCGTTGAGGCCGACGAACGCCGCCTTGACGCCCCGCTCCAGGCGCAGGTCAATGCCCTGCAGCACATCCGTCGTGCCGTCATAGGAGAAGTATCCGTCTTCGATTCGCACCACCTCCTGGCCGGAACGCGGCGGCGGCGGCAGCACGATCTTCGGGGTCTTGACCACGATCTGCGGGACCTCGACCTCCTCCAGGCGGTCCAGCATCTTCTGCCGGCTCTGCGCCTGCGCGGCCTTGGTCGCCTTGTATTTGAAACGGTCGACAAAACGCTCCAGCTGCTCGCGCCGCCGGTCGATGTTGCGCTGTTGCGCCAGCAGCTGCTCATGACGGGACTCGCGCTCCTGGACATACTGCGCATAATTGCCGTTGTAGCGGGTCACCCGACCGCCCATGACCTCAAGGGTCACCGCCGTAAGTGAGTTGAGCAGGTAGCGGTCGTGCGAAATCAACAGCAGGGTCCCGGCATAAGCCTTCAGGTAGTCCCGCAACCACTCCACCGCCGGCACATCCAGATA
>CAYOUR010000012.1:0-12006 GCA_964407145.1 uncultured Lentisphaeraceae bacterium | reverse complement strand
CGCCGCTGAACGACACGAACGCGTCCCCGAAACGGCGTACGTCAAACCCCAGGCCGGACAGCGTCGCCTCCGCCCTGGTCTTCAGCTCGTAGCCGCCCTGGTGCTCGAAGTCGGTCTGCATCGTACCCAGGCGGTTAAGCAGCCGGCCGCGCTCCTCGGCGTCGACCTCCCCCAGGCGCGACTCCAGCTGTTCCATCTCGGCGTGCAAGTCGTTCAGTTCCGGAATCGCATTCTCGACATAGTCCAGCAGGGAAATGCTCTTCTCCACCCCATGCAGCTGCTGATGGACATAGCCCAGGCGTAACGACGACGGGCAGACGACCTCGCCCTTGTCGGGGGGAAGACCGCCAGCCAGCATCTCGAACAAGGTACTTTTCCCGGCGCCGTTCGGGCCGACCAGGCCGACCCGCTCGCCGGGGTGGACCGTGAATGTGACCTCGCTGATGACCTGTTGCGTGCCAAAGGCCTTGGATACCTGAACAAACTGTATCATTTTCCCTGCTTCACGGCTTGGCCAGGCCTTTTTCACCCCGGCGCAAATACAATCGACGATGACGGTGTTATAGTATGAAAGGCCGGGAGACATCCCGGCCGGCGCGGCCCGCGCAACCGGAACACGCCGGCGGCTTGGACGACCAGGCCCGGAAATCTGAAGAAAAAACGGCCCGACCCCGGAAAAACGCCCTTGGCCATGGATAAAACCACTGTTCCGGGCGTTATATCTTAAAAAATACAGCAGCCGCGCCAGCCCCCCCTGGCTCCGGGGCTCCGTGGCTCCGGCTCCGCACCACCTTGCCCCCCCATACTATAATTGATGTCCACCGAGATAAAAATCACTCCTGAACAAGCAGCCGCCAAGTTGCATGATTTTTTTGCCGCCAACGCAGGCGGCAGCCCCCTGCCGCGGCTTTTGGAACGCGGCGAGCTGCTCCAGCAAGCCCGGTCGATCGGCGATGCCGACGTATATCGACTCACGCTTGACGGCTGCACCTACCTGATCAAGACCTACATCAACCGCCCCAAGTTCATCCGCTGGCTGATCGGACGCCGTTGCCTGCGCAATGAATTCCACAAGCTCAGCCTCGTCCAGGCCCTGGGAGTCGTCCGGGCGCCGAAACCCTACGCCCTGCTGGAAAAAGACACCCTCGCCATTGAATTCCTGCATGACACCATACCCCTGAAAACCCCTGAATCCATGGTGCCAGACCGTTATCCGGACCATGACTTCTTCCATGAACTTGCCGCCATGGTTCGGTCCTTGCATGCCGCCGGCATCTCCCATGGCGACCTGCGACGCGCCAACATCCTGGTCGGCAAAGATGGCCGTCCCTACCTGATTGACTTCGCCACCACCGTCCAATGCTCCCCGGCAGCCGCGCCCTGGTGCCGCGCCATGGCCAGGCTGTTCATCAATTCCGATAATTTCTCCCTCGCCAAAATCACCGAGTCCTTTTATCCAGGCCTGCTGGATGACGACGCCCTCCACTGTTTCAACAATCCGCCCTGGTATCTCCGCCTGGGGCGCTTTCTGCGACGCAACATCTACCGCCGGTACATTCGTACCTCAAAATGACCCGTCCTCCGACGGGGCTTGAACACGACTTATGCGCGAACAACACGGATTCCTCAACCTCGCCGGACAATCGCTGCACGCCGGCCTGTACCTGCCAGACCAAACCACGCCCCAGACGGTCCTCGTCATCTGCGAACCCTTCGGCGAGGAAAAACGATGCGCCTTGCGCATGTTGGTCCGCCTCGCCTGGCAGCTGGCCGCGCAGGGCGTCGCCACCCTGCGCTTTGATTTGAGCGGCACCGGCGACAGCGCCGGAGACCACGCTGAGGCGACTTGGCAGCAATGGCAGGCCGAAACCGCCGCGGCCCTGACCGCCGCCCCGGCCCTCAGCGGGGCCCGGCAGGCCGTCATCCTCGGCGCCAGAGCCGGCGCCCTGCTCGCGGCCGCCGCCACAGCCGCCGCCCCCACAGCCGCCGCCGCCGTCATCCTGGCCGAACCGGTCCTCACCGGCGAAGAAATGGTCGCCGACCTCGAACGACGCCAGAAAATCAAGGACATGATGACCGGCGCTGCGGCACCGGCAACAACACCGGCACCGGCCACAGACACAGCCACAAACACAGACACGGTCACGGACGATGTTCGCGACTTTGGCGGCTTTGCCGTGTCCAACACCCTGCTCCAACAGGCCCGGCAGGCCGATCTTCTGGCCAGTCTGCCGGACGGGGTGCCCGTCCACGTCCTCCGCGTCTCCGGCGGCAAGAATTTCCCCGTCGCCTGGCAGCCCCTGCTGGAACGCGCCAGCGCCTCCTCCGGTTCCGCCGCCATCATTGCCGACAAGCCGTTCTGGGGACAGCTGGAATACTATGAATCCCCCCTGGTCAACCAGGCCATTGCCGACCGGCTGACCCACCAGGCCCCATCTTCCGCCACACCGTAACCCCGCCGCCGGCCATGGTGGCCATTGCGGCGCCAAGCCCAGGATTCCGAGTGACATGATGCTGAAACACACCTTCGCCAACCTGCTCGCCGCCCTTATCCCTGTCATCGCCTTTGCCGCCGCCAGCACCGGCCAGGCCGGCGATTCCGTCCGCCCTGGACTGGAAAACGTGGAATACAGCCTCGGCCCGGATGCGGAAATGGCGCTGG
Source organism: uncultured Lentisphaeraceae bacterium (assembly GCA_964407145.1). Classification (GTDB taxonomy): domain Bacteria; phylum Verrucomicrobiota; class Lentisphaeria; order Oligosphaerales; family Oligosphaeraceae; genus JAAZKI01. The sequence continues at coordinate 9,344 of CAYOUR010000012.1, read as the reverse complement.
TCGAGGCCATCGGCCAGCCCCTGCTGGAAGGATACGATGTCGAGGCCGCGCTGCAAGCCTGGTTTGACGGCCGGCTGCTCCACTCCCAGGGCAAGAATGACGCGGCCACCGACGCCTGGAAGGCCGGCCTTGGTCAGCTGCAGGGCCTGAAACGCCTGCCGGAAACCACTTGGGGCGACATCCCCGAGGCCACGTTCAAGGTCATCACCGAACTGAAGCTGTCCTCATACCCGAAAGTCAGAATCCAGGTGGTCGAATGGACCGTATCCAGCCTGAAACAGTATGGCCTCGTGCTTGCGCCGGCCCATCCCGCCCCAGGCGCGGCCTATCCGCTCATTCTGTATACGCACGGGGCGGCCTTCGGCATCCCCAACTCCTTCTGCGGCTGGCTGGCCGAACTGGTGAACCAGGGCTATGTGGTCGTCGCCCCGGCCATGCGCGGCGAACCGCTCTTCCAAATGCAATTCCCGATCAACGGCCGCGAAATCACCTGCGAAGGCGAAATCGAAAACCTCGACGGCGAGGTGGACGACTGCTTGTCCATGCTCAATGCCGCGTGGAAGCTGCCCTATGTCCGCCCCGACGAATTCGCCATGGTCGGACACAGCTTCGGCGCCGGCGTCGGACTGCTGGCGGCCGCGCGGGCGGGCCGCCGCGCCAAGGCCGTGGTCAGCTACGACGCCTGGCTGGTCAATCCGCAACGCTACTATTGGGACCGGATGCGGCGAGGAGCCAACAACTGGCTCTCCTGGGCCGACTTCTGCAACCAGCCGGCCGCCGACCAGCTGCGCGGCCTGATGACCCGCAGCATCGTCCATAATGCCCGACACCTGCAATGCCCGCTGCTCCTGTTCATGGGCGGCGCCTATGATGGCAGTGTCTTCCACCTCAGCCATGACGACCTGCGCCGCGAACTCGACCGACTCAACAAAACCTACTCCTATGTCCTGGTCCCGGACGGCGACCACAACTTCGTGCTCCGCGAAGGCAGCCCCCCGGCGCTCTTCGCCCTGCGTCAACAACATGAATTCCTGCAACGGCACTACCCGCCCTTCACGCCAAAAGGCGGAGAAGCCGGCGCCGGCGCCGAGGCCGTCGCCAAGACGGACGCCGAAGCCAAGGACGGCGACCAGGGCGAGGCCCGGGAGGACAAGCCATGACCGCAACACTTCCCGTGCTCGCCGGCGAATGCCAGCCGCTGCCGGAGGTGACCGAACGGCACGTGACCTTCCTGGTCGGACAGGACGCCATCCAGGCCATCCTCACCCTGCCGGCCGGAACCACGCCACGCCAGGGCGTCATCTTCACCCATGGCTGGAGCGGCAACCGCTGCGGCCCGGCCGCCATCATCACCTCACTGGCCAGACACCTGGCCCAACAAGGCTGCGCCTCCCTCCGCTTTGACTTCCGCGGCCGGGGCGAAAGCGCCGGCAACGGCCTCGCGGCCACCCTGACCACCATGGCCGACGACCTGGTCGAAGCCTGCCGGCAATTCACCGTCTTGACTGGCATGCGCAATCACATCCTCCTGGGGCTCTGCTCCGGTGGCAACGTCGCCATCGGCACCCTGAACCGCCTGCCCAGCGCCAAGGCCATCGTCATGCTTTCCGTCTACCCGTTCTCGGATGGTGACGCCTTTGGCCGCGACGCCCGGCGAACCCTGCATTTCCTCAAGGTCTACTGGCTCAAAGCCACCCGCAAGGAAACCTGGATGCGGCTCTGCCGAGGCGATGTGAACCTGAAGCAGGTCGCCAAAGTCATCCTTAATCCCCTGCTCCACCGGCAAGCCAACCGGCGCCGTGAAGGACAGGCGGCCGCCGACACCGCAAAAAACGCCGCCCCGGAAACACCGCGAACCGCCAAGGCCGCACAGAATGAAAGCCGGCTGCAGGCCGGCAAAGAGCCCCCGCGCCAATTCCTGGCCAACCTGCGCCCCGAACTGCCCGGGCTGCTGGTCTACGGCGCCGCCGACCCCGACGCCAAGGCCGCCATCGACTACTACGGCAAGTACATCGCCGAAAAAAATCTCCCCATCCGCATCGAACAGATTCCCGGCGCCAACCACAACTTCTCCTCCCGCAATTGGTTCCGCCAAGTCGCTGAGATGACCGTGTCTTTTCTGGAACAGCTTCCCTGAACAAGACCACCACCGGCAGAAAGGCATCCGACCATGGCTCCCAAGAAAAACAGCACTCCGGACGGCGCGGCTGCCGCCCCGCCCACCACCCGCGAAGACGTCCGCGCCTGGTTCCACAAAGCCAAATTCGGCCTGTTCATCCACTGGGGCATCTATGCCGTGCCCGGTCGCGGCGAATGGCTGCGCAGCCATGAGCAGATTCCGGAAAAGGACTACGAACGCTTCCGGCCACGCTTCAATCCAAAGCGCTTCAACCCCGACCGCTGGGCCGCCCTGGCCGAAAAGGCCGGCGTGAAATACATGGTCTTCACCACCAAGCACCATGACGGCTTCTGCATGTTCGATGCCCACAACACCGACTGGAAAGTCACCAACACCCCGTACGGCAAGGACATTCTGGCCGAGGTGACCCGCAGCTTCGAAAACCGCGGCATCACCGTCGGCTACTACTACTCCATCATGGACTGGCATCACCCCGACTACCTGCCCCGGCTGGCCTTTGAGGCCGCCGACAGACCCGCCGAAGGCCATGACGTGATGACCTATATCGCCTACATGCGCGAACACCTGAGGCAAATCGTCACCGAATACCGGCCGGCGCCGTTCGTGCTCTGGTATGACGGCGGCTGGCTCAACACCCCGGATTCCCTTGGCGCCGCCGAAACCAACGCCATGGTCCGGCAACTGAAGCCGGACATCCTCATCAACGATCGCCATCACACCCGCGAAGACCTTATCACCCCGGAACAACGCGTGCCCCCCACCGGCCTGCGCGATGAAAACGGCCAGCCCGCACTCTGGGAAGCCTGCATGACCATGACCTCGCACTGGTGGGGATATGACCGCAACGAAAAGAAATTCAAGGAGAAGGACTACCTGATCCGCATGTTCGTCGACATCGTCTCCAAGGGCGGCAACTTCCTCCTCAATATCGGCCCCCGGCCGGACGGCACCATCCAGAAGGAATTCACCGACCGGCTGCTCGCCATTGGCAAATGGCTGGACAAGTACTCCGAGGCGATCTACGACACCACGGCCAGCCCCTTCAACCGCCTGCCCTTCTATGGCCGGGCCACAGTCAAAGGTGACCTGCTCTACATCCATGTCTTCACCTGGCCGAAGCAGGGCTTCATCCAGCTGCCCAACCTGGACAACCAGGTGCTCGCCGCCTGGGTCGTCGGCCGCTCGAAAAAATTCCTGCCCATCGCTAAGCTTGATGGCGACTGGCACCTGAAGCTGCCGGCCAAGCCCGCCGACCCGGCCGCCACCGTCATCGCCGTGCAGCTCGACGGCCCGCCCAAAACCACCCCCGTCGTCATCCGCCCGGGACGCCGCGGCCAGATCGACCTGCCGGCCCTCTATGGCGACCTGGCCGGACCACACGGCCAGCGCATCCGCTACGAAGAACGCAGCGGCGACATTGTCGCCGCCAACTGGTATCGCGCCCCCGACAGCATCGAGTGGGACTTCGAACTGGCGGAGCCGGGCGCCTACCGGATGGACCTGCAGGCCATCGCCGACAGCAAGGGCGCCGTCTTCGACGTGTTCGTCAATCCCGGCCTGGTCACGCGCATGTCGCCCAACGGCCTGCCCTTTGTCGACGGCACCAAGCTGGACGTGTCGTCCCCGGACCTGACCTTCACGGCCAAAGTCACCAAACCGGAAGGGCAAAGGCGGCAGCTCGGCAGAATCACCCTGCCCGCCGGCGTCAACAAAGTCAAGATCACCCTGAAAGACGCCGCCGGCACTCAGGGCATCGCCCTCCAGGGCGTGACCCTGGTGAAATGCCGCTGACGCTATGCCGATGCCCCTGCCGGCGCCGGCAGGCAGGACCTGACGAATCATGACCATCTTTTCATGGAGCCCGCATTCATGACCGACCAATTGGCAATGCTATCCTCCTTCCAGGCCCCGACCAGAGCCGCCGCCCTGCGCCGCCTCGCCGCTGACGCCGCCTTCCCGGCCGAACGCGACTGGGTCAACATGCACATGCACACCTTCTTCTCCTACAGCGGCGAAGGCTGGTCGCCGTCTCGCGTCGCCTGGGAAATGAAGCAGCTCGGCCTCCATGCCGCCGCCATCTGCGACTTCGACGTCCTGGACGGCGTCACCGAATTCCTTGAAGCCGCCGACCTGCTCGGACTGCGAGCGGCCGCCGGCTTCGAAAGCCGCGTCTTCTTCAAGGAATACGCCGACCAGGAAATCAACTCCCCCGGCGAACCGGGCGTCTTCTATTTCATGGGCATGGGCTTTGTCCAGCCGCCGGCGCCGGACAGTCCGGCCGCCCAGGCCTTTGCCGACATGCTGGGCCGTTCCCATACCCGCAACCGCGACCTGATCGCCCGCATCAATGCCAAAATCACCCGCCTGCAATTAGACTACGACCGCGATGTCCTGCCCCTGACCCCGAAAGACAATGCCACGGAACGACACATCATCGCCGCTTTCCAGGACCAGGCCGTCGCCCAATTCGGCGGCGCCGACGAGGCTGCCGAATTCTGGGCCGAGACCTTCAGCCTCGACCGCCTGGAAACCGCCGCCAAAATCGCCGACCGCAACGCCTTCGCCGAATTCCTGCGCGGCAAGCTGATCAAACGCGGCGGCATCGGCTACCAGCAGCCCAATGAACAGACCTTCCCCCTGCTTGACGACGTCATCGCCGCCATCCGGGAATGCCGGGCCATTCCGATGTGCGCCTGGCTCGACGGCGACTCCCAGGCCGAACAGATGCCGGAGCCGTTCCTGCAGACCCTTGTCAACAAGGGCGTCGCCGCCGTCAACATCATCCCGGACCGCAACTGGAACTTCAAGGACCGCGAAGTCCAGGCCAGGAAAATCGCCGCCCTCGATGAATTTGTCCGCCTCGCCTTAAAATACCACCTGCCGGTCAACATCGGCACGGAGGGCAACAAGCCGGGACAACGCCTGGTCGACGACTTCTCCGCCGAAGCCATCCGGCGCCACCACCAGACCTTCCTGCAGGGCGCCCGAATCATGGTCGGTCATACGCTGCTGCGGCGCTATGCCGGCGTGTCCTACATCGACCAGGCCGTCGGCGGCCGAGAACTCACGCCGGCTCAGCGCCAGGACTTCTTCGCCCGCGTCGGCGCCCTGCCCGCTCCACCGCCAACCATCCGCCAGACGCTGGAAGCCCTGGCGCCGGAACGGGCCTTTTCCCGCCTGGCTGACGCCGCTGCCAAAGGCGCCTGGCAGTAATCGCCAACCGCGACTACGCCGATCCGCGACATCTTCCATTGCCTACGGATTTGCGGACCCGCTCCATTTATCCCGTCCGGGGCGCCCGGGCCGCCCCGGCCTCAGCCCATTCCGTCTCAAGGAGAGCCATCATGTTCCAGCCCTTCACGCCTGAACAGATCAACAGCGACTATGATGCCGCCAGCCGCCAGTTCAAAGCCCTCGGCGTCGATACCGACGCCGCCCTGGACGCCCTGGCCAAGGCGCCGATTTCCCTGCACTGCTGGCAGGGCGACGATGTCCGCGGCTTCGAGGTCCACGACACCAGCGTCTCCGGCGGCGGCATCATGGCCACCGGCAACTACCCGGGACCGGCCACGTCCCCGGACATGCTCCGCGCCGATGCCGAAAAGGCCATCTCGCTCATCCCCGGCAAAACCCGCTTCAACCTGCATGCCATCTATGCCGAAACCGACGGCCAGCCCGTCGACCGCGACGCGATCGGCCCGGAGCATTTTGCCAAATGGATGACCTGGTCCCGCCAACGCGGCATCCCGCTCGATTTCAACCCGACCTTCTTCGCCCACCCGCTGGCCAACGACGGCTACACTCTCGCCCACGCCGACGACCATGTGCGAAACTTCTGGATTCGTCATGACAAAGCCTGCCGACGCATCGCCGAAGCCATGGGCCAGAACCAGGGCACGCCCTGCATCGTCAACCACTGGATGCCGGACGGCGCCAAGGACCACCCGGTCGACCGCTTCAACCCGCGCCTCCGCATGCTCGCCGCCCTCGACGAAATCTTCTCCGAACCGATTGACCCGGCCTTCTGCAAGGACGCCGTCGAATGCAAGCTGTTCGGCATCGGCAGCGAAGACTACGTCGTCGGCTCGCATGAATTCTTCCTCGGCTACGTGATGACCAGACCCCAGATGCCCTGCCTGGACATGGGACACTTCCATCCGACCGAGACCATCCATGACAAAATCTCCGCCCTGTTCTGCTTCAAGGATGAAATCCTCCTGCATGTCAGCCGCGGCGTCCGCTGGGACAGTGACCACGTGGTCATCCTCAATGACGACATCCGCAACTTGTTCCAGCAGATCGTGCGCGGCGGTTTTCTGGGCAAAACCAACCTCGCCCTGGACTTCTTCGACGCCAGCATCAACCGCATCGGCGCCTGGGTGATCGGCACGCGCGCCGCCCAGAAGGGACTGCTCGCCGCTCTGCTCGAACCGACGGACCTGCTCCTCGACCTGGAAGCCCGCGGCGATGGCGCCGCCAAGCTCGCCCTGCTCGAGGAGCTCAAGACGTATCCGCTGGGCGCCGTCTGGAACATGTTCTGCCATCAGCACCAGACACCGGCCGGGACCGCCTGGCTCAACGCCATGGCCGACTATGACCGCACTGTCATCCGCACCCGATAAAAAGAACATGCCGAGGTCGCCGGCGCCCCCAGGCTCGCCGGCGACCTCGGGCAACACCGCTGCCATCGTCCGGACCCCACCCCGCGCCCCCGTCAACCCGCCCAGATCGGAGCCCCCCGAACCATGTCCATCCCCTACATCATTTCGGTGATGTCCCACGACCGCGTCGGCATCATCGCCGATGTGACCGCCGCCATCAAGACCCTGCACGGAAACCTGGAAGACCTGAGTCAGACCGTGCTGCGCGGATACTTCTCCATGATCCTCCTGGCACGATTCCCCGACGGCACCACCGAAGACCAGCTCCGCCAAGCCCTTCACGCCGTCAAGGACCTGGCTGCCTTCGAAATCGGCATTGAGCCCTTTGACGAAAACCGACCGCCGGCCCCGCCGGCCAACGCCGCGGACAACACCTACGTCCTGACCGCCTCCGGACCCGACAACATCGGGCTGGTCGCCGCCCTCGCCGAATACCTGCGGCAAAAAAACATCAACATCGTCGACTTGGCTACCCGACGCGAAAACGACGACTACATCATGATGTTCCTGGTCAGCTTGCCACCCGCCCTGGACGTGGCCAAACTCCAGCACAGCCTGAAAATCGCCATGGAGGCCATCGGCCTCGAAGTCGGCCTGAGACACCGCGCCCTGTTCCGGCACGCCAACGAAATCTGAACCCCGGCAGAGTGGACGGCCAGGCGCGCGAACGCCGGCGACTCCCTGCCTCCCACATGATTTCCACCGGCGTCTCTCTGCGTCGCTCTGTGTCTATCTGTGGTTCTTCATATAACCACCCTCAAAAGAGCGTCAGCTGTTGCGGGCCATTCCCGTTGGCCACTTTCGGCTGGATGGTTTTGACCAGGGACCGGAAGCCCTGCTCCTCGGCCAACTGCAGCAGTTTCGGCCAGTCCGGCGTCCCGCGCCGAATCGTGTCCAGGCCCTGCCAGTTGTCCGGCAGCGTCTGGTCGAGCCGGACCAGCTCGCGGTTGCGCTCCAGCAGTTCACGCGACTGCAGCACCTTGTCGCGGAGACGCTGGTTGGACACCTTGGCCGGTTCCGCCAACAAGGCGTCGAGCCCGCCACTTTCCTGCAACAGCTTGGCGGCCGTCTTCGGACCAATGCCATCCACCCCGCGGATGTTGTCGGACGTGTCCCCGACCAGCGCCAGATAGTCGCCGAGAAGCTCCGGCGGCACGCCGAATTTGTCAACGATCTCCTGCCGTCCCTGGAACAACCAGGCATCACCCGCACCGGAGCTGAGCAGCTGCACGTCCGGATCAGCCGTGAGCTGCGCGATGTCCTTGTCAAAGGTGAGAATCCTGACCGGCAACTGCCCGCGCCGGGCGGTGATGGCGGCGATCAGATCATCGGCCTCGACGCCTTCCTGCTCCAGCAAAGGCCAGCCAAAGGCGCTCATCCACTCCCGAATCGGCCCGATCTGCGAGCGCAGTTCGTCCGGCATCGGCGGCCGCTGCGCCTTGTATTCCGGACACAGCGCGATGCGCCGGCCGGACTTGCCCTTGTCAAACAACACGGCGCCATGGCTGCTGGCTTGAGAACGGTCAAGCTGCAACAGCAGCCGCGCCAGGCCATACAAGGCATTAACCGGCTCGCCACGGCTGTTAGTCAAGGAACGGATGGCGTAAAACGACCGGTAAATCTGCGCATACGCGTCAATCAATACTATCGCTGACATGGTAAGCGTCCCGTCAGTTGCGGCCCTGGCCCAGCCCGGCGTTGATCAGGTACGTGTAGCTGCGGCGGATGGCCTCGGTCATGTCGATGGGGGCGCTGTCAAGTTCGACGATGATGTGCCCGACGCTCTCCGGAACGACTTCGCAAATGCCGGGAATGTCCAGCTGGCCTTCCCCCAGAGGGCGCAGGTCGACCTTCCGGTCAGCGGGCTGCGGCGGAAAAATGCCGTCCTTCATGTGCAGTGATACGATACGGCTGTCATAATGGCGGGCCATCTCGACCGCGCTGTTGGCTCCGAAGTTGGCTGACCAGAACGCGTCCAGCTGCAGCATGATCTGCGGACAGTGCTCAATGTAGAGGTCGTATTTCAGGCGGCCGTTGAGATGGTCGAATTCCCAGTAGTGGTTATGCTGATACAACCCCAGGCCGGCCAGGGCCAGCTTCTGCAGGATTTCATTGGTCTTGTCCGCCGTGGCCTTGATGGTGTCCAGGTCCTTGAAATCATTGGCGCCATACCCGCAGCACAGGCTCTTCAGCCCCAGGATGCCGGCAAAGTCCACCGCCTCCTGGACGGATTCCGATTTCAGCGGCGCGCCATGCGCGGAGCAAATCTCCAGGTCGAATCTCTTGCATGATTCGACAAACTGGCTGATGGTCAGGTCGCCGAAGCCGGCCGGTTCCACGGCCAGGTAGCCGATCTCGGCCAACGTCTTCAGGACGCTGTCCATGCCATTCTTAGCCACTTCCGCCCGCATCGAATACAACTGCACTGCCAACTTGCGTTTCATTCTGTTGCTCCTTGCCCTATGTGTTTGCCGCCGGGTCCTACCGGCCCGGAAGCGGTTCTGCTGTCGTTCCTTTCGACCGTGCCGCACGATGGCCGCCGC
>CAYOUR010000011.1:26884-32081 GCA_964407145.1 uncultured Lentisphaeraceae bacterium | reverse complement strand
GGACGCGTTCGATCTGGATGGGGAAGACATTGCAGCCCTTGATGATGAACATGTCGTCGGTGCGTCCCTTGATGCGGTCGATGCGTCGTGCGGTTCGGCCGCAGGGGCAGGTTTCCGGGATGACTCTGGTCAGGTCCCGGGTGCGGTAGCGGAGGATGGGCATGGCCTGTCGGTCGAGGGTGGTGAGGACCATTTCGCCGACTTCGCCGTCGGGCACCGGTTCGAGGGTTTCGGGGTCGAGGATTTCCAGGACGTAGGCGTCTTCCCAGAGGTGCATGCCGTTTTGGCAGGTGCATTCGAAGGCGACGCCGGGGCCGTTCATTTCGGTCATGCCGAAGGAGTTGTAGGCTTTGGCGCCGAACATGTCCTGGAGGCGGAGGCGGGTTTCTTCGGAATGCGGTTCGGCGCCGATGAAGAGTCGTTTCAGGCAGGTGTCGCGGATGGGGTCGAGGCCGTTTTCGGCGAACACGGCGTGGAGTCGTCCGAGGTAGCTGGGGACGGAGTGGACGACGGTGGTGCCGAAGTCCATCATCAGTTTGATCTGGCGTTTGCTGTTGCCGGCGGCGGCCGGGATGGTCAGGCAGCCGAGTTTTTCGGCGCCGTTCTGGAAGCCGAGTCCGCCGGTGAAGAGTCCGTAGCCGCTCATGTTTTGGAACACGTCGTCGGGGCGGGCGCCGGCGGCGAACATGGATCTGGCCATCAGGTTGGCCCAGGAGTCCAGGTCGTGCTGGGAATGGAGCACGGCGGCGGGATTGCCGGTGGTGCCGCTGGTGCAGTGCATGCGGACCACCTCGGTCTTCGGGCAGGTCAGCAGGCCGAAGGGATAGGCGTCTCGCAGGTCGTCCTTGGTTGTGAACGGCAGCTTTCTGATGTCGGCGATGGTTTGGATGGCGTCGGCGGAGAGGCCGAGCCCGCGGTATCGTTTGCCGTAGAAGGGCGACTGCATGGCCCGGCCGATCGAGTCGCGGAGCCGTTTTGCCTGCAGTGCTTCCAGTTGTCGGCGGTCGAGGGTTTCGAGTTCTTCTTGCCAGTAGAGGTTGGTCATGATGTGTTGCTTTCAACGGTTGGGCAGTCCGGCGGTCGAACCCGGTCGGGCTGCATGCAGCGAAGCGCTGCCCTGGCCGCCAGGGTCCGGGCAGGTCGGCCGATGCAATTCCGGCCAGCTTCTGCTTCTGCTTCTGCTTCTGCTTCTGCTTTCGGGCTCGGCGCGGGGGGGGGCGTGGCCGGCGGTTTTGGAATGGGTCGGGCAATGTGTCCGTGATGGCTTTGGTTGTAATGAAATCGTGTCGTTGTGGTGATGTGTGGCCTGGTCGGCGGTTGCCTCAGTTGTAGCCGTCGAGGAATTTCAGGTTATCGGGCTGGCGGAGTTTTTTGATGGCTGCGGCTTCGATTTGCCGGATGCGTTCGCTGGTCAGCTGGAGTTTTTGGCTGAGTTGTGCGAGGGTATGGCATTCGGCGCCGTAGAGGCCGAAGCGCAGGGTGATGATGGTCCGTTCGCGTTCGTCGAGGTTGTCGAGGGCCAGTTTGATGCAGTCCTGGAGGGCGTTTTGCTTGGCGACTTCGTGCGGGTTCGGGGTGGCGGTGTCGGCGATCATATCTTCCAGGGTGGTGTCCTCGTTCATGATGATATGGAGCGACAGCGGCTGGAGAGACATTTTCTGGAGGGCGCGGACGCGCGAGGGTGACAGGCCGAGGACGGCGGCGATTTCGTCGACGGTGGGGAGGGCGCCGTTTTTCTGCAGCAGTTCCTGTTCGGTCCGGTTGATCAGGGACACTTGCTGGATGGTGTTGGCCGGCATGCGGATGATGCGGCCGTGGTTGGTGATGTGCCGGGTGATGGCCTGCCGAATCCAGTAGCTGGCATAAGTGCCGAAGCGGTGTCCACGCTGGTAGTCGAATTTCTCGACGGCGCGGATCAGGCCGAGGGTTCCCTCCTGCACCAGGTCAGCCAGTGGGATGCCGCCGCCAAGAAAATTGCCGGCGATGCTGATGACGAGGCGGAGGTTGCGTTCCACCAGCACCTTCTTGGCCTCGCGGATGGTGTCGCAGATGCTGGCCAGCGCCGGTTCGGCGACGGCCCATTCCGTGGCGGTGATGAACAGCGGCCGGCGGGCGTTGTCGGAAATGATTTTCAGGCAGGCGTCATAGAAGGCGTCGCGCAGACCCAGCGGCGCCACGATCGTCCAGAAGCCGGGTCCCGGGACGCTTCGGTCGGGCAGGGGGGACGGATTGTCGCCGGCAGCGGTCGGCGGCGGGATGTCCTTCAGGCGTGCCAGGACGCTGTTCAGCAGGCCGCTGACGCCGACTTCTTCCTCGTCCTGGGTGCCAGGCGCCTGGGCTCCGAGGAAGTTGATGGGTTTCACCTCAGGGTCTTCGGCAATGGCCCTGAGCTGGAACAGGATGAGAGCCGGCCATTGGCGGAGGGTCGTGTGCAGCTGGTGTCGGCCTTCATGGAATTTCCTGGCGTAGGTGATTTCCTCGTCCGGTGTCAGTCGTGGGAAGCTGCCCACGGTTTGCATATAGGCGGGGTCCAGTTCCCGGCTGACCGTCGTTCCGAAGCGGAAATAGGCGTCCCGGGCCTTGGCACGCATGGCCTCGGCCCGTAGCGCCTGTTTGTCCGAATGTGACGGTGTGGTGTCTGGCATGGCTGCGGAAGCCTGGCGCCGGGGCTGGCGCCGGGCTGTGGGGGAGGGTTATTTCAGGAACAGTTCGATGACGGGCACGGTGACCTCGGGCTTGACGACCGGCAGCTGGAGGGTGAGGGTGTTGGTTTCGGCATGGGCGTTGAAGAGGATTTCCGAGCCATCGTGCAGGAGCTGGGCATAGTCGACCTGGTCGGCCAGGCCATCGAGGTGGAGATGTCGGAACGGCCAGGCATAGACATGCAGGTAGAGGCGGTTGCCGTTCTGGGTGAACCGGCAGTCGGCCGGGGCTTGGAACGGGCTCATGCTGCAACCGTAGATGGAACGGCTGTTCAGGGCCATCCAGTCGGCATAGACCTTGAGCGCCTGGCGGGCGCGGTGGTCAAACGTGCCTCGGGCCGTGGGGCCGACGTTCATCAGCAGGTTGCCGCCGCAGGCGACGGTGTTGACCAGCATGCGGATCAGTTGTTCCGGGCTTTTCCAGGTCGTTTCGTCGCGGTGGTAGCCCCAGGAGCCGCTGAAGGTCTGGCAGGTTTCCCAGGCCGGCCTTCTTTTTCGACCCAGGCGCGCGGCTGGGTCTGTTCGGGCGTATGGACGTCCGGCTGGTCCAGGGGCAGGTTAAGCCGGTCGTTGATGAGGATATGGGGTTGCAGGGAGCGAATCATGCGGACCAGTTCTTCGCTGCCCCAGTCCTGGCGGCCCTTGCCGGGGATGCCGGCCGGGTCGACGGTCGGGTAGGAGAAGTCGAAGAAGAGGTAGTCGACCTGGCCGTAGCCGGTGAGCAGTTCGCGGACCTGGTCGTGGAGGTACTGGCGGTAGATTTCGACGTGGCGTTTTTTGTTGGCTTCGACGACGTCGGCGGTGGTCAGGTGCTTGTAGATGGGGTGGCGGCTGTCCAGGGGGAAGTGCGGGTGGTGCCAGTCGATCAGCGAGTGATAGAAGCCGACCTTGAGTCCTTCGGCCCGGAAGGCTTCGACCATGGGTCGGAGCAGGTCCCGTCCGCAGGGGGTGTTGGTGGCCTTGTAGTCGGTGAATTGGGAGTCCCAGAGGCAGAAGCCCTCGTGGTGCTTGGTGGTGATGACGAAGTACTTCATGCCCGCTTCGCGGGCGAGGCGCGCCCACTCCCGCGGGTCGTACCGGTCGGGGTCGAAGAAGCGCAGGTACTTGTCATACTGGTCATCGAGGATGGCTTCGCGGTTTTTCACCCATTCGTGCCGGGCTGGCAGGGCATAGAGGCCCCAATGGATGAACAGGCCGAACCGGTCATGGACAAACCAGTCGATCTGGCCTTGGACTGGAGCTGGCGCGGGAATTCCTGTCATGGTGTAGCCCTCCTGGAGAATGTGAACGAGCCCGGCGGGAAAGAAGCGCCGGTCCGGCCCCTGCCGTGCCGGGCCGGACTGGATGGCGCCTGGCGGTCAGAGGAAAATATAGACCCACATCAGATAAAGGAGACCGAGAAGGACAAAGACCGACCCGAGGATGATCAGGATGGCCAGCAGCCGGATCAGGCGCAGCTGTCTGGGGTTGACGACCTTGTGGGCTGTCCGTTGGGGCAGCCCGTAGGCTTGGGCCTTGAAGCGGAGGCCGATTTTGACCGGGGTGTCGGCGAGGATGATCGTGTCGTCCGGATGCAGGGGGATCGTCTTGGTGCCGACGTTTTCGCCGTTGACGTAGGACTTGTTGAATTCGTTGAGGTTTTCAAAGGTGAGCCGGTCGCCATTGCAGATGATGCGGCCGTGCATGCGGGAGATGTCATCGGTGCGGACCGTGATTTCGTTGTCGAAGGAGGCGCCGATCAGGTTGACGCCCGGCCAGATGGCGGCGCGGACGGCCCGGTCTTCGGTGGGCACGTCCCAGGTGACCTCGTAGGGTGAGGGCTGGGCGCTGGCGCCGATGCCGAGAAACAGTTTGGAAAACCGGAAGATGTCACCTTCGCGGATTTCGGTGGTCTTGACTTTCGTGCCGTTTTTGCGCAGTCCGGAATGACCCAGGTTGGTGATGGTCCAGGCATTGTCCACCTTGTCCAGGCGGATGTGTTCCCGGCTGACATTGTTGGCCGCGAACCGTTTCAGGCTGACATCACAGGACGACGCCCGGCCAACGATGATTTTCGAGCCGAAATCATCGGTGGAAAAGGTGAGGAGGAGGTCACCGGTGGTATTGAAGACGTAACAAGTTGGCATTGGCAGGGGGGAGGCGGTCGGCCGGCGGTCGGCCGGCGGGCCGGCGGCGGGCCGGGTGTCTGCGGCAGGGGCGAGTCAGGCCAGGTCCGATTGAGCCGGCGAACCGGCCTCGGCGAGCGCGCAGCTGGGGTGGAGATCACGCCGGGGCGTGATCAGGACAGGTTGGCGAGGTCATCCTGGATGTGTTGTTCGAGGGTGGCGATGATGGCGTCGGCCGGGACCATTTCGGAGCGTTTGCCCCAGTCGCGTCGTTTGAATTCGACCTGCCCGGCGGCCATGGTTTTCGGGGAGATGACGACGCGCAGCGGGCAGCCGATCAGGTCGGCGTCAGCAAAGGCGAAGCCGGCTTTTTCACCGCGGTCATCGTAG
>CAYOUR010000011.1:26469-26835 GCA_964407145.1 uncultured Lentisphaeraceae bacterium | reverse complement strand
CATACAGTTTTTGGCAGGCCTGGCTGACTTCCGGCTGGTTGTGGTTGAGGCCGGTCAGGTGCACCTGGAACGGCGCGATGGACATTGGCCAGACCGGGCCGTAGTCGTCATGGCATTGTTCGATGACGGCGGCCATGGCCCGGCCGACACCGATGCCGTAGCAGCCCATGATCATCGGCTTGGCCTTGCCGTCCTGGTCGAGATACGTGCAGCCCATGCGGGCGGAATATTTGGTCCCGAGCTGGAAGATGTTGCCCACCTCGATGCCCTTGAGCTGGCGCAGCGGCTGGCCGGTGACCGGGCAGGGGTCGCCTTCGCGGACGGTCGCGATGTCGGCGACCTGTACGGCCGACCGGGCGGCGGCGT
>CAYOUR010000011.1:0-26459 GCA_964407145.1 uncultured Lentisphaeraceae bacterium | reverse complement strand
AGTCGGCCTCGTTGGCGCCGACGACGAGGTTGCTGGATTCGGTGAAGGACGGGTCCGCGACGACGCGGGTCCGGCTCAGGTCAAGCCCGAGCAAAGAGGCATAGCCGGGGACGGCGCCGGACGCCTTGATCAGCTCGTCGGGGGCAAAGGTCAGGTCGGCGCATTGGAGGGTCTTGCGCAGCTTGGCTTCGTTGACCTCGATGTCGCCCCGGATGCAGACGAAGACGAGCCGGCCGTCACCGTCCTTGTAGAACACGGCCTTGCCGGTCTGGCTGGCTGGCACCTTCAGCAGGGCGGCGACCTCTTCGATCGACTGGCACGCCGGGGTCGGCACCTTGGTCAGGGGCAGCGGTTCGGACTGGTCATACGTCAGGCGGGAGACGGCGACTTCGCGGTTGGCGCGGTAGGCGCCGTCCGGAGAGGCGAAGATGGTGTCTTCGCCGCAGTCCGCGATGGCCATGAATTCGTGGGAGACGGCGCCGCCCATCATGCCGGAGTCGGAGAGGATGGAGAGGCATTCGCGCAGGCCGAGGCGCCGGAAGATGCGGACATAGGCCTCGTGGCAGCGCTGGTAGTAGTTTTCCAGGCAGGCCTGGGAGGTATGGAAGCTGTAGCCGTCCTTCATGGTGAATTCGCGCACCCGAATCAGTCCGGCCCGTGGCCGGGCTTCGTCGCGGTACTTGGTCTGGATTTGGTAGACCATGGCTGGCAGCTGTTTATAGGAGACCAGTTCAGTGCGGGCGAATTGGACGACGGCTTCTTCGTGGGTCATGCCCAGAAGCATGTCCTTGCCGTTGCGGTCCTGAAAACGGAGCAGTTCCGGGCCGACGCTTTCGAAGCGGCCGCTTTCCTGCCACAGTTCAGCCGGCAGGACCACGGGCATGCGCACTTCCTGGCCGTCGATCAGGTCCATTTCCTCGCGCAGGATCTGTTCGATTTTGCGGGTGACGCGTCGCCCCAGGGGCAGGAGGGTGTAGAGGCCGGCGGCGACCAGTCGGGCATAGCCGCCGCGGATGAGGAAGACATGGCTGGCCGTCTGGGCGTCACGGGGGGCTTCTTTGAGTCTTTGGCCGACGAGTTGGGAAAGTTTCATGGCAGTGTGCTGAGTTTCCGCGGGCGAGAGGGTGGGTGCTGACCGTCAGGGATGGTGATGACTGGATACGACACTATGACAAAGTAAAATATAGTTTGCGAAAGCTCAATGGCAAGACTGAGACGCGCATTCGCCTGGTTTGGGTCATGTTTGTCTTGCTGGCGGAGGGTGACGTCATTGGCGGCCGGGAGGCCGGTTTGGCCGGGAGGGGGCAGGCAACCGGCGGGTTATTTCGCGTGCCCATATGGAAGAGACGCGCATGGAAGAGTATAGTATGTCATGACCGTTCCGAATATCGCGGGCCGGCGACTATTTTTTTATATGGCAGGCGCCCCAAAAAGCATGGTGATGAGATGAGTTCAACCGGGTTTGAATTTGATGCAGTCAAGGACCTGTTGGCGGCATTGACCGCCGGGGAAATGATCGTTCTCACCGATGACGAACATCGTGAGAATGAAGGCGACCTGGTGATGGCGGCCGAGAAGGTGACGCCGGAGGCGATCAATTTCATGGTTACGCATGCCCGCGGGCTGGTCTGCGCCCCGTTGACCCTGGAGCGGGCCATCGAGCTCGGACTGCACGAGATGGCCCGCAACGAAGACCCGTTTGGCACCTGCTTTACGATGAGCGTCGACGCCCGCGAGGGGACGACGACTGGCATCTCGGCGGCCGACCGGGCCTGTACGGCCAGGAAGCTGGCCGACCCGCGTTGTCTGCGCGACGCCTTCCACGTGCCCGGGCATTTGTTCCCGCTGATCGCCCGCGAGGGCGGCGTGCTGGTCCGCACCGGCCATACCGAGGCGACCGTCGATCTTCTGCAGTTGGCCCGGTTGTCGCCTTGCGGCGTGATCTGCGAGATTATGAACGAGGACGGCACCATGGCGCGGTTGCCGGAGCTGGACGCGTTCCGGCGCCGGCATGGCCTGAAGATGGGCTGCGTCGCGGACCTGGTCGCGTATCGCCGCCAGCACGAACGGGCCGTCAAGTTGCTGGAGGCGGTCAAGCTGCCGACGCCCTATGGCGAGTTCAAGCTGCACTGTTTCAAGGCGCTGTATGACGGCCGCGAGCATTTGGCGCTGGTCTACGGCGACGTCGCCGGCAAGGACGACGTGCTCACGCGCGTGCACAGCGAGTGCCTGACTGGCGACGTGTTTCATTCCCAGCGCTGCGACTGTGGGCCGCAGCTGGACGCGGCCATGCGTCGGGTGGTGGAGAATGGCTCCGGGGTGATTGTCTACATGCGCCAGGAGGGGCGCGGCATTGGCCTGGTGAACAAGCTGCACGCGTACCGTCTGCAGGAGCAGGGCCTGGACACCGTGGACGCCAATTTGCGCCTGGGCTTTCCCGCGGATCTGCGGGAGTACGGCATTGGCGCGGAAATACTGTTGAGCCTCGGGGTCAAGGGCATACGGCTGCTGACCAACAACCCGAAGAAGCTGGTCGGTCTTGACGGTTACGGCCTGAAGATCAGCGGCCGCGAGCCGCTGGTGATTCCGCCGGTGCCCACCAACGAGGGCTACCTGGCCACCAAGAAGAACCTCATGGGGCATATGCTCTGAGCCGGCGCCATGGAGACGGGCACGGTTCGACCCGCAATTGTGGAGTGTATCCGCCAGCGTTTTCGATTTTGGGAATGATGGCGACAAGCGACAGGAGGATGATGATGGCACGTGAGATCAAGACGTACGAAGGCGGCCTGCAGGCCAAGGGCATGCGCTTTGGCCTGGTTTGCGCCCGCTTCAATGACTTTTTTGTCTCGAAGCTGGTGGATGGCGCGATTGACTGCCTGCTGCGGCATGGGGCCGCCGCGACAGACATTGAGACGGCGTGGGTTCCCGGGTCGTTTGAGATTCCGCTGGTGGCACAGCGGCTGGCGGCCAGCGGCCAGTATGACGCGGTCATTGCGCTGGGGGTGGTCATCCAGGGCTCCACGGCGCATGCCAACTATGTCAACGCCGAGGTCTCCAAGGGCCTGGCCCAAGTGTCGCTGGCCAGCGGCGTGCCGGTGATTTACGGCGTCGTGACGACCGAGAACATCGAGCAGGCGATCGAGCGGTCCGGCAGCAAGGCCGGCAACCGCGGCGCCAGTGCGGCCGCAACGGCCATCGAAATGGTTGATCTCATGCGTCAGCTGCCGGAGGCCAAATGAGTCAGGATGCTGCTGAACCGCGAGGGCGGGCCCGGACGGGCGGCGGGGACGGCGAGGCTTTTCGCCGTCAACGTTTCCTGGCCAGGACTTGTGCCATGCAATACGCGTTTCAGATGGACGTCCAGAACGCGTGGGAAGCAACGGTTGCGATTTTGCATGACTTCCGTTTGCATTTGCAGTTTGAGCTGCGGGGCGGTGACGAGGAGGAACAGACCCAGCCGCTGCCCGAGGAGGAGCTGGCCGCCGCCTGGGGCTATGCGCTGCAGCTGATGCGTGGCCTGGCCAATTGTCGTTCGGAGGTCGACAGCCTGATTCGGGAAGCGTCAACCAACTGGTCGCTGGAGCGTATGGGTCTGGTTGACCGGGCCATTCTGCGCCTGGCCACCTATGAGATGGCCTTTCAGAAGAAGGTCCCCGCGGCCACGGCGATCAATGACGGCGTGGAGATCGCCAAGCGCTTTGGTGAAGTCGATTCGCAGCGCTTTGTCAACGGTGTGCTGGATCGCATCCGCCAGAATTTGGGCCGGGCGGCGTCCGCCCGGGCTGGTGTCGCGTCGCCGGCCGATTCGTCGCGGAAAGCCTGAGGCGGCGCCGCGTGAAGGCCTGCGGCCGGCCAGACGCGCGAGAACGCGCGCAGCCGGCGTTGGCGGGATGGAATGGCCGTTGTGTGCCGACCGGCGGCGACAGAATGATGAGGAGCAGGGCAGGACATGGCGTCGATATTGCAGTTTTTCCAGCGTGGTTTGCAGAAGACGAAAACGACGCTGTTTCGCGGTCTGCAGGGTTTGTTTGGAAAGGGTGGTGAGACGTGGACCGCCGAGACGTACGAGCAGTTGGAAGCTGCCTTGATCGGGACCGACCTCGGCTATGAGATCAGCAGTCGGCTGGTGGCGGAAATCCGTGACCGCTATGAGCGCGGCCTGATCGCGTCCAGCAGTGACATCATGGCGGCGGGCCGGGAAGTGATTCTTGGTCTGCTGCAGACGGGCGCGCCGTCCGTGGTGCATTATGCCGCATCGGCGCCGACGGTGATCATGCTGGTCGGCGTCAACGGCAGCGGCAAGACGACCAGTGCGGCCAAGCTGGCGCATTATTTCCAGGCGCAGGGCAAGAAGGTGCTTCTGGGGGCGGGCGACACGTTTCGGGCGGCGGGCATTGAGCAGCTGCAGATTTGGGGTGAGCGGGTCGGTTGCCCGGTGGTCGGCGGCAAGCAGGGCGGCGACGCCGCGGCCGTGGCCTATGACGCCGTGCGTTCCGGGCGCCAGCGCGGCATGGATGTGGTGATCATCGACACGGCTGGCCGTCAGCATACTCGGGCGGACCTGATGAATGAGCTGGCCAAGGTCAAGCGGGTGGTGGCCAAGGAAATCCCCGAGGCGCCGCATGAAATCTGGCTGACGGTTGACGCCTCGACCGGCACCAATGCCCTGATTCAGGCCCGTGAATTCGGCAAGCTGTTTCCGTTGACCGGGCTGATCCTGACGAAGTTGGATGGCACGGGCAAAGGCGGGGTGGTGGTGGCCATCCGGCGTGAACTGGGCTACCCGGTGCAATTTGTCGGCCTGGGGGAGCAGATGGATGACTTGCAGCCGTTTGATCCGGAAAGTTACGCCCAGGCGTTGTTTGCCTGAGCAACGGCCATGCCGGGTCACCGCCTGGCGGCGCGTGGCTGGACGTTTCGTCCGCCGCGGCCCGCCGCGGCCCTCAGGGCGGCCTGGATTGTCATTGAGCCGTGGGCTCATGTCGACGGCAGTCATGGTTGAGCGGCAGCGTGTCGGATGATAACGCAAAAACTTGTCAAAACGAGTCAACTCGTCTTGTTTTTTGGCGTTTTCGGCAGTAAACTTGACAGGTGACGTGACGTGAGGCGTTGCGCCACAGGCCGGGAATGCTGAAACAGGCCGCGGGTGCGCCTTTCCGGCGGTTCGGGTCATGACTTTGGAGGCAAAAACAAGGAGAATGATGATGACCGAAGCAGCAGCGAATGCGAAAATGCTGGTAGGGGTTGCGGAGACTGATATAACGCCGCCGTTGGGGACGCAGTTGGCGGGTTATTTTGCGACGCGTGTTTCCGACGGGGTGATTTCGCGCCTGATGGCGAAGGCGTTGGTGGTCGGCGCCGAGTCGGAGCGTTGTGTCCTGATCTGCTGCGATCTGATCACGATGACGGCGGAGCTGTGCGAAGCGGCGCGGGCCAAGATCACGGCGGCGACTGGCATTCCCGGCGAGCGGGTCATGATCTGCTCGACGCACACACATACCGGCCCGGAATTGCGTCGCCGCAAGAACAGCATCATTCAGGTCAACGAGGAGTATTTGTCGGCCTTGCCGGGGCTGATTGCCGAGTCTGCCATTGCGGCGGCGGGCCGGCAGCGTGAGGCGGTGCTTTGTCTGGGTCGTGAGCACGAGGAGGGTTTGTCCTTCAATCGTCGTTTCCGGATGGAGGACTGCAGCGAGCAGTTTGGTCCAGGTGGGAGCCTGAAATGCGTGGGCGTGGCCGGTCCGATCGACCCGGCGTTCGGGGCGTTGATTTTCAAGGAGGAGCTGACCAGCAAGCCGTTTGCCATGGTCTGCAACTATTCCGTGCATATTGACGTCACCGGCGGCACCAAGATTTCGGCGGATTTTCCGGCCGTGATGACGGACACGCTGCGGGCGGTGTACGGTCCGGAGCTGATGGTGATGTACGTCCAGGGGGCGTGCGGGAACATCAATCATTGCGCCTATCTGCAGAACAATCCATACCCCGGCAAAGGTGTCTGGAAGTCGGAGCAGCTGGGGCGGGCCTTTGCCGGCAAGGCCTTGACGATTGCCGAAAAAGCGCTGCCGAGCAAGACCCTGAAGGTCGGCGCGGCCCGCGAGATTCTGGATGTGCCGATGTATCCGCGCGACTTGGTCCTGGAACGCCGGGTGGCGGCGGCCAAGGCCAAGGCTGAACCGTCGGCTCCGGAAAAGCGGCTGATCGAACTGGCTGACAGCTATGACCCGGAAGGAACCACGCCGCGTGAAGTCCAAAGTCTTCGCATCGGCGACGCGGTGTTCTGCGGCGCGCCAGGTGAGTATTTTGTGGAGTGGGGCCTGGAAATCAAGAAATGGTCGCCGTTCGCGTATACATTCGTTGCCGAGCTGTGCAATGATTCTGTTGGCTATATTCCGACATATGAGGCATTTATGCGTGGTGGTTATGAAGCCACCCCGGTTGTCAGCGTCCGTTCCACCCCGGCTCTTGGCCAGATGATTGCCGATGCCAATTTCCGGAACTTGCGGCAATTGGCCGATTGAGGCGGACGCGGTCTTCTCGGTGAGCGTGTCGCCGCCGCCCCGGATCGGCCTGGTGGCTGGTCCGGGGCGGATGGGGTTCCTGGTCCGGATGCGGACCTTGGCCAGCGGCGTGGTTTACCGCCGTTTTCCCCGTTGCGCGGCCATCGGCCAGTTGTCGGAAAACAGGCACAAGTATCGTTTTGTCAGGGGGTAAAGTGCAGTACCCATGCTCCCGTCTGGCCGTTGCCGCGGTCGATGATGGCGCCCGGCAGCGTGAATCTTTCCGGGGCTCTGCCTGTCCAATGGTATGATGGACAAGGTGTTGTCTGGGAGAAGTCATGACGCAAACCTGATTTGGTGTGAGGCAACACTATGTTTTGACATTGCGGCGCCTTGGCAAGAAACGAACGCATGGGTCGGCGGTTGGCTTTTTTCCGATTGCCACGTATCGTTGACGAGGTGTGCGGGTCTGCGCTGGATTCTGTGCGCGATGTGGCTTCGACCTGGGATAGAGGGGTACAGACAGGCAAGGAGGTTGATAATGGTAAAACCGAAACACCGCTTCACAGGCTGCTGGCTTGTCCCTGTTGCCGTAACGGTGATGATTTCGTCCAGCCCGCTGTCGGGACAACAAAATGATGCCGCGCCGGTTGCCGCCGCGCCGGTTGCCGCCGCGCCGGTTGCGCCCGCCGCCGCGCCGGTTGCGCCCGCCGCCGCGCCGGTTGTCGCCGCGCCGGTTGTCGCCGCGCCGGTTGTCGAGAAACAAAGTCTTGAGTCAGTGCTCAACTATCGGATTCGGATCAAGAATTTCAGGACGTTGCAGTCTGTTCGGAATGTCGAGAGCGTGGCCTGGAGTCCAGATGGCAAGACATTGTTGGTTGACACAGCGGTAGGCAACCCCTACTATAACCTGCATGTTATCAGCTTTGGCGCCGACGGTAGTGACAGCGCGCGTCCCCTGATTGACCGGCGGGGCAGCGAGGTGATCACCAACCTGCATAACGGCAATGGCCAGTGGCATCCGCGCGGCCGTTATTTTGTGTTTGCCGGCCAGAACGTCGGGAGCACGGAGCTGCGGCGTTCTGCTCCTGGTTACGGTTTATTCAACAACCTCTGGATGGGTGACGTCACGGGCGGTCGTTTTTGGCGCCTTACCAATCTTTTGTCATCGTACTTCCACCCCAAGGGCGCGAGCATGCCGTTTTTCTCGCCTGATGGGCGCAAGTTGGTCTGGACCAGTTCCGACGGGCGCCTTGGCCTGGGGCGGAGTCGTGGCCGGGCCGACTCGATTTGGGGCCGGCGCGCCTTGTGCCTGGCCGACTTCACCTTGCGTAACGGGCAGCCAGAACTAGGCGCCATCCAGGAGTTCACGCCTGGTGAGCAGGATGATTTCTATGAAAGCTATGGTTTCACCCCGGACGGGCGTCAATTGCTCTTTGCGGCCAACATGTCGGACAACCAGCCGTGGTACGGTATGGACATCTGTCTCTTTGACCTTGCTTCGGAGAAGACCGTGCCGCTGACCAGCACGCCGATGGTTTGGGATCGGTATGCCAGCCTGTCACCGCGCGGCGAAAAAATCGTATGGAGCTCCAGCGAGGGTTTCACGGTATCCGCCTTGGGTGTTGGCGGCGTCAACTGGCAGCGTGAGATGACGTCCGAGCTTTGGCTCATGAACAAGGATGGCAGCCAGAAGCGTCGGCTGACGTTTTTCAACCAGCGCAACCGTCCGGAATCCGTGGCCAGGCATTGTTATGTCGGAATGAGCAGCTGGCATCCCGAGGGTGACCGCATCGCCATGGTGATGCACAACGAGACCTGGCCCGGGGTGATGGAGTCGTCGGTGATGATTCTTGACTTGCATGAAGTGGAAAACGTGCCGGTCGGCGAATGAGCCGGGGCGGGAGCGGCGTTCTGCCGGTTGAGGTTGTTGAGCGAGCAGGAAAGGATGACGATCGTGAGTGGCAAGGCCAAGCGTCTGGTGATCGTGGGTTGCGGCGGCAGGGGCCGCGGTTATGCCCGGTTTGCGGAGCAGTACCCGGAACGGGCGCAGATTGTGGCGATCGCCGAGCCGCGTGACTACTATCGTGACCTGGTTGGCGACCGCTATGGCGTGCCCGCGCAAAGGCGCTACCGCAGCTGGGAGGAATTGGCGGCAGAGCCGCGCCTGGGCGACGCGGCGCTGGTCTGCACTCAGGACGACATGCACGAGGGGCCGGCCGTGGCCCTGATGGGCAAAGGCTATCACCTGCTGCTGGAAAAGCCGATGGCGCCCACCGAGGCCGCCTGCCGGAACATCGTCGCCGCCGCCCGCCAGAGCGGCGTCATCTTCGCCGTCTGTCATGTGCTGCGTTATACGGTTCTTACGCGCAAGGTCAAGGAGCTGATCGCCGCCGGCGCCATTGGTGACATCGTCTCCCTGCAGCGCCTGGAGGGCGTCGGACACTGGCACCAGGCCCATTCGTTTGTGCGGGGAAACTGGCGCAACGAAAAGGAGTCTTCGTTCATGCTGCTGGCCAAAGCCTGCCATGACCTGGACTGGATCCGGTATGTCATGGGTGAGCCGTGCCTGCGGGTGCAGTCCTTTGGTTCGTTGCATCTGTTCCGCCGAGAGAACCAGCCGGCCGGCGCGGCCGACCGCTGCACCGACTGTCCGGCGGCAGTGGAGTCGCAGTGCCCTTATTCGGCGTTGAAAATTTACCTCCGCGACCGCTTGTACCAGGGGCGGACGCAGTGGCCGGTTGACGTGCTGACCGCCGACGTCAGCGAAGCCGGGGTCATGCAGGCGTTGCGCGAAGGGCCCTATGGCCGTTGCGTCTATGCCTGTGACAATGACGTGGTTGATCATCAGGTCGTCAACCTGGAGTTCAGCGGCCGTCGCACGGCCTCGCTGACCATGACGGCATTCAACGAATGCGGCCGCAAAACACGGATTTTCGGCACCCGCGGCGCCTTGGACATCGGTGAGAACACCATCGTCCTGGATGATTTCCTGACGGGGCGGAAAACCAGCATCGACACCCAGATCGCCAACGACAACAGCATCCTCAGCGGCCATGGCGGGGGCGATGGCGGGCTGATCGAGTCGTTCGTCCGGGCTTTGGAAACCGGTGAGCCGAGCTGTATCCTGTCCGGCGCCGAGGAAACGCTGGAGAGCCATCTGATGGTGTTTGCCGCCGAACGTTCCCGGCACAATCAGTCGGTGGTGGGAATCCAGGCGTAACCGGCTGCGACTTGGCCGCGCCGGAAATGGCGCTCCCGTCGCCGGGCGCCGTCGGAGGTGGCCCGGCGGCGCACTACTGGTGAGCCAGAAAATCGACGTGTGTCAGCAGAGATGCCCGGGAGCGAACGCCGCTACGGTCTGCCGGCGGGGCGTTCCGTCTCAAGCCGGCGGAGGATTTCCGCCGCGATTTCGGCGTCATTGAACGGGTGCTTGACGCCGTTGACTTCCTGGTAGTCCTCGTGGCCCTTGCCGGCGATCAGCACAATGGCGCCTGGACAGGCGGCATTCAAGGCCAGCCGGATGGCCTCGCGGCGGTCGGTGACGGCCTGGCAGGCCGTGCCGGCAGGAATTCCGGCCAGAATTTGCCGGATGATGTCCTCGGGGTCTTCGGTTCTCGGATTGTCGCTGGTGACCATGACCAGGTCGGCGGCCTTGGCCGCCGCCTGGGCCATCAAGGGCCGCTTGCTGCGGTCGCGGTCACCCCCGCAGCCAAAGACGACAATCAGGCGGGATGGCTCGAGCCGCCTCAGCGCCGCCAGCACATTGGTCAGGGCATCATCGGTGTGGGCGTAGTCGACAAAGACGCGGAACGGTGCCCGGTGAGCCGGGATCATTTGCAGGCGCCCCGGGGCGCCGCGGCAGTCGGCCAGGGCGGCCGCGACCGCGCTTTGGTCTATGCCCCAGCTGATGGCCATAATGGCGGCGCCGGCCGCGTTGGCGACATTGTAGAGTCCGGGCAGGGGCGTGTGCAGGCGCAGGTCAGGCAGGGATTTTTTGGCGTCGGCGTTGAAAGTCAGGGTGAAATCGCTGCCATCGGCCGTTGACCTGATGTCGGACACGGTGACTTGGGCATGCGGTCCAGGGGAGCTGGCGAAGCCGATGGTGTCGAGACCGTCGGCCGCCAGTTCACGGGCCAGGCGTTGCCCGTAAGAATCATCGAGGTTGACGACCCGGAGCGCGTCGCGGCAGCATACATCCGTGAACAGTGACTTTTTGGCGAGATAGTACTGTTCGAAGTCGTGATGATAATCCAGGTGGTCCCTGGTCAGGTTGGTGAACAGCGCAGCCTGGCAGTGCGCCGTTCCCAGGCGTTTTTGCGCCAGGGCGTGGCTGGAGACTTCGATGACGACTGGCCGGGCGCCTGCCTGGCGCAGGCGCGTGAACAGATGCTGGAGCTGGAACGGTGTTGGCGTCGTGCGGTCCGCCGGGACCGGGCGGCCGTCACCAAGGTCGTATTCGACCGTGCCGATCATGCCCGGGTGACAGCCTCCGGCACGAAAAAGAGCCCGCAGGAGATAGGCGGAAGTGGTCTTGCCGTTGGTGCCGGTGACGGCGGCCAGGCTCAAACCCCCGGCCGGCCGGCCGGCCGCAACTTCCGCTACCAGCGCGGCGGCGTGATAGCCGTCACGGACCTGAAACCACGGCAGGCCCGATGGAAGCGACAGGGGCTTCTTTTCCACCACCAAGGCGGCGGCGCCAGCAGCCAGCGCCTGGGCTATAAAGTCGTGGCCGTCCAGGACGGCGCCGCGAATGGCACAGAAAATAAAGCCTGGCGTCACGGCCCTGGAGTCCGCCGTCGCACCCGTGACCGCGACCCCATCGATGATGCCCCCCGAGGCGACGAGGCAGGGCGCCAGGGCCTCGCGGTATTCGTGCAGAGAACGTGAAGCAGAAGTAGGCATGGGCAGTGGACAGTGGTGGGCTGTAGTAGGCATGTAACCGGTCACCCATTGATAATGAAGTCATGGTACGGTTCCGTCGTCCTGGCCGGATTGTCCGGCAAATGCGGCTGGACGACCTGCGGCAGGCCGAAGCCTGAACGACATACGGCAGGCTGAAGCCTGAACTACGTACCTCCGGCCGCCCGGAGGGCGGGACGACCTACGGCAGGCTGAAACTGAACGCTTACCACCAGACTTCGTACTTTGACCGTAATGACCAATGGGCGACCGATTACATAGACATTAGTAGACGATGGACAACATGGACCATTGCTCCTGTATGGCACCGCCCGACCGATTGGCCCGGCCGGGGACGCCAGGCGGGGGGCCGTCAGCCATACGCGACGGAAGACATTGACGTGGGATCATGTTGTTCCGGCAAATTGGTGCCGTTCCCGCAGTGTTTTCCTGAACGCTACTGCTCAATGTCAGCTGTCAGTATGGCTTGACGGCGCCCGCCGCCTGGTTGAAAAGTCGACGTTGCCGCAAAAAGAGTCAGGGATGGACGCCATGGGCGTCGGTTAAAGTGGCCGTGTCCGACGACGGCTGCGATTCGGTCGGCTGCACTTGGAGATAACGCAGGGACCGTTCCGAAGTTTGGGAGAAGGCCGGTCCGCAGACCGTCCCGCCATAATGCGACCCGGTTGAAGGTGAGTCGGCCGTCACCAGCAGCACGAATTCCGGATTGTCGGCCGGGACATAGCCGATGAAGGAAGAGTCGTAGTCGCGGTGGGAGTAGTAACCCTTGGCCTTGAGGCTGAGGTCGCTGATCCATTTCTGGGCGGTGCCGGTCTTGCCGGCTACGGCGAAGCCGGGCACGGCGGCCTTGGTGCCCGTGCCGCCCTTGGTCGTGACTCCCTTCAGCATGCTGGTCATCTTGCGGGCTGTTTCTGGCTGGATGGGCTGGCCTTTGACCTGTGGGGATGAATAGCGGGTGGTGTCGCCGCTGACGATTTTGGCCACGACATAGGGTTGCATCATGATGCCGTGGTTGGCCAGGGGGCCGTAGGCCTGCACCATCTGCATCGGGGTGCAGAGCACGCCCTGGCCAATCGGAATCCTGGTCATGGAGACCTTG
This sequence comes from uncultured Lentisphaeraceae bacterium, assembly GCA_964407145.1. Classification (GTDB taxonomy): domain Bacteria; phylum Verrucomicrobiota; class Lentisphaeria; order Oligosphaerales; family Oligosphaeraceae; genus JAAZKI01. Next base: position 13,934 of record CAYOUR010000011.1, on the reverse strand, counting down.
CTCCATTGGTCCACCCCCGACAGGCTCCCATGCGCTTCGTTGCTGAAGACAATGTGTTCGCCCGTGGCCGGGATGAAGCCAATGCCGGTCCGCCGGCCAAAGCCGAAGTCCAGCAGCGACTGGTACAGTTCTCTTTCTTCCAGCTCAAGGGCGATTTTGGCGGTGCCGATGTTGCTGGACTTCTTGATGATTTCCGACACGGTCAGGTCTTCGAACCGGCTGCCGCTGCTGTCGTGCAGCGTTCGGCCGCCGTATCTCCAGGCGCCTTTTTCGCAGTAGTACACGGAATCCGGCTCGATGGGCCGCAGCTCCATGGCCGCACTGACGCTGACGGCCTTCATGATCGAGCCGGGTTCGAAGCCTGTCAGCAGGGCATGGGGCTGGATGACCGAGCCGTCCGTCATGGTGCCGCGGTCGTTGGGATTGAAGGACGGATACTGGGCAAAGGCCATGATCGCCCCCGTCTTCGGGTTCATCATGATGATATAGGCACGCCTGGGCTGATGAACGGCAACCATTTTCATCAGCTCCTCCTCGGCAATCTGCTGCAGGGGCTGCTGGATGGTCAGGTAGATGTCAGCCCCGTTGCGTGGCTTTGACATGGTGACGGCCGATTGCGGAATCATCCGGTTGCTGCCGTCCCGCTCGAACTGAATTTTCCCGGGGGTGGGCTGCAGGTGCTCGTCGAACAGCGCCTCGATGCCGCTGACGCCCTTGCCGTTATGGTCCAGGAAGCCGATCAGATTGGCCAGCTGGCTGCCCAGCGGATAGGTCCGGACGTAGCCTTCCTCAAAGCGGAGCCCTTTGTATTTTTGCGTTTCGGCGACGGCCTTGAGCTTGCAGGCCAGGCCGTAGTCGACGTGTTTTTGCACCACAATTTCGTAGGGCCGGTTCAGGGCCCGGAGAATCTGGTTTTCGATGTCCTCGTAAGGCACGCCCAAGGTATGCGACAGGCTGGTGGCGACTTCGTGGCGCAGGCGGCCGGCCTGCGCCGGCCGGAAGGTGACCTTGAACAGCCCGGTGGCCTTCTCCGACGGCTCGACCATGACGCCAGGCAAGGCGGCATTGACGACGCGATGGGCCATGGCGGTCTCGACGAAGTCCTGGATGCAGATGCAGATGTGTTCGTGCTTGGTGATCGTCTGGAAGCGGCGGTCCAACTCGTGGTAGTTCAGGCCCAGAGAGTCCGCCAGCAGGGTGGTGATGGCCTGATAGTGTTTGGGGCCGAAGCGCTTCGGCTCGGCGTAGATGTTCTGGACGGCGATGTTGCCGGCCAGAAGATTGCCGGACAAGTCAAAGATTTTGCCGCGCTGTCCCTGTTGCACCATGACGCGGGTGTAGAGTTTTTGGGCTTTGGCGGAAAGGGCGTCGTGTCTGGTGATCTGCAGTCTGAAAATATGGTGTCCCAGGCCGGCGAACAGGAGCAGGCCGGCGACGGTCAGGCAGACGGCTCTGGCCAAGGGCGCGAAGCGGGCCTCGCCCTCCAGGCACCCGGCGGGCTGGTCGCCTTCCGGTGCGAGCAGGCCCAGCAGCGGCCGAAGCCTGATGCGCAGCCGCGACCCGGCCTGACGAACCGCAGGGGTCAGGCCGCGTGCCAGGACCAGGAGGCGCCGTGCGGCCGTGGGCGGCCGGCGCAACCGGGGTGGGATTGGCTTGGCGGTGGTGTTGGTGGATGTCATCGTGGCGGGGTGCCGGTCAAGGGGTGAAAAGGGTGGCGTTCTGCAGCGAGGCGTTTATGGCGGCGTGCTGTTCCCGCGGGTACGAAGTCGGGGGCACGGTGCGGTGGAGGCGGATGACCTGGCCGATTTCCGGTGGTTGCAGGCCCAGAGCCTGGGCCTGCCGCAGAATGGTGTTGCCCTTGTGGCCTTCGGCGGTGACGCGCAGGTTGTCGAGTTCCTTGTTGCTGATGGCAATGGCGCCCTCCAGGCTGTTGATGTCTTTCCGCAGGCTGGTCTGTTTTTGGTTCAAGTGCACATAGGCCAGGCAGATGCCGCAGATGGAAACGACAACGAAGGTCAGGAAGAGCAGACGGGACAGCAGCGGCGGCTGGCTTCTGTCGCTTGGGGAATGGAGGCGATAGGCGGGAGCTGGGCGTTCAAACGGGTGGTTGAAATTGGCCATGGCATACCTTTGTCGGGGAAAGTCGGGTAAGGCGGTCGGCGGCAGTGTGGGCAGAGGGGGGACAGGGGGGAGTTACAGTTTGCAGGCGGCTCGGAGCTTGGCGCAGGAGGAACGGGGGTTGGCTTGGGTTTCGGCCTCACTCGGCCGCAGCGCCTTGCGGGTCAGGACCGCCATGGTGGCTTGCTTGCCGCAGACGCAGACCGGCAGCCCGGGAGGACAGACGCAGGTGGCACTCTCTCGACGAAAGAAATTTTTGACGATGCGGTCTTCGAGGGAGTGGAAGGTGATGACGGCGCAGCGGCCGCCGGGATTGAGGCGGCTGGCGGCGCGGGGGAGGATGTTTTCCAGTTCGTCGAGTTCATGATTGACGGCGATGCGCAGGGCTTGGAAGCTGCGTGTCGCCGGGTGCAGCCCATGCTGTCGCCGTCGGCCGATGATGTTTTCCAGCAGCCCGGCCAGTTCGGCTGTCTGCCGCCACGGTTTTTCCTGGCGGCGGGCGACGATGGCGCGGGCGATGCGGCGCGACAGGCGTTCCTCGCCATAGGTGTAGAGGAGATCAGCCAGTTCGGCTTCAGGCAGGTTGTTGAGCAGGTCGGCCGCGGTTTCGGTGGCGGTGGACGGGTCCATGCGCATGTCGAGCGGGCCGTCAAACCGAAATGAGAAGCCGCGTTCCGGGCTGTCGATCTGGGGTGACGAGACGCCGAGGTCAAGGAGGAGGGCGTCAAACGTGTGCCAGCCGAGGCTTTCGGCGCAGGCGTCGAGGTTGGAAAAGCAGTCGTGGCGGAGGTGCACGCGGTCGCCGAACGGCGCCAGGCGTTCGGCCGCCGCGGCAATGGCGGCTGGGTCGCGGTCAATGCCGAGCAGCTCGGCCTCGGGGCGGCGAGTCAGCAGGGCGGCGGCGTGGCCGCCGCCGCCCAAGGTCCCGTCCACAAAACGTCTCCCGGGGACCGCGCCGAGAATCTCGGCGGCCTCGTTGAGAAAAACGGTTTGGTGGATGAATGGCATCGTGGCAATCCTCAGCCGTGTCTGCTGTTCCTGGCTATGACAGTGCCCAGCAGTCCCGATGAAGAGCGGTGCCGGAGGCCGGCTAGACGCCGGGAACCTTTTGGGCCTGAAGTTTCATGATGTAATCGACTCCCGCACTCACGGAAGTTTTGCTTGCTTCCCAATTTTCGGGCGAGAATATCCGTCCATAAATGAAGGTGCCGACAAAGACGATTTTGTCGGTCAGGCCGGCGTAGTGCATCAAATCCTGGGTGATGGCGAAGCGGCCCTGCTTGTCGAGTTGGATTTCCTGGGAGAACAGAGCCATGGTGGAACGCAAATTGGCCTCCTCGGCCGAAGCCGGAGGCGTGGACCTGATGGTTCGTGAAAGGAGCTGATAATCTTCGAGGGTGATGAGCCTGATGCTTGTGGAAGAGTCGGGAATCAGGAAGAACTTGGTGCTTTCCGTGTCCGTATGCAGACGCCAGGACTTGGGCATGACAACACGTCTCTGCGCGTCGATCGCGCAGGTGTACATGCCCAGAAAGGCTCTTTCCTGATTGTGGTCGGAGGAATCCATAAAGTGGAATAATTCTACCGTTCCCCCTGATTTCCCCTAATCTCATCTAAACTCCCCTTTTTTCGCCTGACTGCCCCTAACTTACCCTCCATATACCATCGTTCAAGCGAAAATGACGTTTTTTTTGCAAAAAATGTTGTTTTCGCGTGTTTTCCCATGATTTTGTGGTCGCGGGCGGCGCTTTTGGGTCGGCGGCGGCGGGGGGATTGAGGGCGTCAGAAGTATTCTCCGGCTGGCGGGGCAGTCCGTTCGGGCCGCCGTGCGCAGGTGCGTGTCAGCGCGCGTGGCGGGACCGCGGAAAAAGACAGCGCGCCGCTTCCAGACTGACTGGAAGCGGCGCGCTGTCTTTTTGGGGGGGCGAGGCGGCTGTGTCTTCAGGCTATTTTTGGCATTTCGGGCAGAAGAAGGACGACCTGCCGCCGATGATGTTCCGGGCGATGTCCTGGCCGCAGGTGGGGCAGGGGCGTCCTTGGCGGCCATAGACTTGCAGGGCGACGGTGAAGCCGCCCTCGCGGCCGTCGAGCGTCTGGAAGTCGCTGATGGTGGTGCCGCCGGCCGCGATCGCCTCGGTCAGCACGGCCTTGATGGCCTTGACGAGTCGCCGGCAGGCCGCCAGGCGCAGTTTGCCGGCCGGGGCCGAGGGTGAGAGTCCGGCCCGGAACAGCGCCTCACTGGCATAGATGTTGCCGACCCCGACGACGCGGTGCTGGTCCATGATGAAATTCTTGATGGGTGCGTTTCGTCCGCGGGTCGCGGCAAAGAGGGTCTCGGCGCGGAAGTCGGCGGCGAGCGGCTCCGGTCCCAGGGCGGCCAGCGGCGGGGGCGGTGTTGCGCAAGTCAGGCTCTGGCGGCAGATGAAGATGGAGCCGAAGCGCCTCGGGTCAAGGAACCGCCAGCGCCGTCCGTCCGCCAGGCGCCAGATGACATGCGCGTGTTTTTCCGGCGGGGCGTCGGAGTCGTCCAGCTTGAAGGCGCCGGTCATGCCGAGATGGAGGATGAGGCCGTCGTTTTCCGCGAAGGCGACGAGGATGTACTTGGCGCGGCGGCGGACGCTGACGATGGTTCGGCCCTGGCAGAAGGCCTGCAGCTCGTCGGGGGCGGGATGATGTCGCAGGCGGGCTCTGGTTTCGGTCGCCGTGATGGTGGCGTTGACCAGTCCGGCGGCCAGGCCGCGGCAGACGGTTTCGACTTCAGGCAGTTCAGGCATGCTGACCGTGGAGGCAAGGTGGAGATGAGCGGCCGGCGTTGCCGGTCGGAGCGGAGGGTCTTCTTACCAGAAGATGCAGCGGGGGCAGGGCAGGGTCGTGATCACATTGCCGTCCGGAGTCAGTTTGCCGTTGACCGGATCGTAGTCGTAGAAGAACACGCTGTCGGAGCTTTCGTTGGCGGCGGCGAAGCGGCGGCCGCCCGGCAGGAAGTTGACGTCGCGGGGTGATTTTCCGCCGGTGAGGACCATGTCGTGGGCGGCCAGCGTCGCATCCGGCAGTATCCTGAAGACGGCGACGGAGTCAAAGCCGCGGTTGGAGGCGACGACAAAGCGCTGGTCAGCGGAGACGCGGATGGCGGCGGCAGTCGATTCACCGGCAAAGGCCTTGGGCAGGGTGCTGACGCTTTGCCGATGGGTGAACTGGCCATCGTGGTAGGCCAGGGTGATGACGGTGTTGCCCAGTTCGGTCAGGACATAGGCGTGCTTGCCGTCCGGCGCAAAAGCCAGGTGGCGCGGGCCGGCGCCCGGTTCGGTCGGGTGGACGATGGCCTGGTCCTGGAGGAGGCCCTGTTCGGGATGGACCGGGTAGCAGATGACGGCGTCGATGCCGAGGTCGATGGCGCAGAGGTACTTGTTGTCCGGTGTCATGCTGGTGAAATGGGCGTGCGGGCCGTCCTGGCGCTTGACATTGGGACCCCGGCCGGAGTGCTGGATGAGTTTGGTCCGTTTCAGGAGGGCGCCGTCATTCAGGGCGAATTCGGCGATGGTGCCGTTGCGGTAGTTGGCGCAGAAGAGAAACCGCCCGTCCGGGGAGGTTGTCAGATGGCAGGCGGAGGCGCCTTCGGTGGGCATGATGTTGAGCAGGGTCAGGGACAGGTCGCGGTTGATGCGGAATGCCGCCGCGGCGCCCTGGCCGCCAATTGTACAGACCGCATACATGAATTGCCGGTCCGGCGAGGCCGTGACATAGCTGGCATTCTCGAGTGGCGTGAAGCCGAGTTGGCGCACGGACCCCTGCTCGTAGGCATACCGGTAGATGCCACCCGCGGGAGCGGCGGCACAGGCGACAAGGTAAAAAATCCCCGACAGCATGATCATGGTCTCCCCTGGCGAAATGGAAATGCCGCTTTGAAGGCGCCACCTGGAACACGGAGACAAATTTACCCTCGTGAACCAGGAATGCCAAGCCGGCCGCTGGCAGAAAAACGCGTTTTCGTTTGTCCTTGAAGCAGCACATGACCGGAGAAAATAGGCGAATGGGACGAATGGGACGAATGGGACAATGTTGTCCATCGTCTACTGCCGTCCACTATTGACCACTGACCACTGTCAAATGGCGGTGCGGGCGTTGCGTTTCACAGTGCGGGCAATATGTTAATGGCATGAGCCGGCGGTGGCCGGAATGAACATAATCTGTCAGGCATGGACGGCGCCGTGATGATGCGGCGCCGTTTTGGGAAAGGTCGAAGGAATGAATCAGGGTGCAGACACGATTTACGGCATCAATCCCGTGTTTGAGGCCGTCCGGGCGGGTCGTCGGACCGTCCGCCGGGCGTGGCTGAACCGCGACGGCGGCAACAATCCCCGTTTGCGCAAGCTGGGGCAGTTTCTGGAAGGGCGCGAGGTCCGCGTGGAGGCCGCCGATCGGGCGCAGTTGTATGACTTGTGCGGTACGCGTGAACATCAGGGCGCGGTTCTGGAAGTCGGCCCTTTTCCGTACACGCCGTATGCCGAGATGCTTGGCTCCCGCCGGCTGATTCTGCTTGATTCGATTGAGGACCCGCACAATGTCGGGGCGATCATGCGCAGCGCCGAGGTGTTCGGCTGGAAGGACGTGCTGCTGCCGCGGCGGGGCGGGCCGCTGGTCATTCCGTCGGTGGTCAAGGCCTCGGCCGGCGCCTGTGAACATCTGCGTATTGCGGTCAATTGTTCGGCCAACCAGTATGTCAAGATCGCCCAGGAGGACGGCTATGCCGTGGTGGCGCTGGACGGCGCCGGCAAGGCCTCGTTGGAGGATGTCGCCGCCCAGGCGCCGGAAAAGCTGCTCCTGGTGGCCGGCGGCGAGGATTCCGGGGTGAGCCAGTACATCCTGAACAGCGCGACGCACGTGGCCGCCATTCCGCAGGCCGGGAAGATCAATTCCCTCAACGCCTCGGTGGCGGCGGCGATTGCGCTTTATCGGTTGCGGTGAAGAGTTCATCGGAGGGGTGAGACGGCATGAATGCTGGCCGGGCGGCGCAGGAAATCATCGCGGCGTGCGCGGACTGGGTGTCCATGCTCGCGGCCGTGCCGCTGGCGTACGCCGCCGAGGATCACAACCCCGTACGCACCGCCCGGCACCCTTATCTTGAGTTCGGCCTGCATTCCGGCGGCGGTCCGGCCGTCATCAGCGTGGCCGAAACAGCCGTGCGCAGCCAGCCTGGAACGCTGACCGTCCTCAACGCGTGCTTCGGCAATTGCGGTGACCCGGATGACAGGTGGAGTTTCTGGTGCGTGTCGCTCAACTTGACCGGCGCCCCGGAAAAGTTGCGCGCCTGGCTGACGGAGCCCTTGCTGGTCAATGTGCCGTTGAGCGACCCACCGCGCGCGGCCGACGCCTTCCAGCGCCTGGCCCGGCAGTTCCATCTGCGCAGCGGCCTGCATGCCATTCGTCTGAAAAGCGACTTTCTCGGCTTTCTGGCCGAGCTGCACGAGAACATCGGCGCGGCCGGTGCCGGCGACCGGCAGGCTTGGCGTAAGGCCATGGACTACATCTACCGCCATTATGCGGAAAGTGACTTGAATCTGCCGGCGATTGCCAGGGCGGCGGCTCTGTCGACGTCTCAGCTGTGCCGTGTCTTCCGGGCAGAATGCGGCACCACGCCGATGAAGTATCTGACCAGGGTGCGGGTGACGCGCGCCGGCGACTTGCTGCGCAAGACGGGCCAGAGCATCAAGGAAGTCGCGGCGGCGGTCGGATTCTCAGACCCGCTGCACTTTTCGCGGGTGTTCCGGCGCCGCCAGGGACTGTCCCCGGCGGCCTTCCGGGACGCGGAACGGCGCTGAAAACCAGCGGCACGTCCGGTCGCCAGGACGATGATTCATGACGTGACTCGAAAGGACAGGGGAGCATGGCAGTCGAAGGCAAGTACGATTTTCGGCGGCGTCTGGACGAGGTGCATCGCCCTGGCCGGCGCGACGCGTCGGCCAGGCCTGCGGCGGGCGACGTGGTCATTGACGAGACCTGGAGCCTGGGGGTCGCCAAAGACGCGCCGCCGCTGCTGCTGCGGGCAGCGCAGGACCTGCAGGATTATTTTCTGCGCAGCATGGGCCTGCTGCTGCCCTTGCGCCCGGCCGTTGCTCCTGGTGTCGCGGCGGCGGCCGGGCCGGTCATTGAGATTAGCCTGGACAATGAGGGCGGCAAGGCCCGCGGCTATCTGTTTTCCGTCACGGCCGCCCGGATTGCGATTGCCGGTCATGACCCGGCCGGGGCCTTCATGGGCGCGATTTACCTGGAGGATTTGCTCAACCTGCGGCAGGGGCCGTTTCTGGCGCCACGCCAGGAACGGCGCGAACCCCTGTTTTCGCCGCGCATGGTCCATTCCGGCTGGGGCCTGGACCAATTTCCGGATTCGCATTTGAACGCCATTGCGCACGCCGGTTTCGACGCCATCCTCGTGTTCGTCAAGGGCCCGAACTGCACGACCCACGGCTTCATGGACTTCAACGATCTGATCGCCCGGGCCGCCAGTTATGCCCTGGACGTCTACTTCTACAGCTACCTGCCCAGTTTCAAGCATCCTGACGAACCCGATGCCGAGGCGTTCTTCGAGGAGAATTTCGGCCAGGTCTTTGCGCGTTCGCCAGGGGCGCGCGGGCTGATTCTGGTCGGCGAGAGCGCGCAGTTCCCGTCGCGGGACCCGCTTTCCAGCGGCCAAGACCTCGGCCGGCACAATCTCAAGTGGACGGAAATCGCCGACCCGCGGCCTTCGCCGGGCTTCTGGCCCTGCCGCGACTATCCGCAGTGGCTGGAAGCCGTGCAGCGGGCTGTGCGCAAATACCGGCCGGATGCCGACATTGTCTTCTGGACCTACAACTGGGGCCGGGCACCGGAAAAATACCGCCTGGAGCTGATTCGGAACCTGCCGCGGGAGGTGACCCTGGAGGCCACCTTCGAAATGTTCGAAACGCTGGAATTCCCGCGTCATACCATGGTGCAGCCGGATTATTCGATCACGTTTCCCGGTCCGGGCCGGTATTTCAGCAGCGAAGCCGCTTGCGCCCGCGAGTGCGGCCTGCGCTTGTATGCCATGGCCAATACCGCCGGCATGACCTGGGACTTCGGCCTGACGCCGTATGTGCCGGCGCCGCAGCAGTGGTTCAAGCGGTATGCCGCCCTGCACGCCGCCCGGCGCGACTGGAACCTGTCCGGGCTGATGGACTGCCATCATTACGGGTGGTTCCCGTCACCGGTGGCCGAATGCGCCAAATGGAGCTTCTGGGATGCCGGGGCGGACCTGCCTGGCATCCTGCGCCAGATTCTGGTCCGCGACTTCGGCGCGGAAGCCGCCGAAGACGCCATGGCCGGCTATCAGGCCGTCAGCGACGCCATGGCGGCGTACACGCCGGGATTTGACGACCAGTCCGGGCCGCTGCGCTGCGGGCCGGCGTATCCCTTCATCTTTCATACCAAGCTTTACCCGCATGTCGAGCATAACATGCAGTTCCCGGTCACGCCGGAATCCACGGTCGGCGGTCGCTGGATTCAGATGCTCTACCATGCCGAGATGGTCTATGGCCAGAGCTGGCAGGGCCGGCGCATCTACGAGGACATCAAAACCATGACGGCGGCAAAGGCGGATTGGGAGCGGGGAATCGCCTTGATGCAGGCGGCCCTGGCCAAGACGCCGCCTCTCAAACGCGAGCTGGCCGAGCTCCTGGCCGGCGTGTGCGAATTCTGCTATCGGACGTATCTGACCATGCTGCATACCAAGCGCTGGTGGCTGCTCAACAAGCGGCTCGAAATCGAATGCGACGAGGCCGCCGCGCACGCCATCCTGGACGAGATGGAGGCCGTGATCGACGCCGAGCGGGCCAACGCCGTGGCGGCGCTGCCGCTGGTCCGGCGCGATTCGCGCCTCGGCTGGGAGCCCAGCATGGATTACATCAGCGACGCCCCGCACATCGAATGGAAGCTGCGCCAGATCGACAACCTCCGGCAGAACACGCTGCCTCGCTTTCGCTGCAGCATTGCCGTCCGCGTCACCGGCCAGTATCCGGAGTGAGGCGGGGGCTGGGCGGCGGAAGCGCCGTTGCCCGCCGCCGCCGAAAGCGCCGTTGCCCGCCGCCGCTGAAAGCGTCCCCCGGGCGTCGTTGCCCGCCGGCCATGCCGTTGTCAGACGGTTTTGCGCTTGAAGTGCTGGTGGACGGCGTCGGGGTCGGCGGCGTGGCTGAGGAGGGCGTCGTAACTGATCTGGCCGCGCTCGTGCAGGTCGATGAGCGAATGGTCCATACGCGGAGCCGGTTTGCGGGTGGCGGTCAGGGTGTTGCATGCTGGTTCGCGTCGTTGCTGCCGTCGCCTGGCGGCGTTTGGGCGAGGCTCTGCAGCTGGTCGATGATGGCGTCGCAGAACCGGTTGCCGGTGTCGGGGGCCATTTTGCTCCAGAGTGCGGTGGCCCGTTCATGGCCGCCGCGGCGGTCGAAAGCCCCGCGATTCGGGATGTAGCCGACCCAGCCGTTGGCCGGCGCCGCCAGCCAGCTGTACGGGAAGGGTGAGGCGCTCTTGACCCGCAGGGCGTAGTGGGAAAAATACTCGGCCGGGACGGCCGAGATCGTCAGGTCGCCGAGCCGAAAAGTCTGCAGAAACACGTCCTCGCCGTCAGCCTTGGCCGTCATTTTTTCCAAAAGCTCCAGGGAGCGTTCATACCATCTGGCCTTGACCACGCCGCCAAGCGGATTGAAGAAGTCGAGGTCGTGGAGGTGTTCGCGCAGGTCGCTGATGTCGCGGTAGAAGGCCCGCATCGGCGTGGTGACCGCGGCCAGTTCGGCCGTGTTGTCATAGTCGGCGATGGCGGTGACGGCCTGCTGGACATCGGTGGCCAGGACGGCGCCGCACCGTTCCTTGTCCGCTGACAATTCGCGATGCTCGAAGTTGGCATGGATGATGTTGCCGCACGGGCCGTTGAGAAACACGGTCACGCACTGCGGGCCGAAAAGGCGGCTGATTTCGCGGGCGAGGACACCGGGGTAGCCGCCGGAAAGCTGGCTCATGTGGTGGACGGCGTGGCAGGCGAAGTTGACGATGACGCCGGCCAGGTCGCCGTTGGGAGTGCGGAAAGCGGCGACGCCGACCTCGGGGTCGACGACGCCTTCGTTGCAGAGGATGTCCGCCATGCTCGTCGGCTGGGAGACCATGCTGCCGTCGCGTTTCAGGAAGCGGCGGTTGAAGTTGATGCGTTTTTCGTAGGTCCGTCCCAGTCCGAGTGCAGCCGGGGCGAGGTTGGCGACCGCCTCCTGGGCCGCGGTGGCGACCTGTCCGATCATGAAGTCGAGGTACTGCTCGTCGCGCGGGAAGCCGGGCCGGTCGATGACGGCGGGGCAGGCGTGGTTGTGGGTGGCGGAGAACATGAGTCGGGACGCCGGAATGCCGGTGGCGGCCTCGACGGCCTGGCCCAGGCGGGCGATGACATCGGGGTCGAGGATGACGACGTTGATCGACGCAATGAGTAGAATCTCGCCGCCGTTGCGCACCGCCGCCACCTGGGCGCCGAGCGGGTCCAGAGCCGCCTCGGCTGTGCCCATGTAGGTCCCGACCGGGAAATGGCTGGGCGTGATGTCGATCTGACTGAAGCCGGCTTCCAGCATGGGGGTGTCTCCTGGCCGAGAAGAGAACAGAGCGCCGGGCGGCGGCGGCTCTGACTGGCCGCCCGGGCCGGAATATGACCACGGTAACTTGTTTACGCCGGTAATTGCGGTAAATTATAGCACATTATGCCCGAGTGGTGGAATGGCAGACACAACAGACTTAAAATCTGTCGGAGGAAACTCCTTACGGGTTCGACTCCCGTCTCGGGTACTCCTTGGCAGCGCCGGGCGCCTGGCAAGAAGGCTGGATGACGGGGCAGTTTTGAATATATCCCGGCGCCGGAGTTATGCAAGCCGCCGCCGCTCGCTGCAAGCCTACTTGTTTCGCGGTGGAATTTTTCACTTTTCCGGCGTATGGATTGCCAGCGTTGTTTTGCCTGGTGCGCGGCACCGGCCGGGGCTCTGGACGGAGCGGTTTTCGGCGCCGCCGGCAGCATGATTTGGGAGGATGACATGACGGTGTCCACAAGAGCAGGCGGATTCTTTGTCACCTTCGAGGGTCCGGAAGGGGCCGGGAAGACAACGCAGATAGAGCTTCTGAACGAGGCCCTGGCCACTGCCGGATATGATGTCTTGAAGACGCGCGAGCCCGGGGGCACCGAGCTGGGCGAACAACTGCGGCACCTGCTGATGCGCCGGGGCGGCGCGCCAGTCACCCCCGAGGCGGAGCTGCTGCTGTTCGGCGCCGGCCGCGCGCAGCATATGCGAGAACGCATCCTGCCGCATCTCGAACGGGGCGGTGTGGTGCTCTGCGATCGTTTCCTGGATTCGACCACGGCGTATCAGGGCTATGCCCGCAAGCTCGACTTGGCATTCATCTCTGCCATGCATGAATTCAGCGTGGCTGGCCGCTGGCCGGACCTGACGATTTTCCTGGACATCTGCCTGCAGGAAAGCCGCCGACGCACCCGCCGCCACGACGGCACCGTGCCGGATGACCGGTTTGAGTTTGAAAAGGACGATTTTCACCGGCAGGTCTATGCCGGTTTCCTGGAACTGGCCCGGCAGAATCCGCAGCGCTTCCGAGTGCTGGACGGCCGACGGCCGGTGGCTGACATCGCGGCTGACATCCTGGCGGAGGTGCGTCGTGCCCTTGACTGAATTCGAGGCCCAGTACCCCCGCATCTGTCGGTGCCTGCGCTTGGCCAAGGCCACTGGCCGGACTGGCCAGGCCTATCTGCTGGTCGGCGATGACGCGGAATTTCTGGAGAAATTCAGCCTGGCCTGGGCCCAGACCGCCGCCTGCCTCGGCCAATCGGCGGACGGCACGGCCTGTGGCGAATGCCAGCCGTGCCGCCTGTTCCAGAAGCAGGGCTACCCGGAATGTTTTGTCATCCGGCCGCAGTCCAAGTCGCGGCAGATCACCGTTGACGCCATGCGCCAGTTTGACCATGACATCTCGCTGGCGGCGCTCCCCGGGCGGCTCAAGGTCGGTATCGTGGTCGAGGCCGAATGTCTGGGCGACGAGGCCCAGAACGCCTTCCTGAAGACACTGGAAGAGCCGCCGCCGGGAACCATGCTGCTGCTCTTGACCGCGAATGCGCGCCGGCTGCTGCCGACGATCAGGTCCCGCTGCCAGTGCATGTCGCTCTTGCGCAACCGGCAGGATTACAGCCTGGCCTTGCGGGAAGGGCTCTTTGCCATCCTGGCTGGCCTCCGGCGTCAGGCCGGCGCCCGGGTCGGACTGCGTGCCGCCGCTGAAATCAGCCGACTGTTCGGCAAATTGCATGATCTCGCGGAAAAGCAGGCCGAGGAGGACCGCGACCAGCGTTGGGACAATGTGGAGGATACCCAGATCAGGAAGCAGCTGGCTGAGGAGCAGGCGGCGCGCATCGAGGCGGAATATGTGCGTTTGCGCGACTCGCTGACCGACGCCATGCTGGCCTGGTTCCTGCAGCGCCTTCTGATCGCCAGCAGCGTGTCGCCCGAGCTGCTGCCCCATCCCGAGATGCTGGACGCGGCCGGTGACCTGCTCGCCAACCCGCCGTCTCCTTGGGAGGCCGAACAGGACATCCGGGAGGTCGAGGAGTTCATGCGTTGCGTCAAAGGCTATGTCGAAGAACGCCTGGCTCTGGACGCGATGTGCCTGAGCATCACCGAGAAGGCGTGACCGGCCGCGGTCGTGGTTTTCAGCAGCACAGTTCAACGGCCTGCCGGCAGGCGATGAGTGCCGTGTTGGGGTTTTCCGGCTCGCCTTCG
>CAYOUR010000010.1:24413-32475 GCA_964407145.1 uncultured Lentisphaeraceae bacterium | reverse complement strand
ATTCGAACCGTCGACCAACTGATTAAGAGTCAGCTGCTCTACCGACTGAGCTACGAAGGCTTTTGTTTTTTCGGAACGCTATATAAGATAGCACCGGCCTGGAGGAAATCAACATCGGAAGTCAAAAGTTTACTTAAAAACGTAACCGGTCACCCATTGAAAATGACGGTCAACGTGCGAAATGCGGTGGTACGCGCTTGATTTCAGGCTGCCGTAGGTCGCCCCGCCCTCCAGGCGGTCATATGCAGTCCAACCTTCAGGCTGCCGCAGGTCGTTCAGGCTTTAGCCTGCCGCAGGTCGTTCAGGTTTTAGCCTGCCGTAGGTCGTTCAGGCTTTAGCCTGCCGTAGGTCGTCCAGCCTCATTTGTCGGGCATCATGCAAGGACGACGGCGCCATATCATGGCGCAATTCTCAATGGGTGACCGGTTACTAAAAACACATCTATAGCCGACTCGCGCCGGCCGGCCGGTGGACGTTTGGTAGACGTTGGTTCATTTCCGGCGGGCGACGACGCCCGTGCTCAGCCGTTGTCGGTCAGTCGAAAACGAGCTCGCCAAAAGCCTCACGGTCATGGAAACTCATGGTTTCCAGGTTCGGCGACCAGAGCGAAAGCTCGACGTGATGCTTGCCCTTGGCGTTGAGCCGGTAATCCTCCCGGCCAATGTTCATGGTCCAGCGTGCGCCGCGTTCGGGCCGGGTGGCACCCAAGGTGGCAAAAGGAATGGCCACCAGCGCCGTCCACACGCCATCGCGGATTTCACCCCGATAACTCCACTCGCCATTCCAGGACGCGTCGCTTTTGCCGTAGCGCGGGTCAAGCGTGTCCTTGACCAGACCGAAAGCCGCCTCGTAAAAGGAATCCGGCACCGGATTGAAGACAAAATGATAGTACTGCTGCCTCTGGCCCAGCGGGTCAAGCGTCAGCTCCAGACAATCCTGACGCCAGGCCGGTCCGTCGTGCCCCAGGGTTTCGTAGTCGCGGCCTGGCTCCACGGTGCTGACAAAGGCGAAGAAGAGGTGGTCCTGGTCATAAGTGACCTTGAAGCGCGTTTTGGCCCTGGTCTCCCCCAGCTGGATGCCCTGCAGATTCTGCCAGGGAAGACTTTTCCAGGCGCCGGATTCGAAGTCAAGGCGTAGGCCCTCAATCGGCGCGCCGGCCGGAGACACCGTCATGGTGCGGTTGGAGATTCCGGGAATGATATTCTGCTCCCGCAGCCGGGCGACATTCCAGGTGAAGGGCGCACTGAGCGGCGCCCGCAACCGGCCATTGAGCAGCAGCGTATCCTTTGGTGCGCGCCCCAGAAATGCAATCTCCGGCCAGCCCGGCAACGACTTCATGTCACCGCGCGGCGTGTAAAACCCGTCAATCATCGCGTTGCGGGCCTCGACCGCCTCTGCCAGCTGGGCGAAGTTGCCCTGGTCGGGCTTGAAGCGGAAACTGTTGTAGAAGGCAATGACGGTCGCCAGGCTTTTCACGTAGTCAAACTCCTGGCGAACCAGGCCCAGGCGGGCCTTGACACGGTCCAGGTCGGCCAGGGCCTCGGCCCGGGACAGATTTTTCTCCATGACCTCGATCAGATCGGGCGTGTAAATCGCTCCCAGGACAATCCGCGGATTACCGGGCAGTCCCCGGCCCTCGGCCAGGAAAGAATACATACCCTGGCGGACATACAGGGCCTCGACGCGGTCGTACAGGGCGGCATAGAACGTGCTCATCGGCGCGGCGGCGGTCTGGAAGGCCGCGCGGTAATAGTCGGTCAGGACCTGTTCGGTATTCTTGTCCGAATCATCCATCGTCTTGCCATAGACATAGTAGCACGGGCCCTCAAGGCCGAAGAGTTCACCGAACCCGCAACGGTAGATGCCCTTGACATCATTGCGCAGGAAGAGGCGGATTTGCTCGGCGCAGGCATCCGGCGAAGTTTTGGGTGTCAGTCCGACCAGCTGATACCATCCCCAATTGTAGATGTAGACGGTAAAACCGCCGGGGACGTTGACCTCGGACCACAGGTCGAACATTTCCTGGGTGTAGGAGCACAGTTCAATGACCACATTCTCGGGGAACGACCGGAACGAGCGCGGCGGGTACTTCGTCGGCCCATAGGAGATGATATGGACTTTCTTGCCGGGGCGGTCCTTGAGCAGGCGTTCCGCCATGGCCCGGTGAATGATCCAGAGTTTTTCGCCGGGGTCGTCGGTCTGGCCGAGGGTCTGGCACTGCGGGCATTCGCAGGGCTGGTAGCCGTCCGTCTGGGCCAGCTGGACGACTTCAGCGCCGGCATCGAGCTGCCTGAGGACTTCGGCATAGATCAGTTCCTGGACGTCATGGTTGGAGATGCACAGGTGGTTATCCTTGGCGGTGCGGGCGCCGCCCAGGAAAGCGAAGTACTCGGGATGCTCCTTGGCGTATTTATCATTGGGAACCGCCGCATAGTAGGAATGTCCCCCATAGCTGCGGAACCGGCCGCTGCCGTAGTTGTTGTTGGCGTAATCATACAGCAGGCCGTAATGGCGGCCAGTGGCGAAAACCAGCGGCGGGACAACTTCGCGGGTGAGTTGCCGCGGCACCGGCGCCGGCGCGGCGGCGCCATATTCAGTGCCAATTTCACCCGGCAACAGGAAACGTGTGCCGAGATAGTCCTCCATGAACACCACCGCGGCCTTGACCGTGCCCAGAAGGTAGTCATTGCGGTTGCGGGAGACCTTGTCCCGGCCGAAGCGGTCTTCGTCGCGCCCCAGCACAAACAGGTCTCCGGACCGTTCGGCGATCAGGCCGCCATAATCGACCGTCCGGTCCACCCGCAAGCCAGCCGCCAGCGCCGCCCGCGTCATGCCCAGATAAAGGGCCGGTCCGGGCCGTCGCTGGCCTTCAGGGACAATCGGCACTTCAGCGCCGGTCACCGCATGCAGGGACTTCTGCAGGGCCATGGCCGTCTGCCGCAAAAAAGGCTCCACGCCGGCATTGCGGTGCTCGTCCGGAAGCACGATTTGAACCGGGGCGGCCTTGGACAGAACCAGGGCGTCAGAATCGGCGCCGGACTGGCGCCGGGCCTCCGGCCCCAGGCGCCCGGTTCCGATGCAACCCACCAGACCAACGGCCATAAACAGGGCAAAAACCTTTTGCATGACGATCCTCCAATGAATAATAACGACAGCCGACGGTTCCGGGCAAGAAGTTGGCACGGCGTCTGTTTCACGGCCAGGTCACCACAAACTGTTTCGACGACGCCGTCGCGGCCGCAACAGGGCGGACGGTCCGGCGCCGTCGCCGGCATGTTTCATTTCGACGGATTCAGGTGTTGGCGCAGCTGTCGCAGCCGCTGTCCGGACGGGGCAAGGCACGATGCGTGAACCGGCTCCGGCCGGAGGCGTAGTCATCGACAATCTGGCCATTGCCGCGGAGCATCCACTTGTAGATCACCAGGCCTTCCAGGCCAACGGGACCGCGGGCGTGGATTTTGCTGGTGCTGATGCCGACTTCCGCGCCCAGGCCATATCGGTAGCCGTCGCTGAAGCGGGTGCTGCAATTCCAGAACACGTTGCCGGAGTCCACCAGGCCCATGAACCGCCGGGCCGCCGGTTCGCTGCCCGTGATGATGACATCGGTATGCCCGGAGCCATGCCGGTTGATGTGTGCAATCGCCTGGTCGAGGTCCTCCACGACCCGGATGGACAGGATGTAGTCAAGGTACTCCGTATCCCAATCCTGCTCCGTTGCCGGCTCGGCCTTGATAATCGCCCGTGTTTCCGGGCAGCCGATCAGCTTGACGCCCTGCTCACGCAGTGCCTCGGCGACCATCGGCAGGAAGTCTTTCGCGGCCTGGCGGTGCACCAGCAGGGTCTCCAAGGCGTTGCAGACCGACACATATTGGCATTTTGAGTCGACCACGATGCGGCACGCCATGGCCAGATCCGCGGCGGCGTCGACATAGGCGTGGCAGATGCCGTCGGCATGACCCATGACCGGGATGTTGGAATGGTCCATGATGTACTTCACAAAAGCGTTGGAGCCGCGCGGAATGACCAGGTCGATCACGTCGTCCTGCTTCAGCATTTCGTTGACATCGGCCCGGGTTTCCAGCAGCTGCATCCAGCCGGCGGGCAAGCCGGCCTGCTCCGAGGCCTTGGCGATGACGGCCGCCAGGATGCGGTTGCTGTTCAAGGCCTCGCTGCCGCCCTTGAGCAGCGCCGCGTTGCCGCTTTTCAGGCACAGGGTCGAGATCTGCACCAGGGCGTCTGGCCGGGATTCAAAGATCACGCCGATGACGCCGATGGGACAGCTGACCTTGTGCAGATTAAGCCCGGCATCGAGTTCAGTGGCGGCGAGAGTCATCCCGACGGGGTCGGGCAACCCCAGCAGGCTCTGTACCCCGGCGATGGCCGTCTCCAGTTTGGCCGCGTCGAATTTCAGGCGTTTCTGGATCGGGTCCGGCAGTCCGGCCGCGGCCGCGGCCTGGAGGTCGGCGGCGTTGGCGGCGACGATTTCGTCCTGATGCGCCCGCAGGGCTTCCGCCACGGCACGCAGGGCGTTGTTCTTGGTTACACTGTTGAGGGCGGCCATCGTAACCGATGCCTCCCGGGCCTGCCGGGCCATTTCCCTGATGGTCATTGCTTTCTTCTCCATGCTGATCACAAATCTTCCAGGCTGCGGTGTCGTGGCTGGCGCCCAGGCGGGTGGGGCCCCCGGCGTCAATCATTGTCGCAGGTGTCCGTTGCCGTACACCTGCCATTTATAGGTCGTCAGTTCCCGGGGTCCGACCGGGCCGCGGGCATGCAGCCGTCCGGTGCTGATACCCACGACCGCGCCCATGCCATAGTCGCCGCCGCCGGAGAGCCTGGTCGAGGCGTTGACCAGCACGGAGGCGGAATCCACCCCTTCCAGGAAACGCCGCGCGGCAGCCAAGCTGCCGGTGACGATGCCGTCCGTATGACCGGAGCCATGCCGGTTGATATGCGCCATCGCGGCTTCCAGGCCATCGACCACCTTGACCGACAGAATCGCGTCCAGGTATTCGGTGTCCCAGTCGGCGGCCTTGGCGGGCCGCCATTCCGGCAGGATTCGCCGACAGCGAGGGCAGCCCCTGACTTCGACGCCGGCGGCGGCCAGCGCCCGGCCGATGTCCGGCAACAGCCGTTGCGCGCACTCCTGGTCGACCAGGAGTGTTTCCAGGGCGTTGCACACCTCGACCCGCTGGCACTTGGAGTTGACAACCAGGGCCGTCGCCATGTCCGCGTCCGCGTCCGGGGCCAAATACAGATGACAGATGCCGTCGTAATGCTTGATGACGGGAATCCGGCTTTGCGTGGTCACGGCCTTGATCAGACTTTTGCCACCGCGCGGAATAATGACGTCGACAAAACGCTCCAGGCGCAGCAATTCCCGGACGACCTGCCGGTCGGTGCTGTCCGGCATCTGAACCGCCGCCAGGGGCAGCCCATGTTCGGTAACCGCCGCCTGCATCAACCCGACCAGAACCGCATTAGTTCGCCAGGCCTCGGCGCCGCCGCGCAGAATCACCGCATTGCCGCTTTTGAGGGCGACGGCCGCCGCGTCGGTCGTGACATTGGGCCGGGCTTCATAGATGATGCCGACGACTCCCAGCGGCACGGAAACGCGGCTCACGTGCAAGCCTGAAGGCTCGACATGGCCCTCCAGGACAATGCCGAGCGGGTCGGGCAGGCTCGCCGCCTGCTCCAGTCGTTCGACCATGTAGGCGAAGAGCTTCTCGGTGATCTGCAGACGCTTGCAGAAGGCCGCGTCCGCGCCCTGTTTTTCGGCTTCGCGCACGTCCTGCTGATTGGCGGTCATGACCTCATCGTGGGCGGCGCGGAGTTTTTCCGCCATGGCAGCGATGGCTGCCTGTCGGCACGATGCCGGAGCCGCGGCCAATTCGCGGGCCGCGTTCCGAGCCGCCTGCCCAAGAGCCAACATATGTTTTTTTATGTCCATGGTTCACACCACAGTCTGGATAAAATGAACGGGTCTGCGCCCCGGCCCCGGCCCTGGCCGGGTGGGTAACCCTTTAAGATAATCCTCCATGAGGCATACTGCCATGATGGCCGGCGGTTTTAACGCCTTTTTCACCGTGACAACAGCCCTCTGTCATGCGTCCGTTTCCGTTCTCCAGACCAATGCCCTTCTTTTATTCGTGAGTCGGGCTGGAAACATAGGACGTATGGGACGGCGAATAGGACAATGGGACAACTATGCTATTGGGTTATTGAAGTCCCCCAAAACCAAACCGAACCCTTAAACAAGGAGTATTGCGCTCGATCGACGCATGTGGGTGACGTGTCAAACAGTTTTTGAGCAAAAGCCGACGGCAATCCCGGATGAACCAGACCGGGACGGTCTGGCTAGCTTCCCGGAACCAGACCGGGACGGTCTGGCTACCCTTCCCGGAACCAGACCAGGACGGCGCTGGCTACTTTCCCGGGACGGTCTGGCTACCTTCCCGGAACCAGACCGGGATGGTCCGGCTACCTTCCTGGGCCGAGCCGGCGCTGGCTTTTCGGACGGTCGTCGGCTATGGTACGGTCTTCAGCATGGCGGAGGGCACCAGGAGAATGGCGTCAAGCGCCATGCCGCCGCCGCGGTTGACCATCTTCAGCGTGTTGACGCCGGCAGCCAGCTCGCAGGTGAGGAGGGACTGGTCTTTGCCCTGCAGCAAGCGCCAGCTCCAGTTGTCGGTCTGCGAGCTGTATCCACCGGTGCCTGGGAATTTCAGTTTTTCCCAGTCCGCACTGGGCGCCATGCCGTTGATCAGGCAATCGCGCAACGACATGTCAGAGGCTGTTGCATAACGCAGGGCAATGGCGTAGCTGCCGGCTGTTTCGACCTGAATCTCCCACTCCAGCCAATGGCCGAGGTCTTTTTCCCAGTAGCTGACCACCGGGCCGGAGGCGTTGACCCGGCCTTTAAGCAGGCGGGAAGCGCCTCCGCCCTCCCGGCAATGCTCTTCCGCCTCCAGCCAGAGGCCGCCGCCGCCCCGGGCCTTTTCCACCCAGACCGGATTGACCTGGACCTTCTTGTCCAGGCGTCCACCAGCGCCCAAGTCAGTCTCCACCCGTAGCGTGACCTGATAAAGCCCTGGCTGGACATAGCGATGGCTGACCTGCTCTCCAGCACCGGTCGTACCGTCGCCAAAGTCCCAAAGCCACCGCCGGACTGCGCCGGTGGCGGCGGCCGTCTTCCGGGCATCAAATTGAAGATACGTGTCCAGGGATGATTCGTCGTGCTGGCGATGAAAGGCGAAGTCCGGCCGCACGGTCGGCGCCTGGGCCTGGACGGCCAGGGCCGGCGAAGCCGCGGAGAGGTTACCCCACGCATCCATGGCCTGGACGCGGTAATACAACCGGGCGCCGGACGCCAAATCAAAATCATAATAAACCGGCTCGGTCGTGCTGCCCAACAGATGCTCCGGCCCGACCGGAAAATCGGGACGGTCACCGCGATAGACCTGGTACCTGGTCACGCCCTGCGGCGCCGAAGCCGGCGCCCAGGCGAATTTCAGCTGGGCGATGGAAAACGCAAAACGGTCGGCGTCGGCCAGGGTGAATTCCAGCTGCCGGAGACCGGTCGGCGTAGACAACCCGCCGGTCGGCGCCATTCCCAGGCCGGACGGCTGAAAGGCGGGGTCGTTGGTCAGGCACAGGACATCGGCCGCGATGCCGGCATCTGAGGTCGTCACCTCCAGCTGAACGCGGCGGCCTGGCAGGCTGACCGCGCCAGTGTCCAGGGCCACCCAGTGCCAATCGGCGCCGGCCACGGCGAATCGCCCCAACCGTCGCCCGTCAACGCTGACGGTAAAATGCCCGGTCGCGGCCTCGTCGTCGCGCCGCGGCCAGCCGTTGGTGTACGACGAGCGTTCCAGTTCGGACATGCCGCGCACGCGGCACCACAGGCGGACGCCGTGGCGCACCGGCGCCTGGGCGGTGAGGATGAGCGTCCCTTCGTCACCGCCTGCCAGGCGATGGCGGGCGAGGTGTTCGGGATCGGTGACCGCCGCGGCATAAGCGCCGCTGGCGCCGGCCGGGTCATACACCGGGGCCATCGGCGGGC
>CAYOUR010000010.1:0-24403 GCA_964407145.1 uncultured Lentisphaeraceae bacterium | reverse complement strand
GGGCGGATTCGGGCGCTTTCCAGTTCATGGAAATGCCGGAACAGCCCGGCGTCTCCCACCGGCACTTCCTGGGAGAAGACGCGTCCTTCCAGGCCGGAATGCTCCACGCTGGTCAACGCGAAGAAACCCGGCAGCCCGGCCGGCAGCCGGCAGCTGGAGCCAGTGAGAATCTCGTCGCCCATCCGTCGGTAGCCACGACCGCTTTCCGCCGAATAGTACAGCCGGAAGCCGCGGATTTCGGCATGATGCTCCGGCAAGTCCCAGGACAGGCGGCGCCCCCAGCTCAGACGGAGATTCCGCGGCGGGTCGGGGTAGCGCACCACCGCCACGTACACATCGCCCCATTTTCGTTCGGGCGCGTCACCAGTCAGCATGGAGGAGAAGTACAGCAGCTTGGTGAAGTCGGGGCTCAAGGTCGGCGCCGGCCGGAACATCGGCTTGTGGTACGCCTTCGGATTCCAGCGGCTGCTGTAGCGTTTGAGGTAATCATGGAAATTGGTCAGAACCGCCGTCCACATGGCGCGGTGCTCCAGGTCGATCATCAGAATCGGCGACGGCGGTTCGGCATAGCCGCCGACAACCGCAAACCCGCTGTCACGGTGGAATTCGTGGGGCCAGCTGACCCGATCGACCTTGCGATAGGTACCGACAAACCGGTTCGGCTCGTTCTCCAGGCCATTCAGGCCGATGGTGCTGGCGCTGCCGCCAGTATGGAAGCTGCTGTGCATTCCCAGTGAGCTCATGTGCACCAGAGTCCCATCCTCCAAAAGCAGGCGGGCGTCATCGCCTGACCAGGGGAAGCCGGCCGCGTAATCCCACCACTTGGCCGATGGCTGCGCCGTCGGCCCGGTCTGCGAGGTGACGAATTCGGTGACCGGGCCTTCCGGGTGCGGCACGACCCGCAGGGGTCCGCGACGACGCCCGGTGAGCGGCACGGCAAATATCTGATACGGGTTGGTGGCGTGGTCCGGCAGGTTGTCACGGTTGAGTTCGAAGAAAAAATAGCGGACGCCGCGCGCGTCGACGGCGTCGCGCCAATTCTCGCCGCTCTTGCCGCCGACAAAGCTCATGTCGGGATGGACCAGGTCCAAGTCCGGTTCGGGCGAACAGCTGGGGATGGCCCAGCTGCGGAAGCGCCGGCCTTCCGGGGTCGAAGTCGCGACACTTTTGCCGTCCTCGGCCAGCCACACCAGCGTGTCGTGCGTGATGGCGTGGATGCGCGGGCCGCGATGACCATAGGAGGACAACCCTGGATAATGCACGATCTTCCAGCCTGGACGCTCCGGGAAGACAAGGGCCTGGCGCTGGCCGGTGACGACATTGAACAGTTCGACCGAGGCAGCTCCCTTCGCGGTCACAATCCAATCCGACGCATCCGTGTTCTTCGGCAGGCGCTCGGTCATCCAGGGAAATGGCCAGACCAGACTGACCCAGCGGTCGTCGAGATACCGGGCGCTGCCGTCAGTTCGAATCAATCCGGCGGGCGGCCGGCGGGCGCCGATGTGCAGGTACTTGCCGTTGCCGCTGAAGTCAGGATGGCCGACATAGGAGTGGTCGTCCTGGCCCTCCTGGGTCATCAGCCACACTTCCGTGCCGACAAAGCTGTCCTGGAAAACGACTTTGCCGGGGCGTTCCCGGGAGGGGCTCTTCTCCAGCAGGTCCAGGCGATGACGTGGGTGAACCGGCAGTGTCTCCAGCCAGCCTTCCCGCAGCGCCGTATTGCCCAGGCGGCGCAACTGGACTTCGCGGACCCAGAGCATAGCCGGCAGACGCGAGGCATTGCCGGTCGCCGGCCGGGATTGATACCGGAAAGCGATCTGGACGCGGCGCGACGCGCTGTTTTCCTCGGGCAGGACCACGAACGGCAGTTCCACCCACTGCATGGCCGGCCCGACCGGGACCGGCATCTGCATGCGGTCGGCCATCAGGTGGAGCTGGAAGACATTGGTGCGGGCCAGGGCGCGCAGCAGATAATGTCCCGGTTCCAGGCTGACCACCTGCTGCAGCGCCTCGGGCGCATAAAGGGGGCCGACTTTCAGGGCGTCCTCAGCTTCATCGCGCGCGCAGGTCGCCGTGCTCGGATAGCCCGACGTGCCGTGCCGGAGCCATCCGAACACCCGGTCGCCGGTCATTTGCAGGGTCGGGTTCATCAGCGGCGAGGCGTTTGCCGGTCTGGGCGCCGGCGGGGGCTCGGGGTCGCCGGTCACAACGACTGGCCCGAGGCTCTGACCGGCGACTGTGCTCCACTGACCGTCCTTCTCCTGCCAGAAATAAGTATAGGCCCTGATTTCAAACTGCGACGAATCCTCTTTCTGGAGCGTATCCATTTCCAGGAACAGATAGGCGGTCTGTTCCTGCCAGACGCTGAGATAATTGGTCTGGGCATAGCTGCCTTTCCTGTCCCAGTGCGCCCACCATTCGGTCAGCTGTCCCGTTTTTTTGCATGAATAGGTGTACATGTTGTCAACGCCCCTGGTGCCGTCCTGGCGGCCGGTATCAGGGTCGCAGTCAGCATTGATGTACAGATGCAGGACGTTTTCCGGAACGATGTAGGGGCGGCTGAAAACGACCTTGAGAGCGTGCTGGCCCTTTTGCAGCGGCAGGTGCCAGAGCTCGCTGACCACATTAAGGCTGGGATGCGTTTTTTGCTGTTCGGCGACCTGGTCATTGCGCGTCAGCAGGCGCCACTGCAGGGATGAGTCCAGCGGCAACTGAGCCAGATACAGGAATTCCGCCGGCAGGTCGCCGGCCGGAGACCGCTCCGGCGCTCCGATCGCCGCGGACAGGCCGCCGGCCAGAAGCATCATGGCAAGAAAACCAAGGCCGCGAAGAGAAGCTGTCAGCGTGTTCATGGTCGAATGCCTTTCCTGTTGACACGGTGAATCACTGCGGGGGCCGGCTTGCTTTCGCGAGCGACGTCTGGCGCATGATTCAACTTGGCGCCGGAGACTTTCCCCGGAGTGGCAATGGTGAAACGTCTGGCATGGAGCCGGGTCACGGGCGCGGCAGACGGCTGATCAAATACTCGGCAATCCTGCTGTTGCCCAAGTCGTTCGGGTGGCAGGAGTCAATAAAGTTTTCCTGGTCGATGCCGACGGCGTCATAGCCGTTGAGCACCGTCACGCCCGGGAACCGGGCCGCCACATTTTTCTGGCAGTCGACATAGGCATCCAGGTTCTTGTGGCCGCGTCCTGGCCAGGGCAAAGGCGTGAACAGGACGACGGGGCGTGCGGTCGCCGTCAGCGCCTGCAGGGTCCTTTCCGTCTGGCGGGCTTCGGCTTCCAGTCCGACTTCCTGGTTGCAGTCGTTGACGCCGAAGGCGACCAGAGCCAGGTCCCAAGGCAGCTCGGCGGCGGCTTCGGCGACATTGCCATTCATGACCGCACCTCCCACCGCAATATTGAGGTAATCCATCTGCATCGCCCTGGCCACGGCCGTGCCGTAAGCCCTGGTCGGCGACGAGGTGGTCATGCCCTGGGCAATCGAATCGCCCATGATCAGCAGGCGTGGTCGTGTTTCCTCGACCGTTCTGAACCGGGCCGGCTCCGCCAATTCCAGAGCCTGCAGCCGCAATTCGCGCAGGTGGGGCAGATAGATGGTCACCCGGCGGAGCCCCCGGCCCGGCAGACCGGCCTGAATGCGGCCTTCGCCGCCGATGGCTTCCGGGGACAGCGTCAAGACCGGATGCCCGTCCACCTCGACATCAACGGTCTGGACCTCGCGGGCCGCGCGCAGCGGTCGCCAGTCCAGGCGCAGCCACGGCGAGTCCGTTTCCAGGACCAGGCGCACACCGGTGGCGCAGCAGGCCCGGACCAGGGCGGCTTCGCTGTAGCCGTACAGGGCCTTGAGCCGCGCAGACATCCGGGACAGGTCCAGGACGCCATCCGGCTCAGGTACGCATTGGGAGACGCCGCGATATAGCCCGGTCTCCGCAGTCAGATCAATCTGCATGGAATCACATCCTTTCCGTAAGAATGCCTGGTCCTCCGGCCATCAACCCAAAATATAGCCTGCAAACCGGCAGTCAACGATGGCGCTGGTGTTTTTTGGGGAAATACGGTAACCGGTCACCCATTGAACATTGAGCCATGGCGGGGTGTCATCGTCCTTGCACGATGCCCGGCAAATGAAGCTGCCGTACATACGGCAGGCTAATGCCTGGACGACGTACATACGGCAGCAGGCGGCAGACGGAGAAACGCAGGGTAATCCGAACAAGCGTAAAGGCCCTTTGGGTAAAAAACTCTTCACAAGTTGGGAAATCGGTCATTTGCAGACCTCGTTTGATGAACTTTTGGCAAGACGGCCCCAAAAAAACGCCACCGCCGCTTGTAATCTTCAAATAAAGGTTATCTTAATTTAAAGACAAGGGCATGCGGTTTGCTTTTCATCATCAAGGCCACGCTATGGATAAATCAACAGAGTACCAGGAATTCCAACGGCTGTGTCAGGCGCATGGTTGCCGCTGCACCCCCCAGCGCCTGGCTGTTTTTTTATATATGAAGGATAACCGGACCCACCCGTCAGTGAACCGGATTTGGGATAACGTCCGCCAGAGCATTCCGAGCATAACCCGTGAAAGCGTTTTCCGGATACTGACAGAGCTGGCGGAATATGGCGTGATCAACCGAATGGACAAAATCACCGACGCACGCTTTGACGGGCAGGTGTCCGACCACGGCCATCTGATCTGTGAACGATGCGGCCGGGTTGAG
Source organism: uncultured Lentisphaeraceae bacterium (assembly GCA_964407145.1). Taxonomy (GTDB): domain Bacteria; phylum Verrucomicrobiota; class Lentisphaeria; order Oligosphaerales; family Oligosphaeraceae; genus JAAZKI01. The sequence continues at coordinate 19,688 of CAYOUR010000010.1, read as the reverse complement.
GATTTTGACCTGCCGCCTGAATCACTTCTCCCCCAGGACATGCATGGTTTCACGACCAGGCATACTGAATTGAGAATCAGCGGCCTGTGCGCTTGCTGCGGCGCGGGCGCCAAACAGGCACAAAACAAGGAGGACACGACAAGGGACAAAAAAGAATGCCAGGCTGAGCCCTAACCGGCCAGTGCACGTCAGCCGCCAAACGCAAGCCTGTTTCCAGATTGAACAGGAATTCTCCTGATTCTGGCCTCAGGCCAAAACACCAACCGAAGGGATTCAACGCATGAGATCAATCACTACCTTTGACATCCAGTACGCGCACCGTTTTTACCGCTTCCAGGGCGAGGCCCAGTACCTGCACGGGCACACCGGCGTTCTGACCATTGAGGTTGAGGACACCGTAGAGCCCGGCGTCAACATGGTTTTCCCCTGCAATGAAATCCAGAAGACCGCCTGGTCCGTCATCAAGAACTTCGACCACGCCCTGGTTCTGCGTGAGGACGACCCCCTGTTGCCCGCCATCCTCGATGTCTACGAGAAGCAGGGCATTAAGAATGGCGCCCCTACCAACAAGATGAAGGGTGAGGCGTTCAAGACGGAACTGTGCACGGCATATCCGGACTGCCGTCTGGTGGTCACGAAGGAGACCATGACGGTTGAAGGCATGATCAAGATGGTCTACGAGCTGCTGAAGGACAAGCTCAACATCGCGAAGATCACCTTCACCAGCGGCGTCAACGCCGCCTGCCAGGAATTCCAACCCTCCAAGTCCATTGACCGCTGCCCGCGGTGCGGCATAGCCATGGGCGCCGACGGCGTCTGCCCGAAGTGTGGCTATCGCAAGAAATGATGGGCTGAACCATGCCAGCGCGGGTGAAATGGCGATGCCAACGCCGTTTCACCCGCTTTTTTGCGTATTGTCCTGATGAGCCCCGCCCGAAAAGCCCGGACACCATACGGCAGGCTGAAGTGTCAGGGCGCCACGCGGCCACAGACGGCAGGCTGAAACCAGGTTCCGGTTCAGGCTTCGAAGCCATGGTCCCGTGTCTGCGACTGACGACAGGTCACGCCCCTGGGCGCCCGTCTTGTTCCTGGCCGCCGGCCGGTTCGTCGTCCGGCGGCGAAGCATCTTTTCACGAGAACGTCACTTCATGGATGTCATCGGCGCCGGTGAGGACCATGACCAGTCGATCGAAGCCAATGGCGACGCCGGCGGCGGCGGGGATGCCGTCGTCCAGAGCGGTCATGAACGCCTCGTCCACCGGGTAGACGGCGCGGTTTTCGGCGGCGCGCAACGCCGCCGTGGCGGCGAACCGGCGGCGCTGCTCGGCCACGTCAACCAGTTCACTGCAGGCGTTGCCCAGCTCCAGGCCGGCGACATACACCTCCCAGCGTTCAACGCGGTCCGGCCGGCCAGGCAGCGGCTGACTCAGGCCGCTGCATGCCAGGGGGTATTCACTCAAAACCGTTGGACGTCCCTGCCCCAGGTGCGGCTCGACGCGTTCCACCAGGATTTGCTCAAAGCAGCCATCATGGACAGCGGCGTCCAGGTCAGCGCCGGCATATTGCCGGAAGGCTTCCTCCACCGTCATTTCCTCCCATTCCAGGCCGACATCGATGAGCTGTCCCCGGAACCGGCACTGGCAGGAACCCAACGCGGCCTGGGCGCAGAACCGCAGCATGGCCACGGTGTCGTCAAGCACCTGCCGCCAGCCGGCGTTCAGGCGGTACCATTCCAGCATCTGGAATTCGGGCAGATGGCGACGGCCGTCCTCGCCCATCCGGAAACACGGCCCCAGCTGGAAAATACGCTCATACCCCGCCGCCAGCAGCCGCTTCATATGCAGCTCGGGAGACGTCCGCAGCCAACACGACCCGGACGGCTCGGCGTCAATGTAGTCTTCCAGCGCCGGCGCCATAATCCTGACCGGCGTGTCGACTTCCAGAAAGCCGCGTTCGCCGAAAAACATCCTGGCGGCCTGGCGAATGACCGCCCGCCGCTGCAGACGCGGGCGCAACGCGCGCAGTGCGGCCGTATCCCAACGGCCTGATTCCAAACCCGACTCGACATCCTTCTCCGGCATCATCATCCTTTTCGGTGCATCAGGGGGCCCGTCCGGGACGGTGTCCCCACCCATGCACTGTCATTATCCGCAATCCAAATCATGACCATCAGCTCTCCTGGAGCTTTTCAGGCCCGCCTGATCTCCAGGCGTTCGAAGCCCCCGGCAGCCAGGCTGCAGTGGCAGCCGTCCGGCGTCGCCGTGAAGCCTTGCGTGGTATCATCGCGTTCCAGCACGACATGATGCGGCCGCCCCCAGTCCATCCGGAACGTCTCACCCCGGCTGTTATCCAGAACATGACGGCGAAAACGACTGATCGTGAACCGGTCGACATTAAGTTCGAACAGGCATAGCGGCAACGGATTGATGGCGGGGTCGCCGACCGCGGCCGGCATCTTGTGCGCATCGACATCCGAAATGGAGATGTCGGCAATGTCGCCGAGTCCCGGTGGGAAGCGCCATTTGCCGACATTGAGCAGGTTGCAGCGCACGCCGCCGTGCAGTCCGGCAATCCGGATACGGCGAATGGGCTGGGTCTGGCTCAGCAGACGGATGAAGGTGTAGGCGCTTTCCGCGGTCAGGTCGCTTATCGCGATATCCTCAATCGGCCCCGGCTCCATCCGGTAATTCAGATGCCGGTCCCAGCCGTCATCGGCGTTCAACGCCACCATGTCATCGCCGGGGCTCATCGGCGCCATCGCCCGCAGGTCGGAAATGACCCCGCGCCGGCAATGGCCGTTGAGATGGACGCCGTCCTGGTTGATTTTGGGCAGAGTGCTGAACAGCCGGATGGCGCGCAGATCGAAATCCTCCACCCGGCACAGCCGGATGTAGAAGGCATCGGCATTGGCCACGGTCAGGTGACGCAGCCGCAAGCCGTCCACGCGGATGAAGTTGAGCGCGGTGCCGCCGTAGCTGGCCAGGTCGTGGCAGTCGGCGCCGCGGGGATTGGCGGCGTTATTGGCATCCCAGACCCCGCCGAGAAGCTCGATGTCCTCATTGCCATGCTCCATATCGGCATTGGTCAGGAGCCAGTCCTCCGCCCCCCGGGCCGTGCCGTCGGCGCGCCGGATAACCGTCTGTTCCGTGGCCTCCAGGCGTGTCCCGGACGATACTTTCAAGGTTCGGCTGACAGGGAACCGGCCAGGCGGCAGGACAATCCGGCAATGGCCGCCTTCCAGAGCGTTCTGCAGGACGTCGGCATTGTCGGCCTGGGGACCTTCGGTCAACTGGCCCGTCAAATTGATTTCACGTCTGGTCATCCTGAAATACCTCTCCCGGCCGACGCCGAAACGCCGCCGGCATTCACCGTGACAGCCCTCCCCACGCTGTTAAAAAATAAACCCGGAGGCGTTTTTTCCCAATGACGGGCTGTCATTTTCCCGTATTTCGGTCATATTTTCAACTGCCTCCGGGCAACATTTTCCTGGCGTTGCACTCTAAATATCATAAATCCGCCCGATTCAGATGCCTGATGATCGTTAATTGTCGGTAATGTGCGAAATCTTGTGATAGGAGCAGATATTTGGCTCATGTGCCCTATGTGGTGATGAAGGTTACCGCGCACTTTCAACGGAGATTTCTTGCTTCCAAGTGGCGCCCTCCGGGCGCGATCGGGGGGATTCGCCACCCCCGGGTTCCCTCGCCCTTCGGGCTTCGGTCACCCGGGGTTATGTTTGTCCAGCCCTTCGGGCTGCTTCCGTTCTGGCGGCGATATCGTCTTTCCGTTTTTCCAATTGCCGGGTTGGTAGTCTGTTAAAAGTAAATATGCAGATACCGCCTGTCAAACGCCTTCTTCCATCACCACATTTTGTACATTAGCTAATTGTCCAGCGAAGACCATGCTTGAGTTTCTGCGCCATTTACAGTTCATTCCGAAGAAGTTGCCTGCGGGTTGCGCTGTTTGGCTCTGCCTCAGTCAGCTTCTGGTTCAGGGTCAGCCGCAATCCCAGCCGCAGTCGGCCGTTCGAATAGTCCTTGAATCCCAGAACGTCTACCTGGGCGAAGCCTTCGACTTCCAGGTAGCCGTCTCTTCGGACGCCGAACCGGAGCCGCCCGCCTTTCCCAAGACGGCTGATTTCAGGGTGGAATTTCTGGGCCCGCATCGGAATCAAAGCAGCAGCATCACCATAGTCAATGGCCGCATGACCAGGACCACGGTCAACGAGACCATCTTCCGTTTCCGCTTGACCGCGACCCGCACCGGCGCCTTGCGCATCCCCCCGCTGGAGGTCAAGGCCGACGGCCGGGCGTATCGCACCCAACCGGTGCCCGTGCGCGTCATGGAGCCGGAAAAACTGGACGACATGGCCCTGGAAATTGCCGTGTCCAGCCCGGAATGCTATGTCGGACAAGCGGTCATGGTCACCTGGAAATGGCATATCGGCCGCCGCGTCCTTGATTACCGCTTCAACCTGCCCCTGCTGGCGGAAAAGGACTTCACCTTCCCGGAATACACCCCGGCAATCAACCCGGCGCAACGCAACGCCTACCGGCCGATCACCCTGCCGGACGGCACCGAGCTGATTGCCCTCCTGGAACAGACGACGCGCCACGGGGTCGCGACTTCCTGCCTGACGTTCTCCCTGCCGATGATTCCCAGGAAACCCGGCGCCTACACCTTCCCGGCCTCGACCGTGACCTTCGCTGTCGCCGACCCCGGCCGCGCCCCGCGCAACCGGCGACAATCCATCTTCGAGGATTTTTTCGAACGCACGCCCACCAGGACGGTAACGATTGCGGCGCAACCCCAGACCCTGGTGGTGAAAACACTGCCCGAGGCGGGCCGTCCGGACCGTTTTTCGGGCATCGTCGGCCCCTGTCGCCTTGAGGTCACGGCCTCGCCGCGCCAGGTGAACGTCGGCGACCCGATCATTCTTTCAGTCCAGGTCTCCGGCCCGGAGTACCTCGACCTCCTGCGCCTCCCGCCCTTGGGGGAAAGCCCAGAGCTGGCCAGCGATTTTCGGGTCTCGGGCGAGGAGCCGGGCGTCGTCGAAAACCAGAGGAAGACCTTCCAGTGCACGCTGCGGGCCGTACGCGCGGGGGTCAAGGCCATACCAGCCTTGAGCATACCGTACTTTGACCCGATTGCCGGGACGTATGCCGAGGCAACGAGCACGCCGATACCCCTGGTCGTGGATGAGGTCCGCACCGTCACGGCCCAGGATGCCCAGGGGCTGCCCGCCGAGCCCACGGTCGGCAACGGCAGCGCCTTGAAAACCCTCGCCGAAGGCATTGCCCACAACTATGGCGGCGAGGCCCTCCTGGCGGACCAGCGGGCGGGGTTCGCCACCTGGCCGGAGACGCCGTGGAAAATCGCCTTCTGCCTGTCGTGGCCGGGACTGTACCTGCTGGCCGCTGGCGCCGCCTCCTGGCGCGGGCGTCGCTCCGCCGACCCCAGTGCCCTGGCGGCGCAGCGCGCGGCCGGAAAATGCCTGGCGGCGCTCAGGCAGCTCCGGCCGGATGACCGGCACAGTCCGGACCAGACCCTGGCCGCCATGACCGACTTCCTGGCCGCCAAGCTGCGCCGGCCGCCAGCGGCCGCCCAGAGCTTCCAGGACGTCAGAAAGCCACTGGCTGCCGCCGGAATAACTCCTCCAGTCCTGGAACGCCTGGAAAAATTGTACGCCGATTGCGAGGCCAGCCGCTATGCCGGCGCCACCCCGGCTGACCAGAAAGAGATTCCCCAGGAAGCCGCCGCCATCGTCAAGCTCATCAACCGGGTTCTCTGACCCCGCCTGGCGGTCGTCATCGCCATGGTCCAAGGCCACCCGCCCAACAAGCCGCCAGCCGGACAAGAATTCGCCAGGCCGCCTTCAGGCGCCACCGGACCTCCGGTCATGATTTTCTTCCATCCCCCGTCATCTCCAATCTTTATCCGCGTCGCCCAGCCATGTCCGTTAAAGAACTTTCCGCCAACTTGCTGACCACCGTTGCCGTGCTGTTCGGCGGCCTGGGTGTCTTCGCCCAATCCGACGCCGGCGGCGGCGGCGGCGCCATCCTCTCCCCGCTGCAAGCCGCGGCGCTCGTCCAGGAAGCCGAGCAGCTCTTCAATGAGGGCAATGCCCGTCAAGCCGCCGGCGATTCCGCCGCCCTGGAGTATTGGCGCAAGGCGGCGCGCCGCTACGAACGCCTCATCCGCGAGGGCGACTTTCGCAACGGCGCCGTGTTCTACAACCTGGGGAACATCTATTTCCGTCTCGACGACATCGGCCGGGCTATCCTCAACTACCGCCGCGCCCAGCGATTCCTGCCCCGTGACCCGAACCTGCTGCGCAACCTGGCCTTCGTCCGCTCCTGCCGCCGCGACCACATCGCCGAACCGGAACGCACGCGAGTCCTGAAAACCGTGTTCTTCTGGCATTATGACCTGCCGTTGCCCTGGCGGGAAAACGGCTTTCTAGCCGCCTTCGCCGCCTTCTGGAGCTTCGCCCTGCTGGGACGCCTGCGCCGCCGCCGCGCCTGGCCCCGGTGGTGCGGGGCGGCGGCCGCCGTTGCCGCCCTGGCCCTGGCCGCGTCTCTCGCCGTGGAGGAATGGAACCGGGCCAAACACCGCCCCGGCGTTATCCTCAGTCAGCAGGTAATCGCCCGCAAGGGCGACAGCGAATCATACGAACCCAGCTTCACCGAACCCCTGCACGCCGGAACCGAGTTCACCCTGATCACCCGACGCGGGGAATGGCTCGAAATCGCCTTGGCCGACAACAGGACCTGCTGGATTCCAGCCGTAACGACGACGATCTTCTGAAGGGGGGACGGTATGCGGCGGGTTGAAGCCTGGACGACATACGGCTACAGGCGGCAGGCTGGACAACAGACGGCTCCAGGCGGCGGGCTGAAGGGTAGCGGGCCAGGCGGCACTTTCCCGGCCTTTCCCGGGCGGGCGGCCAATTTTCACCGCGGCTGATTCGTCTATACTGCAATCTTCCTCGCCGTTTTTCGACCGTTCCCTGCACCCCGCCTCACCCGCCTGCCATCACCACCAGGAAGCACACCGTTGGACACTGCCAAGCAAAAATCCCTCGCCGACCGCATCATCGGCGCCAGCCTGGTCGTCGGAGTCGCCCACATCCTGCTCAAACTGACCGGGTTCATCCAGGTCAAATTCGCGGCGTTCTTCCTTGAGCCGTCCCTGTACGAGCCTATCATGGTCGTGGCCTTCACCGGCGTCATCAACAGCCTCTTCCTGATCGGCGAGGAGGTCATCGGACCGACGTTCCTGACCATCTTCATGAAGGAAAAGGAGAACAAAAGCGAAAAAGCCGCCTGGGACTACACCAATGTCACGCTCAGCTTCCAGGCCCTTGTCCTCCTCGCCGTCACGGCCTCCATCATCTGCTTTCCCGATTTCTACATCGGACTGTTCACCAAGTGGACTGCCGCCGAGAATCCGGAGCGGTACCAGCTGCTCCGGACCAGCCTCCGCGTCCTGGCACCGTCCTTGTTCTTCCTGTCCATCGGCTCCACCACCTACGTCCTCCTCAATGGCTACAAGAAATTCTTTTTGGCGGCCTTTGGCGACGCCTCCACCAAGCTGTGCATCATCGCCGGCCTGGCCTGCGGCATGTGGCTGTTCGGACTCGGCATCGAGGCGTTGTTCTTCGGCATTCTGGCCGGCAGCGTCGCCAAGGTCCTCACCCACCTGGCCGGCATGCTCGGCAAAGTGCGCCTGCTGCGACCGTCCCTGAACTGGCGCAACCCGGCCTTCCGGACCATGCTCATCCTGATGCTCCCCCTGCTGGCCGGCATCATCTTCGCCAAAGTGCGCGACAACTTCAACAACATCTACATCCTCACCCACATCGAGCAGCCGGGCGTGCTGATGGCCAATGACCTGGGGCGGAAGTTGTTCTCCACCATCCAATGGCTCGTGCCCTATGCCCTGCAGATCGCGCTGTTCCCCTTCCTGTGCGAACTGGTCAGCAAGAAAGACCGCCAGAAGCTGGGCGACATCCTCAGCTCCTCCTGCCGCCTGCTGCTGGCCGTATTCGTGCCCGGCGCCGTGTTCCTGGCCCTGCTGGCCATGCCCATCTCCATCCTGATCTTCCTGGGCGGCAAGACCGGCATCGAACTGGCCTCCTGGGCCGGGATTTCGACCGCCTGCTACTGCCTGGTCCTGCCGGCGGCCGCCGTCGAATGCGTGCTCATGCAGGGCTCCTTCGCCGACCAGAAAACCGTCGCCGTCACCGTCATCGGCATCGCTTCCTCCATGGTCAGCGTGCTGCTCAGCTACCTGTTCATCGTCATCGTCGGGGTGGAAGCCGAAAAGGCCCTGATGGTCGTCGCCCTGGGCTTTGTCCTGTCGCGCTGCCTGAAAAGCATTGCCCTGGCCCTTTACCTGCGCCGCAGCACACCGATGTTTCCGGCCCGACCGACCATGGTCTTCCTGTTCAAACTGGCCCTGCTGGCCGGCGCCGTCGGCGCCGTCACCTGGGGCGTCTCCCAGGCCGTCAGCGCCATTCTCCCCGACGGCATCGACGCCGCCCTGGCCGCGCCTGACCACACCGGCGACATCAGCCGGATACGCATTGCCCTTCGCCTCATCGTGGCCGCCGGCGCCGCCGGCGTGACCTTCCTGGCAGCCGGCTTCGCCCTGCGCCTGGAAGAGCCCAAGCAAATGATTCGCTGGACCATTGGCAAAGCCATTGCCAAAATCAGCCGTCAGAAAAAATGACCTCGGACGATGCTCATCACGGGCAGCCCCCCGGAGCCGCCGCGGGCGCGAATGCATCTGCGCCAGGCGGCCGCGGCGACCCTGCCGATCCGTGCGCCTGCGGCGCCTTGCCGCCGGACGCCGCGGCGCCGTACGTGCCGGACGACCCCGCCGGCTTCTATGCCGACATCATCAGGCAGCTTGACCTCAACCTGGAGCTGCGGGAGCCGGAGCTGACCAGGAGGGAGCAGCTCGGGGTGGGCGGCACCGCCGCCGTCCACGTCGCTGAAGACCATATTCTCGGGCGGCACATCGCCGTCAAGACACTGCTGCCGGAGCTGAGTTTTTCCCGGGACCAGATTGAGCGCCTGACTCTGGAGGCCCAGGCCGCGGCCCAGCTGGAGCACCCGAACATCGTGCCGATCCACGCGCTTGGCGCCAGCCCGACGATGGGATTCTATTTCACCATGAAACGGCTGCGCGGCGACTCCTTGCGCCACATCATCAACGAACTGGCGCAGCGCAACCCGGCCTATTCCAAGGAATACACCCACTCCAAACTGCTGGCCATCTTCATCAAAATCTGCCAGGGTATTGCCTACGCCCACAGCAAAGGCATCATGCACCGCGACCTGAAGCCGGAGAACATCCGGATTGGCAGCTATGGCGAAGTCACCATCATCGACTGGGGCCTGGTGCGTGAAGTCAACGCGCCCACCCCGACCAAGCGCTATGACGCCCAGGCCGCACGGCAGGCCGACCGCCAGGAACGCGGCGTCCAGCAGGGCCAGCTCAAGCTGACGACCTCCAACCCCACCATCAACGGCCAGCTCTGCGGCACCCCCAGGTACATGTCGCCGGAACAGGCCGACGGCCAGATCGCCGAACTCGACATCCGCACCGACATTTATTCGCTCGGCGTCATCCTCTACGAACTGCTCACCTTCACCAACCCGTTTTCGGATGTGACGTCCGAGGACGACATCATCAACGCGGTCACCCAAGGGGAATTCCGCCGCCCGCGCCAGACCCATGTCGGCCACACCACCCCGCCCGAGCTGGAGGCCATCTGCCTCAAGGCCATGTCCCGCCGCAAGGAGAAGCGCTACCAGACCGTCGCCGACCTGATCCACGACATCTACGCGCACCAGGAAGGCCGGGTCGTCATGGCCTATATGGCCTCGCCTTGGGTCCGGCTGAAAAAACTCTGCTACCGCAATCCCCTCAAAACGGCCATCCTTCTCAGCGCCACCCTGGCGCTGTGCACGCTGACAGCGACCATTCTCACCATTGAGAGGCTCCGATTCAAAACGACCATTGAAGAAGCCGGCGACAAGGTCAGTCAGGCCATCAGCCTGCAAGCCAGACTGGAAGAACGCCTGAAAAAGGAGAAGCACGACGAGGCTTCACGCGCCGCCCCGGCCGGCCAGCGCGCGACCGATGCCAACGACGACCTGCAGAATGAAATCGACAACCTGTTCGACTCGGCCAACCAGATGCTCAGCTCCATCTCCACGCTGTCCCAATGGCGCCCCGAAGTGCGTTTCTGGCGCGAGCGTATCATGCGTGAACGGCTGCTTTTCGCACTCCGCCACCACCGCCTGGCCGAAGTGGAGAGGTGGCTGCGCCAGATGCGCAACACGTTCGGCACCAACCTGGAAAAATGCAGCCCGGAGATGCTCGGCATCATCCGCGGGGTGGAGATTGCCCGCCGCGGCGACTGCATCGTGACGATGACCACCACGCCCCACCCCGCCGCCCTGGAGCTGCGCCCGGTCGGCCACAACCCCGAAAACGACTGCCTGGAGCCTCTGGCCCCCCTGCCCCTGGAAAGCGATTCGCCGCCGATTCCGCCGCAGGTCATCCCCAAGGGCAACTACCTGATCACGGCGCGGCTGCCCGGCCATGCGCCCGTGTTCTATCCGGTCTTTCTGGTCCATGGCGAAACCAGAGACATCGTCATCGCCATTCCCCGTGCCATCCCGGAAAACACCGTCTATGTCCCCGACGGCATGACGCTGGTCGGCGGCGCCGTTTCCCAGCTCAACCCAAAACGCAGGGAGTACCTCGAGGGCTTCTTCATCAGCAAGTACGAAGTCACTTTCGGCGAATACCTCGAATTCTGGAAGTCGCTGACCGACCCGCAGGCCAGAATCGACTGCATGAGCCGCATCCATTTCCAGGCGCTCAACGACCTGGCCGTCAATGCCTGGTCGCCGGAGGGGCGGCTGAATCCCGGCTTTGCCCCGGACCGGCCGGTCGTCGGCATCAGCCACCAGGCCGCCATGGCCTTCTGCACCTGGAAAAGCCAGGCCCTCAACCGCCCCTGCCGGCTGCCGACCGCGGCCGAGTGGGAGAAGGCCGCCCGCGGCGCCGACGGCCGCGACTACCCATGGGGAAACAGCTTCCGGTCCACCTACACCTATACCTTCGAAAACGCCGCTGTGCGCGAGGCCGTCGGCCTCTGGGCCCCGCCGGGAGCCATGCCGTTCGACCAGTCGCCCTATGGCGTCTTCGACATGGCCGGCAACGTGCGCGAATGGACCGGCAGCAAATTCCCGGACGGGACGTCCTTCAACCAGATCAAGGGCGCCAGCAGCGCCACCACCAAGCGGTATCTGCCGTTGGACAGTTCGGATGACACCCCCCTCGCCCCGTCCGACGTCGGCTTCCGTTTTCTCCTGCCGGTCCAACCTGACGACTTCCAGTATCCGGCCCCGGCCCCCCCGCCGCCCGCGGCCCCGGCCGAAGTGCCGTTTCCCGTCCCCGCCCCGGTTCGGCCTTGAGCCCCATCGGCAGCGTTCCTGTCAACCAGCCCCGTCGCCCGCGCCCCCTTCATGGAGGCCGGCGGCAGCCTCAGAAGTCCAATCCTTGGCTTTCACCTCATCCTGGATAGTGACCACACGATGCCCAACTCCTCCCAGCAGCAAGACCTCAAGGACGTCGGCCTGATTGTCGCCGCCGGCGGCTCCTCCATCCGTTTTGGCGGCCCGAACAAGCTGCTTCTGCCGTTGGGGCCGTCCCGCCTGGCTGTCTTCTGTCATTGCCTGCAAACCTTGACACCGCTATTGACCGCCGCCCGGAGCATCCTGGTGGTTCCGGAAAATCAGCAGGATGCGTTCCGCGCCGCCCTGGCCGCAGCACACCTGGACGGCGCGGTCACGGTGGTGCCCGGCGGCCGCAGCCGACAGGACTCGGTGCAATGCGGCCTGAAGGCGTTGCCGCCCGAAGTGTCCATCGTCGCGGTCCAGGACGCCGCCCGCCCCCTGGTCAGCCGGGAACTCCTCGCGCGCTGCGTGAACACCGCCCGCCTCCATGGCGCCGGCATTGCCGCGGCGCCAGTCACCGACACCATCAAGATAGCCGACAGCAACGGCATGATCCTCACCACCCCGGAACGAACCACCCTCTGGGCCGCACAAACACCGCAGGTGTTCCGGAAAAACCTGCTGACCGCGGCCTACGCGCGCTGCCAGCAGGACGGCCGCGAGGTGACGGACGACGCCCAGGCCATGGAAGTCATCGGCTACCCCGTCGCCCTGGTGGAGAATCTCGCCCCCAACCCGAAGCTCACCCGGCCGGAAGACCTGACCTTGGCCGAATACCTGCTGCAAAACCTGCCGCGTGGCCAGCACCCGGCCGGCGCCGGCCGGGACGCCTGAGCCTACGCCCGGAGAAAACGCGCCGCCATCAACGCCACGGCCTTCGCCGTCTTGACCAGATCAGCGACAGCGACCCGCTCGGACGCCGTGTGCGCGACCCCCAGCGTGCCCGGCCCAATGCCCATGGTCGGGATGCCGGCCCGCAGAAAATGCGCCAGGTCGCCCCAGCCGCCGAGAGGCTTGACCACCGGCACCGTGCCGGTGGCGTCAAGATAGGCGCCCTGGCCGAAGTCCAGATAATCCGGAGCCACGGCCGCCGTCGAAGTCGCCGGCAGGTCCTTGACCCAGGTGACGACCGGCGGCAACTGGCGCAGGGTCTCGTCGGCCGCGACGGCCTCGGCCAGGCAACGCTCAAACAATTCCCGCACCAGCACGCCGGAGTCGACGCCGTCGCGCGCCTCGGCGGCGCGCATATCCTCCAGCGAGGTCTTGATGTTGAAGGCCAGCTGCGCCGTGGCCGGCACATTGGCCGGATGGTCGCCGGCTTGGAACACGCCGAAATTGAACATGCCGGGCCGGTCCCCGCGCAGCTCCCGGAAACGGGCCAGGGCCGGCAGGAGCTTGAAGGCCTGCTCAATGGCGTTGAGCCCGCCATAGGCCGCATGGCCGGTCCGCCCCGGCACGGCCACCCGTGCCGTCACCACGCCGGTGCAGCCGTCCTGCAGGCAGTTGCAGTCGCCGTCAATGACCAGGGCGCCATCCGGCTTCGGCAGATGCGCTATGCAGGACAGGCTGCCGCGGCCGGAGCCGTCGCTCTCCTCATCGGTCACCACGCAGCAAACCAGCTTGCCGCGTCGGCCTTCGGGCTGGGCGAGGAGCATCCTGACGGCTTCCACCATGACGGTGATGCCGCCCTTGTCGTCCGTCGTCCCGCGGCCGTGCAGGCAGCCGTCACGCCATTCACCGGCGAAAGGGTCACCGTCATACTTGTCCACCGCGACGGTATCCATGTGCGCATCCAGCAGAAACGTCGGTCCCTGGCCGTCGCCCAGGACAAATTCCGCCACCACATTATGGCGTTTTTCGACTTGTCGGCCGCGTGGCGCCAGCACCCGGTAGCGGGCAAAGGCCTCGTCATCACAGGGCAGGCGTGACAGGGTCGCGCCCATCGCCTTGAAAACCGCCTCGATGGCCAGCAGGCCTTCCCATTCGCCGGCGGGCGCCCGGTCCCCGGAATACGGATTCACCGTCGGGATGCGCACCAGCTGCTGGCACAAGGCAATCATCCTGGCTTCGTCAACACCGGCCAACAAGGCGCTTTCCTGGGCAGTCAACATCACGGTTCTCCTGGTTCTGTTTCCATGGCAATCACCAGGGGGCGGGATACTTCCGCACGCCTGGAACCCATCAGGTCATGGCCGCCCCGCCAAGGCCGTCCCCAGTCAACCACGGACGGCCAGGCCGCCTGACACCGGCGACGCCCTGGCGGGCCAGCACAAATAAAATAGCCCGCATGCGCTTTCTGGCGACCGCCGAGGTTGAATTTTCGCAAAAACGGAGTATTTTTTCTTCTTGACTATTTCACAGTTTGATTTTCTCCGTCCATCAACCGAAAAAATCAGTCGCAAACAGGAAGTGTGCAGCCATGGGTTCAGTCAAGAAGAAACGCCGCAAGAAGATCGCCAAGCATAAACGCCGCAAGCAGCTGAAAGCACAGCGCCACAAGAAGAAATAACCTTTCTCCACCGGCGCGGGCAGGTGGTGGACGCATGAAGAGCCACAACAAGACATCGGCAATCCTGGCGGCTCTGCCCGGCTTGATGTTGCTGTGGGGAGGATGCCAGGCTACCCGGCCAACGGTACCGAAACAGGGCGTCGTCCTGGATGGACGATGCCCTGTCGTCTTGCCTGTAAACGACGTGCTCTCCCCCCGTGAACGCCTGGAAGCGACGGCCTGGGCCGAATACGCCAAGGGCACCAGCCTGCTGCTCGACGGGCCGGAAGCCTTTGACCAGGCAGCCCCCCACTTGACCAGGGCGCTGTCCCTGTTGCCCGACTCGCGGCCCATCGCCACCGCCCTGATCGGCCCGCGACTGGCCGGCAAGGAGCTGGAAAAGGCTGTCGCCGACCTGCAGACGGTCACCGACGCCAATCCGGCCGCACCCATTCCCAACCTGCTCTATGCGGAATGCCTGGCCATGCTGCACCGCCAGGACGAGGCCATCAGCCACCTGCGGAAAACCATCGACAGCACCCAATGGCGGGAACCACAGGTCGTCCAGACGGCCGCCCTGATGATGTGCCGCGCCCAAAAGCCCAAACAGGCGGAAAAGTTCTTCCAGCAGGCGTTCAGGCACCGCCATCTGCGCGACAATCATGTCCTGCAGACCATCGCCGCCTCCTTCTGGCTGGATTTGGCCGAAGCCCACCCCAAGGCCGGCACCGACAGTGGCCGGGAAGCAACCAGCGCCCCAAAGCGCGAAGACACGGCTGCGGTGACGCCAGCGCCTGAGACGATCGACGAGGCCCCGGCCACCCCGGCGCCAGCCGTCCAGCCGCCGGAAGAAGGTGGCAGCACGACGACCGTCACGGCGCCGCAAGACAGCGGCGGCAAAACGTCCGCGGCGCCAGCCGTCCAGCCGCCGGAAGACAGCGGCGGCGCGCCTGATGCCGAATCCGAATCGCGGAAAACGGCGGCCGACGACGACGCGCCGCCGCTGGACCCCAATCGGCCTCGCGCCTTCCGAAGCATACAGGAGTTTTACCAGGCGGTCGCCACCTATGACCCGGAACAATGCCGGCGCCGTGCCCGGCATCATGCCGGTCTCGCCGTAGCCCTGCCCGGCATTCCCGCCAACAGCGTCTGGGAGACGGGACCTGACGGCCTGGAGCTGCTGGGCAACATCCTGCTGCGCCTGGAAGCCTGGGAACTGCTCGACCAACTGCTGGAAAAACTCGATGGGGATAACGAATACCGCGACTCCACCCGGTGGCGCCTGATGAAAATCACCCTTCTGGAAAAGCGCGGCGACTCGGAGAAGCTGCTCCACTACCTGGACAGCCTGCACCGCCAGCCGGTCAACCTGAGGCAGTACCGGGAGGAGTTCCTGCTGCGCCAGGCCATTGCCGAGCAGTACATCAAGGCTGAATCGTACGAACGCGCGGTCCAGGCCCTGGAAAACGTGGTGACCTACTATCCACGTGATTTTCACTCGCGGCTGCGTCTGGCGCAGCTCTTCCTGTACTTGCGCCGGGCCAACAGCGGCCTGGCCGTCCTGGCTCCGATGAAGCAACTGCCGCCGTATGGCTGGCTGCTTTCCGCCCAGCTCTGGCGTGTGGCCGGCAAATACGACCAGGCCATCAGCAGCCTTGAAACGGCCGAGAAGGTGGCCCGGCAGCTGAAGGACGAGGACTTCTTCACCGCCAGCTTCCACACCACCTACGCGCTGGTCTGCGAGAGCGCCGGCAAGATCGACCAGGCGATCGCCCAAAGCCGCCTGGCGCATGCCAAAAATCCCGGCGATCCATCGGCCTGCAACTTCCTTGGCTACGTGCTTGCCGACCATAACCGAGACCTGCCGGAAGCCGAAAAACTGATTTTGCAGGCCGTGGCCGCCGAGCCGGAGAATACCGCCTACCTCGACAGCCTCGCCTGGGTCTACTACCGCCAGAGGCGTTTCCCGGAAGCGCTGACCGCCATCGTCAAGACCGTCCGCCTGGGAGGCATTGAACAAGACGGTGAAGGGGTCATTGCCGATCACGCCGGCGACATCCTGGCGGCCAACGGCTTTCTGCGCCTGGCCCGCCACTACTGGCTGCTTGCCGCCGCCGCCAATGACGCCACGGCTGACAAGATCACCGCCAAGCTGCAGTCGACGCCCTGCCCCGTCCGCCAGGACTGATGTCGATTCATCTCGGCGCCGGCACATGGCGACCCCGAGTGTGCTGTCGGCCAAGGCCTGGCATCGTCGTCAGGACAAGCCCGGGGAATAACGCCCCTGGCCATCCCGGGCCACCCGTCAGCACCATCGTCCCCCTGCCCTTTCAAACCATCCACCCGACAACACCCGCAGTCCCCATGTCTCCAGCTTTGCGCGCTATCCTGCTGCTCATTGCCTCCAACGTGTTCATGACCTTCGCGTGGTACGGCCATCTGCGTCACATGCACGACAAGAAGTGGTACCTGGCCGCGGTGGTCAGCTGGAGCATCGCCCTGTTTGAATACCTGCTCCAGGTGCCGGCCAACCGCATCGGCTTCCAGACCATGTCCGTGGCACAGCTGAAAATCGTCCAGGAAGTCATTACCCTCAGTGTCTTCATTCCCTTCTGCCTGTTCTTCATGAAGGAAAAATGGAACTGGAACTTCCTCTGGGCCGGCCTGTGCATGGTCGCGGCCGTGTTCTTCATGTTCCGCAAATAACCTGGAAGATGGCTGCAGCCCCCCGGCCAGGACGTGTCGTGGATGCGCCGAACGCGACAGCCGGACGCGGCCGATGGCGACGGCGACGGCGACGACGACGGCCGGGCAAAAACCGCACAGGCCCTGCCTCCGGGTCCGGCCCAGAACAAAACACGGGATGAAAAGTCAAAGGGGAGGAAAAGGCCGATGGCACCTTTCCTCCCCTGCGGTTTACGCGTACGCGTACTCTTACTCTTCTTCTTCTTCCAGCAGGCGCGCGGCTTCAGCCTGGATCTTGGCGGCAAGCTGGCTCGGCACCGGGTCATAACGGTCGAATTTCATTTCAAAGCTGCCGCGGCCCTGCGTCATGGAGCGCAGCTGGGTCGGGTAGCTGTAAACTTCGACCAGCGGCAGCTCGGCATTGAGGACCTGCAGGCCGTCCTCGCGGTCCATGCCCAGGATGCGTCCGCGACGGGAATTGAGGTCGCCGCTGATGGCGCCCATGTATTCATCCGGGAAGATGATCTTCAGGCTCATGATCGGCTCCAGGAGCATCGGCTTGGCCTTGGCCATCGCTTCCCGGAAAGCGCCGCGGGTTGCGATCTTGAACGCCATTTCCGAGGAGTCGACATCATGGTACTTGCCATCAAAGACAGTCGCCTTGAAATTGATGACGCGCGAACGCGACAGCGGGCCGGCCAAACGCGTCTCGACCACGCCCTTCTCGACGGCCGGAATGTAGTTCTTGGGGATGTTGCCGCCGACGACTTCGTTGGCAAACTGGTATTCCTCAGTGCCGTCTTCCGAGGTGAACGGCTCAATGCGCAGATGCACCTCAGCGAACTGGCCGTGGCCACCGGACTGCTTCTTGTGCCGGAACTGAGCCGTGCCGACGCCCGTGACTGTCTCGCGGTACGGAATGCGCGGCGTCTCCAGAGTGACCCCGACCTTGAAGTCGTTCTTCAGGCGGCTGACCATCAGGTTCATCTGCTGGTCGCCCATGCAGTTCACCACCGTCTGGCGGATTTCCGCGTTGCGGTCAATGTGGATGGTCGGGTCTTCGGCCGCCAGGCGCTGCAGGCCGACGCCCAGCTTGTCCTCCTCGCCCTTGGCCGAGGCTGACACTGCATACGCCGTCGTCGGCTGCGGATAGTTCACCTCGCTGAACCGACAATCGGTCGACTTGCTGCCCAGAAGATCGTTCAGGCCGGTGTTCTTCAGCTTCACGACCGCGATGATTTCCCCGGGACCGGCGTCGGTCACCGGCGTCTGCTCCTTGCCCTGGACCAACAGCAGGTTGCCGATGCGCTCTTTGCCGGACTTGGTGATGTTCAGGACTTCGGAGTCGGACTTGAACACGCCGCTGAGCACGCGCACGTAGTTCATCTGGCCGATGAACGAGTCATTGACCGACTTGAAGATGAAACCGAGGCTGTCCTGCGCGCCGCGGTTGAGCTCACCGGCCTCCAGGCGCAAGGGCACCGGATCCAGGGGCGACGGACCATAGGCCAGCACGGTGTCGAGCAATTCGGCGACGCCGATGTCCTTGGCGGCGCTGCCGGCAAACACGGGTATGAGTGACCCGGTCAGAATCGCCTGCCGCAGCCCGCCGGCCAGCTCGTCCGGCGTCAGTTCGCCCGCCTCGAAGTACTTCTCCATCAGCGCCTCGTCGCTTTCGGCCACGGCGTCGATGATCGCCTGGCGGTATTCCTGCACGCTGTCCGGTGCGTCCTCGGCCAGGACAGAGACCACGGCGTTCAGGGCAGCCTTTTCGCCGACGGGCATGGTGCAGGGAATGCAGGTGGTTGCGCCGTAATTCTGGCGAATCGTCTCCAGCAGGGTGGCAAAGTCAGCCTGGTCGCGGTCGCAGCCGTTGATGAAGATCATCCGTGGCATATTCCGTTCCGTGGCCTGCTTCCAGGCGCGGATCGTCCCGGGGCCGATGCCCAGCATGGCGTCAACGACCAGGATCATCAGGTCGGCGACATTGATCGCATTCATGGCCTCGCCGCAGAAATCGGAATTGCCGGGGGTGTCCAGCAGGAACAGATGACCGTCCTGCCAGGGCGCATGCAGCACGCCGGTGTAAATGCTCGCCTTGCGCTCCTGCTCCTCCGGCCGGAAGTCCGACACACTGGTGCCATTGTCAACACTGCCGCAACGCCCGACCACGCCGGCCTTGAACAAGATCAAATCCGCCAACGTCGTTTTGCCGGAACCGGCATGACCAGCCAACACCACATTCCTAACTTTTTCCGGAGCGCAATTTTTCACAGGTTCTTCTCCATTCGTTGCTACGCTTGCCCGCCGGTCAAGCCGGCATAACATAAAAAAGCAAAGCACCAATATAATGCCACACCCGATGTTTGGAAACCCCCGCAACAGAAAAAATGACGCCGTTGGGGCGGCGTTTCGGGGATCGGCCGGGGCACCCACGTGGTCTTCAGTACAACAAGTTGCGGGATAGAGCCATACAGAAACGGCACGCGCCCGATGGCGAAGGGCTTTCAGGCAACGGACGCCAGCGGCGCCATGGCTTCGCACGACCCTGCCCGAAAAGCCCAGCAGGGTCACCAGCAACCGCAGTGGCTCTGACCGGTGCATGAGAAAAGCCAGGGGAAGACGCGCCATCCCAAGTCACCGCGGAACAGAAAACGCTTCCGCAACGGAC
Source organism: uncultured Lentisphaeraceae bacterium (assembly GCA_964407145.1). Classification (GTDB taxonomy): domain Bacteria; phylum Verrucomicrobiota; class Lentisphaeria; order Oligosphaerales; family Oligosphaeraceae; genus JAAZKI01. The sequence continues at coordinate 304 of CAYOUR010000010.1, read as the reverse complement.
GCCCCGGAAATGCCGGCGGGACGCCGGCGGTCCCAGGACGCGGTCCGCCGCATGCAGTACAGCCTTCAGGCTGCCGCGGCAGGGATATGACCAAAGCATTTCACTGATGCGCAGCTCTGGCTGGAAACATGGTGCCTGCTGGGCGGTGAAACAGGACGCATGGGACGTATTATGACAGAGAGGACGGCAAATAGGGCAACGAGACGAATATCCATTGGATTATTGCGGCCGCAAAAAGTCCAACCGATGGATTATTGCGGCCGCAAAAAGTCCAATCGAGCTCTAAATTCAAGGGCATCAGCCT
>CAYOUR010000009.1:0-34342 GCA_964407145.1 uncultured Lentisphaeraceae bacterium | reverse complement strand
GTAACCGGTCACCGATTGAGAATTGCGCCATGGTAGGGTGTCGTCGTCCTTGCACGATGCCCGGCAAATGGGCTGGACTACCTACGGCAGCCTGAAGGCTGGACTGCATATGACCGCCCGGAGGGCGGGACAAACATAACCCCGGGTGACCGAAGCCCGAAGGGCGAGGGAACCCGGGGGAGGAGGCGTCTTTCATCCTGCCGCCCGAAGGGCGGGACAAACATAACCCCGGGTGACCGAAGCCCGAAGGGCGAGGAAACCCGGGGGAAGAGACACCTCTGCTTTGGCCGCCCGGAGGACGGGACTACCTGCGGCAGCCGGAAAGCAAGCGCGTACCACCGCATTTCGCACTTTGACCGTCATTCTCAATGGCTGACCGGTTGCGCCGTTTACCCGGGGACCGTGCCTGGTCGCGCCGAGGTACGGGACGGTCATCCGGCATGGGCGCCGGCGCCGGGGTGATTTACCTGTCCGGTACAGATATTTATGGCCACGGCGATGGCGGCCGCGGCTTCGGGCGGTTATAGTATGTCCACCTTATACTCAAAGTCATCAGCGGTGAATCCCGTGCGAACCGGGGACTGTCGCGCAACCGTGAATAAGCCGATCAGGCTTATGAGTCGGAGCCCGCCCTTTGAGTACAGTCACAGCCACAGTTTGTGCGCGCAACACAAGGAAGGCCTTACGATGAAACCGTCTGTCTGCCCCGCGTCCTGCCCGTTTCCCCGTTTCCGTCGTCGTTTCACCCTGATTGAACTGCTGGTGGTCATCGCCATCATTGCGATTCTGGCGGCAATGCTTCTGCCGGCCTTGAGCAAGGCCAGGGACAAGGCCAATGCGATCAAATGCGTCGGCAGCCTCAAGCAGATCGGCCTGGCCTTCCTGATGTACGCCGGCGACAATGACGACTTCATGGTCCCTTTGGCTGACGCCGCCAACCTCAACGCCTGGTGCGGCACCAGGACTTCCAGCTCCGCGCCCTTCCAGCCCGAGGGCGGCATCATGGACTATGTCGGCGCCAGCAACAAGATCACCCAGTGCCCGGCCATGTTTGACATCGGGGTCGACGACAGCCCCTACGGCAACAACTTGGGTTGCGGCGGCTACGGCTACAACGGGAACAACCTGTCCGCCTGGTGGAATGGCTTCCATCGCATCGTCGAAGTCAAGAACCCGGCCTCGACCATCGCCTTCGCCGATTCGGCCCAGTTCACGGCCGCCGGCAAAATCGTGGAAATGTACACCATCTCCTCGCCGTACGACGGCTGGGGAGACGCCACGCCGGACATGCACTTCCGGCACAACGGCAAAACCAACGCCGCCTGGGTCGACGGGCATGTCTCCTCCGAGAACATGTCCTACACCCACTCCGGCTATTCCGGGCTTTCGGTCCCGGACCTCCGGACCCATTACCGGCTGGGGTGGTTCGGCGGCAGCCGGGCCGACGCCATCAAAATCTTCGCCATCGAATGACCGACGCCCGCCTGGCGACCAGCAACCACGCTTCCAAACCACCGCTCAACACCGATTAACACCGATTACCCCTGAGCAACACCGGTGCGTCCTGAGACGCACCGGTGTTGCTTTTTGAGCCGGGGCCGTCAGGAAAAGTCAAATCACGGCTCCGGCGGCCGGGGATCGCCTGGCGCCCCGCCGGCATTCTTTGGGTAGCGCGGCCTGGAATCGCCTTCCCCCGGGCCTTGATCGCTCCGCGGTCATAGCCACCGGAGTTGCCGGTGACACTGCCGGGCTTTTGGGACGGCCTCAAACCGGCACGGCGGGCAAGGCCGCGTGCCGGGCAGTGAAGGCGTGGCGAAGCCGGGGGGGCTTGCGGCCCGCCTCCCTTTTACGCCTTGACCATGAGGGGCTTTGCGGCCATCGCCTGGGCGGCTTGCCCCTTGAAGTCAACACGATGCTGCAGCATCTTGTTCGCGCGTTCCGCAAGGTTGCTTAAATGCGCCGCGATGCGTTCAAGGTTGGCGAGCAGTTCAACGTAGATGACCCCCTTCTCGACGGTGCAATCCTGGCTGCGCAGGCGGGCTTCGTGATTGCGCTCGAAACGAGACGTCATGACCTTCACTTCACGCTCCAGCTGAATCACCTTGGTAATGGCGTCGGGATCACTTTGCGACATGCCCTCGATCAGCCGGTTCGCCAATTCCGTGATATGCATCCGAATGTCGGAAATCTCCTGAATCGCCCGGTCGGAAAAGCCCTCGCCCTGCAAAAGCAGCGGCGCGGTCAATTCAAAGATGTTGATGGCGCGGTCGCCGATGCGCTCCACGTCATTGACGCAATGCATGAAGTCGGGAATCGTCTTCGACTGGCTTTCACTCAGGTTCCGGCGCGTCAGCGTCACCAGGTAGTCGATGATTTCGCGCTGCGTCTTGTCGATCTGCTGCTCGGCCCGCATCAGCTCCTCTTCCTGGCTCTGGTCACGGGCGATGACCGCCGCCACCGCCCGGTTGGCCAGATTCATCGCCTCGCGTGTCATGTTCAGCAACGCCGTCAAAACCTGGTTCAGCGCGGCCGACGGGGTGTTCAGGAGGTGCGGCTCCAATTCGCAAAGGCGGGCCGCACCATCCGGCACACCACCGCGTTCCGGAACCAGAAACTTGACAATCGCCGCCAGAAAACTGACAAACGGCAGGAAGACAATCACGTTGCCGACATTGAACAGCGTGTGCGCCGCCGCAATATGACGGCCGATGTTCTCCGGAACCGCGGCAAACACATTGCCGTCGGTAATCAGGTCAATCAGGCGCATGAAGCAGGGCTGGCCCTGCCAAAGCAGACTCATCAGGGGCAGCATGATCAGGACCCCGATGGTCTTGAAGATCGTCGCCGCCCAGGCCGCCTGCTTGGACACCCGGTTCGTGCTCAAGGAAGCCAGCAGGCCAGTGATGGTCGTGCCGATGTTGTCGCCCAGGATGAGCGGCACGGCCGTGTAGAAGTTGATCAGGCCGCTGTTGGCCAGGGCAATGGTCAGCCCCACCGTCGCCGAGCTGCTTTGCACCACCATCGTCATCACCGTGCCAACCGCGATCGCGCCCAAAACCGCCCCAAACGGCGGCGCCCCGCCCGCAACCGCCGGCGTGCAGTCGAAGAAATGGAAGACCTTGACAAAACTCGGGAAGTCGGCGATGACCTTCAATTCGTGCGACATCATGGTCATCCCGTAGAACAGCAGTCCAAATCCCAACAGCGTCTTGCTCAGGCCCCTGGTCGTGCTCTTCTTGGTCCCCAGCAGCAGGACCACCCCGATGCAGATGGCCGGCAGGGCCAGGCCATCCAGCTTGAAGGACACCATCTGCGCCGTAATCGTGGTGCCGACGGCCGCGCCCAAAAGGATTCCGATCGCCTGGGTCAGGTTCAGCAGGGCCGCGTTGACAAAGCCGATCACCATCACCGTACAGGCGCTGGAGGACTGAATCAGGGAGGTCACCACCATGCCGGCCAGCATGGCCTTGAGGCGATTGCCGGTGAACATCTGCAACAGGCTCTTCAGCCGGTCACCAGCCATCTGCTGCAACCCGTCACTCATCAGGGTCATGCCGTAGACAAAAATCCCCAGGCCGCCAAGGACCCCGATCAGGATGGCCAGCCGGCTCAGTGCCATGGCCTTGATGTGGATGCCGCGGGCATGAAGCCCGTTCTGGCTGCCGGCCTCGCCGATCTCCGCCAGAATCTCGTACTTGCCGGTATACCCCTCCGCCGTCTGGAACTGTGTCGTCGCCGTGCCGGCCGCATCCGTCTGGACCCGGTGGGCTGACAACCGGGCGGCGCCGGCGCCCGAGACCAGCGAGAAGAACACCGGCACGCCGGCCAGCGGCTGGTGCTCCTCGTCCAGCACCGCAACCTCAATCGGCGTCGGCAATTCATCGCCGGCCAGGGTTTCCTGAGAAGCGCCGCGGATTTCCACGCCGCTGATGACGCGCACATACACCGGCTTCACATCCGGATAGTCCGGACAGGATACGGCAAAATACTGGTCGCCGAATTTCCGTCCCAGGCGCACCTTGGTGCGGAAATTGCCGCCGCGGTCGGTCTGGCCCTCGGCCGGCACGGCCAGGTGCCGGTCGTCTTCAAGGCCGTCGGGGTTCAGCGGCCGCACGTCAATGCGGACATCATAGGCCGGCCGCCGGTAGGCGCCCCCCAGCAGGGTCTGCCGGACCGGGCCAAGCACTTCCACAATCACCGGCGACTCGCAATACTCGCCGCCCCGGCCCATCTGGTCATTGCCGGCGCTGATCCGCAACACGGAGGGCACTCGCTCCTCGCGCTGCGCGCAGCCATGGCCCGCCAGCACCGCCGCCGCCAACGCCATAGCCAGAAAAACGCGGGCACACATCACCTTCGGAATCGTCGTTCTCTTCACGCCATGCCTCCTCGTCGCGGTCTCTTTTTCCGCGGCGCCATCAGTCTCTTCCCCTGAATGCCTGCCGGGTCTGGCCTTATTGCCTGGCCATCAGGGAAAGCCCGGCCAAAACCAGGGCCATCAATCCCAGCAGAACCGCCCCCCCCCTGGCCCAGGCCGGCCGCCGCGCGGCCGCCTGCAGGACATCGCGGATATACCAGGGTGCGCCAATCGCAAACAGCCCCGTCACCCCGAGCACCAGGCAGGCCAGCGAATACAAGGGACGCCAGGGAACATCGTGGACAAACGCCCCGAAAAGCAGAAAATTGACGGCCAGAACCAAAAAACCGCCGGCGGAGCGAGCCAGCAGAAAATCAAGGAAAAACCACGACAGCACGGCCGTGACCGGCACCAGCGTCCAGACATGAGGATGGAAGCGGGCCAGGTCGCCCTCCAGCATGATACAGGCATGATACGCCGACCAGGCCAGGCAGATCACCCCCAGACCCAGACCCGCCGGACGCGAGCGCAACGCCGCCGTCAGCCATGGCAGACAATGCGGCAGACGACAGCTGGCCACCCAGGCCAGAACGGCACAGAACAACCCCAGGAAGAACGACATCAGGGTAAAATAAACGCGGCCATGCTGTGCGACATGCTCGGCCAGCCCGGCAAAAAATGACATGATCATGATGTCTCTTCTCTCAGGGGAAACCACATTACGGCCAGCCGGCCTGTCATTTGCCGCCGATGATCCAGTCGGCCTCAAACCAGGTGATGTTCAGTTCCGCCCGCAAGTCCGTGCCGCTCAGCGTCCGCATCACCGCCTCCAGCTCCTTGAACGCCCAGAGCAGGCGCATGTACGCGTCCTCGTCCGGGTCAAGCGCCACGCGGGCGCCGCGCCGACGTTCGGCCTGCGTCACCTCCAACACCCGGGCCTTCTCGCGGAACAACAGCAGAAACACCAGCAGCTTGCGCGGCAGCTTGCGCATCTCCGCCAAAAAGGCATGCAGGCGGTATACGGAGAAATTCTCCCGTCCTTCGAGTGTCTTCATGGCCGCCAGGGCCTGTTTGCATTCCTCGTGGAATTCAAGCACGCCGACCAGGTTAAGCTCGAAGAGCTGCTGCTCGGCGTTGTATTCGCAGGCCCAGCCGGGATACGTGCCGTCCTCCGACTCGCGGAACGCTACGCTGGCCGTTTCCAGCGCCGTGTGATTGCGGACAAAGTGATTGGTCAAGGTCTCGACGAAGTCCGCAGCCCGGCGCTGGCCTCGGTCCAGGGCCGCCGCCGTCGCCGCGGTCGGCTTCCGACGGTACGCCGCCGCCAATTTTTCCAGTTGCACCCAAGACATGACACATCCTTACTGCGACAGCCGCCCGGCGGCGGAAAGGCCACAACCTGTACGGTGAATGCCTTCTAATATAAAGCTCATTGAAAAGTTTTACAACCCGACGACGTTGAAACTGCCTGGGGACCGAGGGGGACGTGAGCCGACGATGGACGCCGGGGACAGCCATAGACCAAGGACGTTTCAGTCCGCCACCCGACAAATCCCATTCCAGGCGTCCCATACGTTCCGGCCGTGTCACCCGGCAACGGCAAGGACGACGGGCGCCGCGCCCGACCGCCGGCGATGCCCGATTGGCCACATTATCAGGATTCCCTGCTTGAATTATCTGCCTTGCGGCAGTATCATTTAGTCGTTGACGGCAGAAGCCCCGTTGCTCCCCGGACAGTCTGCGCCGACCATCGCCACCACCCCGCCATCTTCATCTTCATTTTCATTTTCAGGACTGCACCATGCCAAGCATCACGACCCGCCTGACGACGCTCCACCCCTGGCTCCTTGTCGCCGTGCTGACCTTGCTCTTGCCCGTGCCCGCCGGCGCCGCCGACCAGGACACGGACCGGGACGGCGTTCCCGACCAGCAGGAATCCTTCTGGGGAACCGACCCGGCCACGGCTGACCTGCCGGCCCTCTTCTACACCTTCCCGGAACGCAGCGCCGCGGACTTGGCCAGGCCGGGCTACGATCCCGCGCTCGACCCGCGGGAACTGGCCGTCACGCACATCGCCGAAGACCGCTACCTGTGGCGGGCGACCTTCGCCGCCGACCCCGACCCGGCCAAACTCGTCCTCCATCTCTACCTGGATTCAGATGACAACCTGAACACGGGCCGAACCGGCGGCGGACCAACCAATGGCACTGACCACATGGTCTCCATCGCCGCCGGCATCCCGCGCCTGCAGGTCTATCCGCCGGACGGCACCTCCCCCGCCCCTGGCACCCCGCCCTACCACTACGTGTCCGGCAGGCATCTCTATGTGCTGGCCGACACCCCGCTCAAGCTGCAGGACGGCCAGGGGACAGGCACCCTGTATGTCCTCTGCCACGGCCTCAACGGGCCGGACGGCAAGCCCTCGCCCATGAGCACCAGCAGCGGCAGCAAGCGCTTCCAGCTCCCCCCGATCGCCCAGCGCCCCGGCGCCAAGATCACCCGCCTGACGGACCGGCAGTCGCTCGAAGGCTTTGACCGGTCCTATGGCATCGACGCCATCCGCGAACAGCTCTTCGGCAACAAGGGCGTGGTCTTTGCCGGCTACGACCAACTCGACCTGGACGGCTTTGAAATCAACCTGTTCACCCAGGCGCATTTCGGACATCTGAAGTCCACCCGCCCGCTCGGACGTGCCGGCGTCGCCGCCCCCAAAGGCCGCTTCCACCCCGGCTTCCTGATTTTCGACCGCAATGACGGCAGCCGCCTGGCCATGACCATTGATGGCGACATCAGGGGCTTCGCGCCCATCGACGTCAACAACAACCGCTACTGGATCTACTGGCTGCAGGACGCCGTCAATTTCCAGGGCGGCGAAAAGGTGGAGCTGCTCGCCTGCGGCGCCGGCCCCCACCCAGTCGCCGGAATCGTCTTCTTCCCGGAACCGCCGCCACGCCGCGACCTGCCCTACAACATCCATCACCTCACCACCCATTGCCCGCCTGAAACCGCCGGGGAAATCACCCTCTCCTGGATCACCGAAATGCCCAGCCCGACCCGGCTTGAATACGGCCCGGGCAACGAGCTGAACAGCACGGTCGAAGACAGCCGCAGCAACACCGTCCACCGCGCCGTCCTCACCGGCCTGGACCCCGACCGCGAATACTCGGCCCGCGCCGTCGGCCTTAAGCCGGACGGGACGACGTACGCGACCGCGCCGGTCACCTTCCGCCCGCGGGCCACGCCGCCGCCGGCCGCCGCCGTCACCTCAGGCCGGGTGCCGGTGACCGTCCGCAATCCGCATCCCTTCGCGGTCAGCGCCCAGCCGGTCACCAACGGCTTCCCCTTCCCGCAAGGCGCCATCGCCCATTCCGGCCAGGTCCGCCTGCTGGACAACGCCCAGGAGATTCCGGCCCAGATCAAAACCACGGCCTGGTGGCCCGATGGCTCCGTCAAATGGATTCTGGTCTCCTTCATCACCGGCGACATCGCCGCCGACGGCAATGCCGACTATGCCCTGGAATACGGCGCCAATATCAGCCGCCAGGCCGACGGCGCGCCGATCGCCGCCATTGCCAATGGCATTCCGGTCGTCGCCAACGCCGCCCCGATCGCCTTCAATGCCGCCGGCGACATGGTCACCCCGCAGCACAAACCGTGCCGGCTCGACCTCCGCCTGCCGGGCGCCGGACTGCTCGCCCAACCCGAAACGGCCGCCTTCTCACTCGAAGACAACGGGCCGGTCCGCGCCGTCATCAAGTGCACCCGCCCCTTCACCACCCCGGACGGCGAACCGGCCTTCCTCCTGGAAACACGCTACACCGTCTGGAAAAACAACCCGGCCGTCAACGTCCAGCAGACCTTCATCGTCCAAGGCCAGGAAACCCACGCCCTCCTCGAAGACATGACCCTGACGATCCCGTCCGCCAACCCGGCCGCGGCCTGGAAGGCCACCACCGAAAACGGTGCAGAGGTGCCCATCACCGCCGCCGGACTGCATCAGCACTTCGACCATGAATTCCTGGCCGGCGACCAACCTACTGCCGGCCGACTGACCGGCGCCGCCGTGGCCGACGGACAACTCGTCAGCCTCCGTAACTTCTGGCAAACCTACCCCAAGGCCTTCCGCGCCGACGGCGGCGCCCTCCAGCTCGCCCTCTGCCCCGATTTCGAAGCCGGACGGTACGACGCCTTCCCGTTCGAAAAGGAAGGCCACCACCTGTACTTCTACCTGCTCGACGGCGTCTATAAATTCCGCGCCGGCATGGCCAAGACCGACGAGCTCCAGCTGGCCTGGGGCGTCGCCCCTGACGCGGCCCGCCGCCTGGCCCGCCTCCACCAGCGCCCGCTCCTGGCCGTCGCCCCGCCATCCTGGTACTGCGACAGCCTGGCCTTCTATCCGCTGGCGGCCCGCAATCCCGGACAATTCAAATTCTACGAAGAAACCGTCGACCGCAAAATTACCGCCTATGCCGCCGCCCGCGAAAAACAGCGCGACTACGGCCTGATGAATTTCGGCGACTGGTTCGGCGAACGCGGCGCCAACTGGGGCAACAGCGAATACGACACCCAGTCCGCCCTCCTGCTCCAATTCGTCCGCTCCGGCAATGAAACCGCCTTTTTCCTGGCCGACGACATGGAGAAGCACAACCGCGACATCGACACGGTGCACTGGGCGAAGCCGAACGAGCGCCTCGGCCCCGGCGCGGTTCTGGTCCACCAGATGGGACACGTCGGCGGCTACTACACCCAGTCCGTACCCGGCACCCTCGGCATCCCCCGGGCCGGCGCGTCGGTCAGCCATTCCTGGAACGAAGGCCACTTCTACCACTATTTCCTGACTGGCGACGTGCGTTCGCGTGAAACCGCCCTGGCCATCGCCGACTACTACATCGGCGTTGACCTGCGCCTGCCATACCATTTCACCAGCTGCCGCGTGCCCGGCTGGCATCTGATCATCAACGCCGCCACCCTGGCCGCGACCGGCAGCCCGTACTACCTGAATGCCTCGCGGGTCATCATGGACCGGGTCCTCGAACTGCAGGACAAAACCCCGTTCCCGGTGCCGGAATACCAGCTGGAGGCCGGCCGCCGCACCCACCAGGTCGGCGGCTGGTCGCGCATGATGGTGCCGGGACACTGCCACTGCGAGCCGCGCCACCGCGGCAACGCCAACTTCATGGTCGCCGTGCTCCTCTCCGGCATGAAGTACTACCATGACGTCACCAGCGACCCGAAGGTGAAAGACGCCATCATCGCCGGCGCCAGGTCCCTGGTCGCGGAATGCTACTCCGAAGAGGCCCGCGGTTTCCGCTACACGTCCTGCCCCAACATGCGCTTCTCCCGCGGCACCTCGCCCCTGATGGTCGAGGGCATCGCCCGCGCCTATCTCTGGACCGGCGACCCGCTCCTGAAAAAACCCCTGACCGACGCGCTGCTGCGCTCACCCGGGGGCTCCGACTACGGCAAGGGCTTCTCCAACTACTACCGCATGGCCCCCCGAGTCCTCTACGACCTGGCCGAAACCGGCATCACCTGGAATGACCCGCCGCCCGTCGACCAAAACGCCCAATTCGTGCCCCCGGAATGGATGACCGGCAAGGCCGCCGAAGGCCAGATCATGCTCGAGGCCGAGGCCTTCACCGGCGAGGACGGCGGCACCTGCCAAGTCAAGACCGACCGCTTCGGCATCTCCAAGGCCATCATCACCTACTGGGAAGCCAACCTCGGACACTGGCTGGAATGGACCTTCGACCTGCCGGAGGCCGGCGCCTACCAAATCCTCTTCCGCTACGCCACCAACCACAAGAAGACCATCCGCAAAATCGAGGTCAACGGCCAGACGCCCTCGACCGCCGCGGCCGGCCTGGCCTTCGCCGCGACCGGCAGCTACGGCCAGGCCGCGGCCGACTGGCGCTTCCTGCCCCTGCCGGACGATGCCGGACAACCGCTCGTCCTGACCCTCCCGGCCGGCAAAAACACCATCCGGATGACCAACCTGAACGGCGGCCTGGCCCTCGACTTCATCCTCCTCAAACCCGCGCCCTGACCGACTGCGCCAGCCAAAGCCCCACCCGCCGGCGCAACCAGCCCCGACGGGGACGCCCACACCCACGGAAACCCTCAACCAGCCAACCTCGCCAATCACCACGCCGCGGTGCGCTTCACCCCAAAAACAAGGATTACCGACATGCAAACCGGACGCCTGCTGCTCGCCGCCGCCTTGCTTGCGCCCTGGGCCGTGACCGCCAACCCGCTCGCCTTCAAGCCCAGCCCCAAAAAAGTCATCATCGTCAATTCCGGCCATCTGTCCACCGACAAAATCCGCCGGAACATCCGTGAAATCGAGGAACGCGCCCCGGTGCATGGCATCGAAATCAACCTTCTGGGAAAAACCACCGTCGCCGGCAAGGCCGTCACCTACGACCCGGTCTACCACACCTTCACCCCGGAACCTTGGCAGTACGAGTGGTTCCAGCAGGACATCGACAACCTCAAAAACACGGACTTCCAACGACTCACCGACAACTTCCTCCGCGTCTCCTGCCGCGGCAAGGACCTGACCTGGGACGACGAGCAGGCCTGGACCAACATCGCCGCCAAATTCGGCCTCATCGCCCGAATCGCCCGCGAAACCGGCTGCACCGGCATCCGCATCGATCCCGAATTCTATGGCAACCAGACCCAGTTCTCCTTTTCCTATGACCCCAATTCCGGCAAAACCTACGACGAGGCCTGGGACCTGGCCCGCCGACGCGGCCGCCAGATCATCGACGCCATCGCCCAGAACCACCCCGGCATCACCCTCTTCTTCTTCTTTGGCCTCAGCCTCGGCAACGGCTTCCTCGACAACCCCGACCCCTACCCCGCCATGCAGTCCTTCCGCTATGGCCTCTGGTTCGGCTTCCTCAACGGCATGTACGACGGCATGACCCAAGACATGCTTTTCCTGGACGGCAATGAAAGCGCCGGCTATACCGCCCGCAACGAACTCGACTACATGCGCGCCTACGCCCGCTACAAAATGGCCAACCACCGCCTCCTCACCCCGGAAAACCGCGTCAAAATGGCGCAAACCGAAACGGCCAATGCCATCTACCTGGACGCCTACTTCGGCGGCAAACGCATGAACTCCTACAATGTCGCCCCTGACCTGGCCGAGGACGACATGCCGGCACGCGTCCGGCATTTCGCCAAAAACCTCGATGCGGCCTGCAAATGGACCGACCAGTATGTCTGGCTCTATGGCGAACGCGGCCGCTGGTGGCCGAAGGACATCGTCGGCTGGGCCTGGGGCAAGGACACCGTGAAGTACTGGGATGACTTCGCGCCGGGCTTCCTCCGCGCGGTCCAGGCTGTCCTGGACCCGTTGGCCGCCGCGGCCGGCTCGCCCAACCTGGTGCGCAACCCGGGCTTCAGCGAGCCGTATGACGAGGCCAAGCGGCAAAAGGCCGTGGTCGATCACTACCCCACCCGCATCATGCAGTGGAACCTGTACCGCGGCAAAGGCCAGACCGGCGACTTCACCCCGGCGCCGGGCCAGGGCTGGCGCGGCTCGGACGGTGTCCGCGCCGCCGGCTTCAGCGAAATGGCCTGCCTGAGCCAGACCGTCCCGGCCCGGCCGGGAGACAAATTCGTGCTCAAGGCCAAGGTGCGCCAGCTGGGCCAGGCCGTCGCCGGCATGATGAGCTTCCATCAAAGCGTCCCGGACCGCTGGGTCTGGATTGCCAGCGACTACCCGCCCCAGGCGGAGCCGGTCCCCATTCCCGGCGACGACCTCTGGCAGGACATCACCATCGTGCTCAATGTGCCGGAAGGCTACGACCTGACCGCCATCGGCATCGGCCTGGTCGTGCGCGCCCAGACGCCGGCCGATGACGTCATCTTCTCCGACATCTCCGTCCGCAAGGTGGACCTGCCCTGACCATTGGGCCGGAAGAGGTGGGGCTGGCCGGTATCACTGCTTTTCGGGCATGGCCTGGACATCGCCGACCAAAAGGCGGTATGGCGGTTCATCCTCCATGATGCTCGGAAAACGGTCCCGGCAGTCGTAGAAGACATTGTCGTGATGGTCATCGTTCACGGAGGAGACCTCACCGATCAGCACCGGCCCGGTCCCTTTTGCCGCCCAGAATTCGTGGAACAGCCCCGGCGTCAGCGTCAGGCTCTCGCCGGGGTTCAGCGTCACGGTTTCCCCGGCCGCGACCGAGGTCGTCATCCCGTCCCGCGACACACGCACGGGCTGCGGCGACAAGCCGCGCTCGCCTTCCCGATCGAACAGGCGGAAGCACAACCGGCCGCCGCCGCGGTTGATGATGTCCTCGGTCTTCCGCCGGTGATAATGCAGAATCGTCTTCTGCTCCTCGCGGGCAATCATGATTTTCTCGGCATACGGCTTGCCGGAGCAGCCATTGCCGGCCACGCCATTGCGCAACGTGAACAGCAGCAAGCCCTGGCGGGAAAAATCGCCCAGGCCGAAGTCGGTCACATCCCAGCCCAGATGGCAGGCGACGACCTCGGCCAGACCCGACCGGCGACGCCATTCCTCCTGAGTCCAAAACGCCAACGGCGGCAGATGAAATCGGCAGGCGGCAAAAAACTCTTCCGCCGCGCGGATGGCCTGGTTAATCTCAGATCGCTTCATCGCTGCCCTCCCACCTCCGTTGCACCCCTGTACCGGACCGCGTCGTCCGGGTGTTCAGCCGGCCCGGAACAGATGCCGGGAAATGATCTCATCCTGGACGCCCTTGTCCAGCTTCACAAAAAGCGCGGACAGCCCGGCGATGCGCACGGTCAGGTCGGCATGGCCTTCCGGATGGACTTGGGCGTCCTTGAGCGCGGCCACGTCCACCAGGTTCGGCTGCACCGTGGCGACGCCGGAGGCCAAGGCGCTGCGCAGCGTCGCCGACAAGATCGGCACGGTCAGATGCGGCGTCAGCGGCAGCTGGAAATCAAACACCGCATTGCCGGGACAGTCGGCGAAGTCCAGCGCCGACATGCTTGCCAGAACCTCGGTGACGCTGTCCGGCGCCTGGTTCCGGCTCGGCGCCACGCCCTGGGCCAGCACGTCGCCCTGGCGCCGGCCGTCCGGCGTCGGGCCGGTCAGCATGCCGATTGAACGATAGGCGTAATAGACGAAGAAGCTGGGCTGGTAGTATTCGCCGCGTTCATTTTCGCAGGCGCGGATCTGCGAGCAGAGGTCGGACATAAAGCGGGCCGCCAGTTCGCTCACTTCGAGGTCGTCGTCACCATACCGGGGCAAAGACAGAATCCGCTGGCGCAGCGGCTCGGTTCCTGCCGGCCAGTTGTCGGCGACGGCCTGGCGCAGTTCGTCATAGCTCACGAAGCCGTCGTCGTACACGGCCTTCTTGATCACCATCAGGGAATTGACGATGTTGGCCAGACCGAGGCAGGCGATGCCGGTGAAATTGTAGCGCGCCCCGCCCGCCGTGTAGTCCAGCCCGCTCTCAACGCAGCCCTGCACCGTACAGGAAAACAGCGGCGACGGATGAATCGACGGGAAACAGCCGCCCTTTTCACGCAGCCAGCCCGTGCTCGTCTCCAGAAAATGCCGAAAGCGCCGCATGACCTCCTGGTAGAAGTTGCTGAAACGCGGCGGTTTTTCGTCCAGGGGCGGCAGCAGCAGCTCCGCGGCGGCCGCGGCGGCGGGGTCAGAGTCGGCCGGCCGGGGAATGCCATGATAGAAGGCCCGGAAGGCCTCGACCATGTTGAAGTAGTAGAACGCCCCGGCAGTATGTTCATAGCCTTCGCACATCGGTTCCTGGCAGCCGCCATTCACGTAGCAGCGCGCGTGCGCCGGCAGCCGGCCCATGCGCACCAGGGCGCGGACCAGCACATCGTCATTCAGGCAGGCGAATTGGTTGTGCCCGCGGCGCAGGCAATCGGCCATCAGGTCAAGGTACTCCGGCGGCGAATTCGCCGAACAGCGGCAATTCAGCTTCGGGGTGAACAGGCGCAGCCGGCAGTGCACCTCAATGAACATCCTGGTCAATTCATTGAAGACCACCTGGCCGTCCTCGTCGCACCCGCCCAGCACGATGCAGGTACTGTTTTCCGGCCAGGGCCGTTCGCGCACAAAGGTCTTCTCGTCATGCGGCAGCAGCCACTGCGCCACCAGCTCCTCGGCTTCCGGGACAGTCAGCCGCCCGGCCGCCAGGTCGGCCCGGTACAGGTCAATCAGCAGCTTGTCCGGACGCCCCAGCACCGACAGGCCGATGGCGTCCAGCGAGGCCATGACTTCGCGCACAAACAGAATCATCGCCAGGCCCTCGTAGAAGGTCCGGGGCGGCTGTGCCGGAACGCGTCGGGCCGCCGCCGCGATCAGCCGCAGGTTCCGGCATACAACCGCGTCCGTCGCCGTCGCCAGCATCGCCTCCGCCTGCACGGCAAAACGCTCCGCAATCCGCTCCATGGCGTCAATGCCGGCCAGCATGGCCCCGGTCTCGATATTGCGCGCCGGCAAGGCCAGAATCTGCGCCCGAATCCCCTCGAAACCAAGCTCGAAAAGCCGCGTGTAGCCGGGCGTATGGTGGTCCGTGTCAAAATAGCCGCCATAGATGCTCCAGAACGACGCCAGGTGTTCGGGAGCACCAGGCGCCGCGACCTGGAAAAGCTGGATTTTCCGGTTCAGGTCATGTCGTTGCTCCTCGCTGACCCGCTGCCAGTAGAGCGTGGCGCCGCACATGGACTTGTCATTGGGGGTGCCCCAGTTCATGGGCGGCCGCATGGCGGTTTCAAAGAAAAATGGCGAATGCGGCAGGATCGTCGGCTCGCAGTGTTCCGCGATCAGACGATACATGGCAGCCTTGAGCGCGGCGGCCGACGCGCCTGGGTCCCGCCGGTATTCCTCCCGCCACTGCTCGTTGACGGCCTTCCACTGTTGGCGGCGCGGCGAATCCGGCCGCGACAGGTCGTCCTGCAAAGCATGGTAATACTCACGGTATTCCTTGGCCAGCAAGCTCAACATGGCTGCTCCTGATAGGCCCATACGTCCCGACAGAAAACACCAAACACTCCGCCGCAACTTCTTCCCGGCTATTAATCTGACCCCTTCCCTGGTATTTTCAAGGGATGGACCATGATGAATACCGGGATTGTTGAGAGGGCCAATCGACCCCGGCCAAGTTTCCCATACATGAATTCCAAGATGACCCCGACTTGAATCTGTGTTTATCTGGGCCCATCGGTGGTTCTTTCAGCTGTTCAGGTTTCCTGGCCGTCTGGAGCGGCTTTCCGCTCTGATACCAGTTGCAAATCGCCATTTGCGCCTTATCGTAAACAGAACACATTTTGCCAACCCCCCTCACCTTTGTCCAATACCACCATGCCCGGAACCATCATCCAGGAACTGTGCCGCCTTCTCCGCCGCCAGAAGGCCGCCGGCCGCACAGCCGTGTGGCTGTCCCCCGCCAACCGCGAAGCCCTGTTCCACCCCGTCGTCAACGCGACCCCGAGAAATCCGTCGGCGCCTCTGCCGCCCATGCCGACGCGCCGCGCCGAGGCAGCCGCGCCGCCCGCGACGCCAACCACGGCGACGACGCCAACCACGGCGACGGCCAGACCGGCATCACCGCCGCCGCCCGCATCGCCGCCGCCGCCCGCCGCGCCGCCCAAGAACCGCTTTGCCGGCCTGGGCTGGGACGACCTGGCAACGCAGATGGCCGCCTGCCAAGCCTGTGACCTGGCCCATTGCCGCACCAACATGCAATTCGGCCGGGGCACCGCCCAGGCCCGAGTCATGTTCATTGCGGACTATCCGTCCAAGGAGGAGGATGCCGGCAACGACATCCTGTCCGGACCCGCCGGAGAACTCCTTGGCAACATGATTCGCGCGATGTCCCTCGTGCCTGGCGGAGACGACGCGGCCCACGCCGCATACATCACCCATGTGCTGAAATGCCGGCTTTCCGATGCTCGCCGCTATCCGACCCAGGCCGAAGTCCACGCCTGCCTGCCGTGCCTGTGGCAGCAGATTGAACTGTGCCGCCCCCAGGCCATTGTCCTGCTGGGGATGCTTCCGCTGCGGGCCCTGTTCGATCCCGCCTTCACCGACCGCAATCGCCACCAATGGCTTGATTACCACGGCGTTCCCGTCATGCCGACCCTGCATCCGAATGAAATCCTGCGCATGCAGCATCTGCCACAAGCCTTCGCCGCCGAAAAACGCAAGGCCTGGAACGACCTGCAACAGGTGATGAGCCGGCTCGGACTGAAACCCCCTTCCAAAAAATGACCGCGTCGGCACTTTCCGGCCATCAGGTGACCACCCGGCACCCTGCCGGCGGGAAAGCATGCCCGACGACGCCCCGGACCCGCCCCCGGGACGCCCCACGCATACAGTGCTCCGCCTCACCTCCCGGCCAGCGTGAAAGGACTCCGACATGCCGCGTCCAGTCGTCCGCGATTTCCCCCTCAGACAGGTGCATCACGGCGCCATGCTCGGCAACGCCGAACTGGGATTATATGTATGGGGCGGGGGCAGCACCATCAACCTCACCGTCGGCTGCGCCTCCCTCTGGGACCATCGCGGCGGCATGTCCTGGACACCACGCCAAAACTACCGCGACATCCGCCAGGCGCTGGTCAACCGCGACAAAAAGGCCATCACCGCCATTTTCGCCACGGACACTGAAAATAAGTCCGGACAGCCGCGCCGGCCGTCCCTCATCCCCGTCGGCCGGCTGGTCCTCACCCTCACCCCGGAGTGCCGACTGCTTCAAGCCGAACTGCTCCCCGATGACGCCCTGCTCCGCGCCGTCTATTGCCGCGGGGAAAGCGAAGACGCCGTGGAAATCCGGCTGAACATGACGGCCAAAGGCGCCTTCGCCTGCCGGTGCCGGCACCTCGCCGCCTTCCAGCTCCTGCCGTCCTTCGAACTGGCCGGCAACGCCCTGAAGGACATTTCCTTTGCCCCGCCCATCCTGATTGACGATGCCGACCGGCACGCCTTCATCCAGCCCATGCCGGCCGACCCGCCGTTCGCCCTGGCCGCGCGCCGCGACGACGACCTGATCACCGGCGCCTTCCTGCGCGCCGACACGACCGACGCCCTGCTGGAAGACATCCGCGGGCACCGCCCACCCCAATGGGAACAGCTCGACCCGAAAACCCAGGACGACATCACCCGCCATTTCCCCGGCTTGCGCCCGGCCAACTGGGACCAACTCACCGCCGACAACCGGCAATGGTGGGGTGACTTCTGGCAACGCGTCCCCCAAATCAACATCGATAACCCCGTCCTCATGGACATCTACTACCAGGGCCTGTTCAAATTCGCCGCCATGACGGCTCCCGACGGCTCTCCCGCCGGCCTGCAGGGCCCCTGGATCGAAGACCACGCGCTGCCCCCGTGGTCGGGCGACTATCACTTCAACATCAACATCCAGATGTGCTATTGGCCAGCCTACCGCGCCGGACTGTTCGAAAACCTGAAGCCGCTTTTCGACATGGTCCTGTCCTGGCGCGACCAGCTGCGCCGCAACGCCGCCTGCTTTCTCGGCCTGGAGGATGGCTACATGCTGCCGCACGCCGTCGACGACCACGGCACCTGCATGGGCGCCTTCTGGACCGGCAGCATCGACCATGCCTGCACCGCCTGGATCGCCCAGATGATGTTCGACTACGTCGACTACACCGGCGACCTGGACTTCCTGCGCCGCGACGTGTTCGACTTCATGCGCGGCGCCATGCGCGTGTTCCAGGCCATGCTCGAGCCGCAGCCGGACGGCACCCTGGCTCTGCCCGTGACCGTCTCCCCTGAATACCGCGGCGCCGAGATGGACGCCTGGGGCCGAAACGCCAGCTTCCAGCTCGCCGCCGTGCACCGGCTCGCCCGAAACCTGCTGCAGGCCGCCCAATGGCTGAACGAAAAACCCGACCCGGCCTGGGAGGACATCCTGGCCAGGCTGCCCAAGGCCTCGCTCTTCACCGCCGGCAACAGCCCCGGCGAAATCGGCCTCTGGGACGGGCTCGCCCTGGAGGAAAGCCACCGCCACCACTCGCACCTGGCCGGAATCTGCCCGTTTGACATCATCGACCCCGACGACCCGCAGTGGCGAGCCATCGTCGCGCAAACCCGCGCCCGCTGGACGCGCCTGGGCATGGGCCTCTGGTCCGGCTGGTGCGTGCCCTGGGCCGCCATGCTCTACAATCGCCTCGACAATCCCCTGATGGCGGAAAACCTCCTGGAAATCTGGCGGCGCACCTTCACCAATCCCGGCGGCGGGTCGCTGCATGACGCCTGGTTCCCAGGCCTCACGCTCATGGCAGGCCGACCGGAGATCATGCAGATGGACGCCAGCATGGGCGCCCTCACGGCCGTGCAGGACATGCTGCTCCATTCGCGGCAGGGCGTCCTCCACGTCTTTGCCGGCGCCTCGCCGCACTGGAAGACCGCCTCCTTCCAGAACATGCCGGCGCCCGGCGGCTTCCGCGTCACCGCCTCGCGCAGCAAGCATGGCGCCGCCGGCATTGCCATCACGGCAACCCGGGACAGCACCCTCCGCCTGATCGTGCACACGACACCGCCGCTGACCGACGACGCGGGCAACCGCACCGGCCAGGGCCTGCCGCCAGTCACCGTCGCCCTCAAGGCCGGCCAGACCTATGCCATGCATGGCGGAAACACCGGCAAATAACTCCCACGGCCGGACGGCCGGGCGACCTGAAGGAAACAACATTGACCGTGGCCGCCCCCACGGTCAAAGAACAACGCGGCGAAGCCCAGAAACCGGCGCGGCCGGCCGACAGGCAGGCCGCGCCGGTCATTGCCGGCCGCCAATGCCGGCAAACTGCAGACAAACCGCGCCCCTGCTCTGGCCACGGCCCGGCGAAAACGCAAATGGCGCCGGCCGGCCAATCCTGCCCCCCCAACGCTGACTTTGACCATCTGGCCTGGCCCAGTCGCCATCGCCGCAAGGGCGTGACAAGATTGCCGACGCCGGCACGGCTGACCCTGACCTGCCATCGCCCCGCCGGCCGTGAAAACCGCCGGCCAGGGCCGGCGGTTCATTCCTGGGCGAGAATGGCGACCTTTTCACTGACCGTGATGATCGCGCTTTCGGCAATGCCGGGATTGAGAATCGGAATGACCTCAAGCGGATAATTGGCCGAGATGGACGCCGCAAACACGCCGTCCGCCCGAATGTTCCAATCGACATAGATATAGCCGTTCGGGGTCGGGATGTGGGCTTTCACCCAGGTCACATCACCGGGCATGGGGTTGAAATAAACCATGTGCATGCCGGGTTCGGCGGGACGGATGCCAACCAGCTCGGTAATCAGAAACCCGTTGGGGCTGGTGCCATTGCCGCAGCATTGGCTGCACATCCGCTTCTGCAGGGACGGATTGTCGGGATCAAACAACTCCCACCAGGAAGTCGCCCCCGCCTTGGCCATGCGACCCCAGTAATAATGAATCAGACGCAAAGCCCAGGAATTCTTGCCGAGGGCAAAGGCGGCCTCCAGAAGATAATACTTGAAATACGGATTGTTGTATTCACCGCCGGCAAACTGCTCCAGGGGGACGTCATTGATGAAGAACCGGTCCCAGATGGCCTGGTACTGCGACGGCTCGGCAATGCCGCCGTAAATGGCCAGAACATTGGTCTGCCAGGAGAAAAACGGCGACTTGGCGCCATCGTGGTAGCTGTCGGCAAACAGACCTTCCTGGGCGTCCCAGCACAAAGCCCTGACCTGCGAAGCGACCTGCGAAGCCCGGTTCTTGTATTGCGTGGCCAAGGCCGGCTCCTGCGCATACGTCGCCAGCCAGGCGGCGCTCAGCAACGCCCGGCAGTAGATGGCATTCAGGCCGGTGACCATGCCCTCGCGGTCAATCGCGCCGTGGTCCAGAAAACAATACGTGCCGAGATACTCGTGCAGGTCGCCGAGCGGCCCGTCATGGCTGACCGCCAGCTGGTCGAAATAGTAGAGCAGGTTCTGCAAGGCCGGCAGCATCTTCTTCAAAAACGTGACATCGCCGGTGTGCAGGATGTGCCGATGCAGCCAGACCGGCCAGTTCAGGGAAAAATCCGGCACGGCCTGGAACAGGCCGGAGGGGCAGAGGGCGTTCATCTCCCCAGTTTCCAGCTGGGCGCGGGCAAACGCCTCAATCGCCATGCCCGTCTGCTGGTAAGTGCCGAAGACATAGTAGCTCGCCCACGACTGAATCATGGCGTCGGGAATGCACTGGGCCTGGTCCTTGGTCGGCGAATCCATGAACACCCGATGAACCGTCGACGACAAGGTCTGGGCGCCAATGGCCCAGATGGCCTCAAGCTGCGGCAGTGAGCAGGAAAAGCTGCTGTTCGATCGCACATCCATGGCCTCATGGCAGGCGCCGACCTGGGTGATGCTCAGTTCGTGCTGCACCGACCGCGCCACGATCATGTAATACCGGAAGCCCTTGGGCAGGCTGGAGACCCAGCGGCGCGAAGACGAGCCGTCCAGAATCAGAGTCGAGGTGTTGCGCCGATGGTTGGATTCGTAGGCGATGACTTCACCGTCCAGGCAATGCTCGCCAAAAACAATGTCCACCACGTCGCCCAGCGTGCCGGACAGGACGATGTCAGGATAGGAGTAAAGCGTCCGCCCAAAGTCAACCAGGAGGTACTCGTCGCTGGTCAGGCTCACCGGCAGACGGGAGGGGGCGGCATCGTCCGGCAGGGTGAAGGTGCAGGCCAGGAAGAAAGCGCTGATGTCGTCCGGCGGATTGTCGCCCGGGACGAAGGCGGTCTTGGTCAGCTGGTCGAACGGGAAGGTCGGGTAGACCAGCGACAGAGGCGTATTCAGCGGCCCGACGACGCTCCAGCCACTGGGCGAATTGAAGGTCGGCCGCTGGTACACCTGCAGAGCCCCGCTGGGCATGTCGGGCCAGATCAGCAGCATGCCGCAGTTGTTCGACAGGCAATCCTGGAGGAAGAGCAGCCGGTTCCAGCCGGGCTGCAGGACCACCTGGCATTCCTGGTCGACCAGCTCCTGCGGCCCGAGCCGGGTCGTGCGGCCGGCATGCAAAGGGGCCCGCACCGGCGGTTCAGCCACGGCCTGCTCCTTCAGCAGCACGCCGTTGACGTACAGGCGGTACGGGTTGTCGCAGATGCACAGGCACGGCTGCGTGTCGCCGGGCGGGCAGTAAATGTACGATTCAGCCGCATAGGCGCCCAATTCCTGCTTGACGCTGATCGCCGGGGAAAACGACACCCAGGTGGCTTCCGAGGTCTGGCGGTACTTGCCCTTCGAATAAACTTTCTCGGCCGGGATGCTTTCCGGAGTGCGTGGCACGGAGGAATCGGGTTCCAGGGCGCCGAAGGCGTAGTCCGGTTCGCGGACGAAGTCCGGCCGGGTCCATTCGAAACGCCTGGAGGTCGCCTCCTGGCCGGTCGGCTTAGCCTCGGCGGCGGCGGCCTGCCAGTCCTGGACCTGCCAATTGTCGGGGTAGAGGCGGTAATCAAGGCGTTCCTTGAACACATCGCCGGCCGCGGCCCGAAGGCCGGTGCTGTCATAGCAGAGGGCGCGATGGCAGAGCCAGTCCTCATCCGTCCACAGGGCGGCTTCCTCGTCGAATTCGAGCTGCAGCCAAAGACCCTTGAAGGCCTGCCGGAGGTTGGCCAGGGGGGTATTTTCAAAATGGACATGCACGGCGACATGGTTGGCGCCGATCTCCAGCATGTGGCTGACATCGACCAGTTGCGCAAACGCCGCCGTACCGGGCCCGGGGTGGGGCGCCGGGCCGGAAAGACAGGGCCGGCCATTGATGTAAGCCTGGAAGTGGCAATGCGAAGCGACCCAAAGCTCGGCGGTCCCGGGCATTTCGCTGACCGTGATGGACCGGCGGAAAAAAACGTGGTCGGTGTCAGACTGGCAGGAGCCGGTGAGCCATATCCACTTGCCGCGGATTTCTCTCGGAAGCATGGTGTTCTGTCTCATGTTCGCACCTTCTCTCTGGTTGGGACATGACGGCCTTGGGCACGGACGGAACCAATCTTCTCCACCACCAGGAGCCAATCCTGGCCGGCACCGGCTCCCGGCCCGGCCAAGGCGGCCCTGTTGCGGTCACCTCCTGCCGGACGCCGCTGTTCGGCGTTCGACAGGCTTCCTGGCCGAAGCACCACGCACCAACACCCCTGAAAGCGGCTTGACCAGCGGGCCGGATTCAGCGCTGAAAATCAAAATTGGCCTCGAACAATTCAATCAGCCGGTTGCACATGGCTTCCTCGTTGGGTCCATCCACGGTCACTTGCACGGCATCGCCGCAAGTCAGGGCCAGGCCCAGCAGGGCCAGGACGCTGTCCGGGTGCGCCGTCGCTCCATCCGGCCCCTTGACTTCAATCTTGCCATCATATCCCTGCGAGGCTTTGGCAATGACCCCCGAAGGCCGGCAGTGGATGCCATAGGCATTCCGGACTGTCGTCTGCTTTGTGACCATTATTGGCTTCTCCTGTCTCCTAAGCGACGTGCCGTCCGCGGAAGTGTCTGTCCGGCATCGTGATCAGATGTATGGCAATTGTCCCTGGCGGCTTGGCGGGGGCCTGGCGTCCGCACCAGGGGCGTCCGTTCCGCGGGTCATGGCTCATTTCTGGCCGGTCACAGTCCCATCACGGTGGCGGCCAGGGCCTTCCGGTCCAACGGTCCAACCAGGTTCTCAACGGCGGCGAGCGCAGCTTCCCGGATGGCCGCGTCGGCGTCATGCAGACGGGACATCAGGAACGGCCGGGCGGTCAGGTCGGCCCGCCGGCCGAGGATGCGAAGCAGAGCCCGGCGGGTCTCCATCGTGTTCTGGCCTTCCTGGCTTGCCTGCTGATGGTAAAAGGCAATCAGCAATTCGGTCACCGAGCTGCCGGGGTAGCCCTCGCCCAGGACATTGACCAGGGTCTCCCGCAAGACCCTGTTCTGTTCCGGGAGCAGTTCAAGCAAATAAGGCACCGTGTCCGTCTCCTCCTCCAAGTTATCCTGGAACGCCATCAGTCCACTGATGGTGCGCGGTTCGGCCTTCAGAAATTCAGTGATCACCGTGGTGACGTCCTCCGGCGCCTCGCAGTTGCCGGCCAGGACGGCCAGGCAGCCACGGGCCACAGCGGCCCGCGACCGTGACGGGCCCTTCAGGGCGGCGATCAAGGTATCCAGCAGCCCGACATGACCAAGCCGGGCCAGCGCCACCCAGATCATCGGGGCATCATCGGCCGAGGCCTTGCTCAGGACCTTGGCGATGACCCCGGGGATTTCCGGGTGGCAGCACGGGTCGTCGGCATCTCCCAGCGCGGCCGCCAGGCAGGCACGCTGCCGTCCGGTGACCCGCGACAGGCGGTTCAGGATGGCCCCAAAGGCCTTTTCGGTGCCGATCTGGCGCAGGGCCAGCAACGCCGTGTCAAAAGTGGCCTCCTGCTCGAGGCAACGGGCCAGCGCCGGCACGGCATCATCCGTGCCGATCTGCTGCAGATAGTGGATGACGACATTGCGGGCCACATCGTCCCGGGCCACCCGAATCGCAGCCGCCAGATTCTTGGCCAGCGCGGCCCGCGCCGCCTCCTGGCCGGGCGCCGCGGACGCCATCGCCATGGCGTCCAAGGCGAAAGAAGCCTGCACGGTGGTTTCGTCATTGCCTTCATGCAATGCGGCAACCAGCTCGCGGACCGCCTGGGACGAATTCTTCAACAGCTTGGCGGCCGCGGCCGCGCCGGCTTCAGGCTCGGCCCAGACCAGGGTGGCGGCCAAGGCCAGGGCGCCACGCCCGGCGGGCGGCGACGCCTGGCGGCTGGATTCACCGGCGGAGCCGACCGGGGTGTTCTTACGGCTGGCGGCCGGGCGGCGGCCTCGTCTGGGGGCGCGGCTGCGTTCAGAAGCATTGCCATCGGTGCTGTTATGGGTCATGTGCGTAGTTCCTTCGCTTTGGCTGCGAACGTGTCAGCGGTTCACAACAGGGTCCAGGGCAGCCGCATCGGCTGCTCGGCCAGGCGATTGGCCAGCTCATCGTCCCGGAAGCGCAGCCTCTCCGGGTCAAAATACAGCTTGCGGCCAGAACGGATGGCGCAGTTGGCCAGGTGCACGAGGATATTGCTGCGGTTGCCGTTGAGTTCGTTGAGGCCGAATGGCCGACGGGTGCGGATGGAGACGTTGAAGTCGCTGACCTGCGGCTCGGGGTCGGGCAGTTCAACCACGAGCTCGGCCAGACGCTCCGGTTCCGTCCGGAAATTGCGGTAGACCTTTCCCAGGGGACCCTCGATGAACGGCTGGTCCTTGGTGGCCTCCGGCCCCCATTCGCAGGATTCCAGAATCACCTTGCAGCCGTCGGCATACTTCATTTCCACCTGTCCCCATAGTCCGACCACGTCGGGATGCTGCGGCCAGGGGGCGGTCGCCTCAATTTCAACCGGGCTGGTGTCGTCCTTGTCAAGGATATACTGGACCGGATCCAGATAATGCTGGCCCATGTCGGCGAGGCCGCCGCCGTCATAATCCCAATAGCCGCGGAAGGACGGCGACACGCGATGGCTGGTGTAAGGCTTGTACGGCGCCGGCCCCAGCCAGAGATCGTAGTCCAGGTCTTCCGGCACGGGCTCCGGGGGCAGGCCGAGCTTGCCGGTCCACATGGAGGCTTTCCAGGCAAAGCCGGTATGGGCGCTGATACGCACGGTCAGCGGCCAGCCCAGCAGACCGTTCTGGACGAGTTTCTTGAGCGGTTTGACTTCAGTGCCAAGGCCATAGAACGAACCATACAGCCGGAACCAGGTGTTGAGCCGGAAGACGCGGCCGTTGCGGCGGACAGCGGCGGCGACAGCTTCGCCTTCCGCAATCGTCCTGGTCATCGGCTTTTCCGCCCAGACATCGCAGCCGGCATCCAGGGCGTAGATGTTCTGCAAAGCATGCCAATGTGGCGGCGTCACCACATGCACGACATCAATGTCCTCATGGTCGATCATTTCCTGGAAATCCCGGTAGCCGCGACAGTCGCCGCCGACCTTTTCCACGGCGGCCTTGACGCGTGACTGCATCACATCGCAAACCGCCACCAGCCGGGCCTGGGGGTCCTTCAGCACATAGCCCAGGTGGCCCTGGCCCATGCCGCCCAGACCAATCACGGCATGATTGATCCGGTCGTTGGCGCCAGGCTGGCCGGGACTGCCTAACACATCCCTGCTGACGACATTGGGCGCCGCGACTGGTGCAGACCCCGCCTCCTTGGCCGCTGTTTTGCTCATCATCTTTTCCCAGGTTGAAAAACGCATCTTATAGACAGTAATTGGCTTTCTTCTGGCAAGAAAGGCACAGCAAATGCCCGGATACACTATAATTCATTGCGGGCAATGTCAAGTCACCGTCATAAAAAAAGGCACCCTCGGAATGAGGATGCCGATGGTTTGTCGCGCCTGGCGGGGAATCACTGCGCCTTGGCCGGCTCGTCCGCGGCCTTTTCCGTCACGCTCTTGGCGGCGCCTTCGATGGCTTTGGCAGCGCCCTCGACGGCCTTGGCAGCGCCCTCGACGGCCTTGGCGGCGGCTTCCTTGGCGGCGGCGGCGGCCTCTTTGGCGGCGCCCTCGACGGCGGCGGCCGCATTTTCCACGGCTGTGCCGGCCTCGTCCACGGCCTTGGCCGCGGCGGACTCGGAGTCCGTCTCGGCGGCCTGGTCAACGGCTGGAACGACGGCCTCCGGCGCGGTGATGGCCGCCGGCGCCGCACTTTCCGCGGCACTGATGTTCCTGCGGCTGAAACGACCCGTCGCGGCCGCCAGCAACAGGGTCGAAACCAGGAACACGGCCGCAATCCAGGTCGTGGCCTTGGTCAGAACGTTGGCCGCCGAAGCCCCGAACATGCTTTCCGTGACACCGCCGCTGACAGCGCCCAGGCCGCCACCGGCCTTGCTCTGCTGAATCAAAATGATGCCGATCAGCAGCAAGGCGCACAAAATGGACGTGACCGCCAGCAATACGCTCAGAATCGATGTCAGCATGCTCTATTTCTCCTGGAAGACTAATGACAAATGGCCGATCGCCTCAGCCGGCACTGAAGCCTGAAAAAAGATTATTCAATATAAAAGACAAATCCGGCAAAGCAAGCCAACACCGCCAGAAAAGCCGGAATCGACGGCGGTTTTTAGTAATCGGGCAACCATTGATAACGGGGCTTGGGAAAACGGCCAAGGCATCAGCCGGCAAAAACCCAAGCCCCCCCTCCTCAACGCGCGCGCGACAAAATTTTGGATGGTGGCCCCCTCTTGGGTGGGTGGGCTTGATTTCTGGAAGCCACGCGAAAAATACCTCCGAACAGGCCATTTTTCAACGCCATTTTGCCGAATCATCTTCATTTTGTGCTTTGGCGGGAATTCAGATGCCAGCAGGCAATAGGCTTTCCATGACATTCGCCTCACCAGCGGGGAAAGCATAACGCCTTTTAGCAGTGACGGACTGATTCCGCGGCCGTAATCGGTGACCGATGGCCAGCGATAACCGGCCACCCACTGAACATTGAGCCATGGCATCGTATCGTCGTCCTGGCACGATGCCCGGCAAATCAGCCTGGACGACATACGTACTTACGGCAGGCTGAAATCAAGCGCTTACCACCGCACTTCGCACCTTGACCGTCATTATCTATGGGTGACCGGTTGCGGTTTTTGCTTCCCCGGCAATGCCGCGCAACCACGCTTCCGGTCACGCGGACAGGGGCGAGAAGTGGCCATTGGCAGACATATGCCCCATCCCGTCCCGTTCGTCCAGGCCGAAGGCAGCTGGCGCGAAGAGCCGTGGACGTGACGGCATGTATGCAACTGACATCACTTTCTGGTCGGCTCACCGACCTGATTGATCTCGGCGTGGTCGAAGACCACCCTGGTCTTCCAGTTCAGACCTTCCAGGCGCATTTCCTTGACAAACCACAGGCCGTTGTCATGCTTCTTGGCGCCTTTCAGCTCCAGCCGGCGCCAGGGGCGCTCTTCGCCCTGACGGTACCACCATGCCTCCAGAGGAAAACCATGCGCCGCACTGAACGAGACCTGGACCGTACCGTTGCCCTTGGGGTCGGCCAGGCGCATCACGCGGCAGTCACGCTGGCGACTTTTCTGGCGCGGCAGCTCCTCGACAAAATCCCAGTAGATGAAGGCGAAAGTCAAGTCTTCAGGGGCGACGCCAAAGGCGAACAGGCCCGGGGCCTGCTCGTGCGGCGGCAGATCCAGCGTCGTGGTCGTCGTCCCGTCCTGGCCATGCTTCTGCTCATAGCCATAGACATTGACGTCATTGAGGACCAGCTGCGCATGCAGAGAGTCCGGCGTAAAGGTCATCCTGACCCGGATGGCGCCCTGCACGGCCTCGCCGCCGTCGGCCTTGCTGGTCAGGCGCCCGGTGATTTCCCCCCAGGCATCGGTCCGCAGGGGCCGCCGCACCTCGGCCAGAAAATCGGCCGGCGACAATTCCCTGGCTTCCTCGGCCAAGCACGGCGGCAGGGGCAGCGTGAAGCAGAGGGCCAGCATCAGCCAGAGCGTGGGGCGGCAGCGCATTATTCCTCCTCAATCCCCTGCGGGTAATAAGCCTGGTCATTGGTGATCAGCATCTGATCGAACATGATTCCATCCTCGCGGTTCAGCAGGGTGACCGTATGCTTGCCGGCGGCAAGCTTGTACGTCTTCGGCGACGGCATCCAGTGCCAGGTGTTGTAGGTGCCGTCGTTGCCGACGGTCACGGAGCGCGGCTCGTCGTCCATTTTCAGGTTGATGGTATTGCCGCAGGAGCCGTCCCACCAGACCCGCAGCCAGACCTTGCATTCCAAGTCGGACGGCACCTCGAATTCAAACACGGCGCCGCCATGCTCCATGGCTGGCTCCTGGCCGTCCGGCGGAACGCCCTTGCCATCCTGAATCCGCAGGGCCGTCTCTCTGGAGGCTTGCGAATCGGAGACCTTTTCAAAAGGCGGCGTCATCGTCTTCACCTCGGCGGCGTCAATGACCTTGAAGAAATCGGACGCGATGGCCACGCCCGGGACACCGGCGGTCGCCGCGGCCGGGCCGGCAGTCGCCGCAGCTGCGGCTGCGTCACCGCGGGGCCGCCGCGTCGACACTGCGCCGGCATCATGGCCGGCGGCCAACGGGTCTGCTGCCGGCTTGATGGCCGCGACGGCCGCCAGAGCCAGCCCTAGCGCCACCGCACCGGCAATCAGCGGCCGAAGCCCGAACAGGGTCGCCTGCCGCAGGTCTTCCCAGCGGTTGGGCAGGGACGCCGAAGCCAGCCCCAGCGCCACAAACCAGCCGAGGCCGCGCGTCAGCGGGTCGCTGACCGCCATGCCGGCCACAAACACCAGCAGGGCCAGCGCCCCCCCCAGGGCCATGGTGTTGCCCTGCTTGGAAAGATAGTAACGCCGCAGGCCGCTGCCGGCGGCGGTCAGCAGCAGCGCCAGAAACACCAGCGCCGCCGGAATGCCGGCGGTGCCGGCCAGAATGCCCCAGGCGGCCTGCGTGTCGGTGTCAATGTCGTTAACCACGGGATTGGGGAGGTCTTCATAGCAGCGTCCGACGCACTGCTGGTAGCGGCCGGCGCCGACACCAGTCCAGGGCACACGGCCGGCCAGGCGCAGCGCGGCGACGAAATCAAGGTGATTCGTCTTCAGTTCCCCGGGGTACCGGTCGGTCTTCAGCGGCATGAAGGTCTCATGCACAACCTGGCGGTGTTTTTCCGGCATGACGGAGGTGACGAGCACAGCCAGGACGGCGACGGCGGCCACGTTGACGGCCAACGCCCGCCGCGACTGCAGGGCGGCGCCGAGCAGCAGCGCGGCCACGGCCAGAAACAGCATCTGTCCATGCGCGATGCCGGCCAGCACCGCCACCGTACCGACCAACACGCCCAGACAACGGAACAGGCCGGGCTTTTTCCCGAACCACTGCGGCTGAGCCCAGGCCAGAACCGCCGCCAGAAAGAAACTCAACGCCATTCGGCTCCGGAACAGCCCGGTGTAGGCTTCGCCGAAACCCCAGGAAATCTTCAGCACATCGGCCGGCGGCAGCACAAACCCGAAACCATACTGGCCGGCCTGCCAGAAAGCCAGCCCCAGGTTGACGGCCAGGCCGGCGGTAGCCGCCCCTAGAGCCAGGCGGGGAGCCCGCTCAACCAGAAAACTCATGATCAGCAGGCCGCAGAAGAATTGCTGCACCAGCTGTGCGACTTCGACCGCGCCGTCCAGTCCTGGCCGGGAAAGCAGGTTCGCCAGGGCAATGACTCCCAGGGCGACCAGGGCCAGCAGCGGGAAAAAGACTCGCTGGCGGCTGCGCCACAAGTGGATCACCAGCCCGCCAAAGGCGGCGACAAAACCCAGGTCGGCAATGCCGAGGCGGCCGCCGGCCACCGGCAGCTTGATCTGATTGGCCATCAGCAGCAGAGCCAGCCCGCACAGCCAGAGCAGCCAGCGCGGCGTCTCGACCCACGACGCTTCGCAGGGACTGTCCTCCGCACCGGAAGCGCCTTCCGGCGATTGCCCGGCGGCGCCTTCCGGCGATTGCCCGGCGGCGCCGACAGTATCGGCCCCCTCCCCGGGACGGCGCACGAGCAAGGCCGGGCGCGTCTGCATGGCGTCGTCCGACGAAGCATTCGCAACATCTTGAAGGTGGTCAGTCATAACGTCAATTCCCCTGA
Organism: uncultured Lentisphaeraceae bacterium; assembly: GCA_964407145.1. GTDB lineage: Bacteria > Verrucomicrobiota > Lentisphaeria > Oligosphaerales > Oligosphaeraceae > JAAZKI01. Next base: position 4,360 of record CAYOUR010000009.1, on the reverse strand, counting down.
TAAGGTGCATGCCGCAGCCTTGGCGTCAGCCACGGCGTCTCACATTTTGAGGCTCACAAGTCGAAGTAGAAGACGAACAGGCGTCGCCGTTTATTGGCGTTTCCGGCCGCGACAGCCAGACGGATTTCCGCCTGGCCTGGACAGCAGCCGACACGGCTTCGGCGCAGCGGCACGCCCTCAAGGCCAGAAACCCGCCAAATCCATGGTGTTCTGCCAATTCTGGATGGCCAGGAGCAGTCGCTCCGGCGTTTGCGCGGTGAGGTCCACACGCGTACCATCACCGGCTGGTATCACCGTGTAAGTCGACGGGCACCCCGGGGCCAGGTGCAGCATGACCTCCAAGGTGGCGGGCAGGTCCGGATTGCGCAGCGCGGCCGCCGGAACCCTGGTCCGCCGCGCCAGTTCCTGCCAGAAAACATCGGCCATGGCCGGGTCAACGCCTGAGCCACAGACCACCCGCAGCGTGCTTCGGCCGCCGGCAAAAAGCACCAGATCGTCCCAGCGGATGGAACTGACCTCCGGAATCACGGCCAAGGCCGCCGGGCGAAGCCGTTCCAGGAGATCAAGCACCCTCACCTGGGCGCGGTGGAAATGATCGCGCGGCACCATGGCGTCGAGCGTCTCCATGTCGATGCCGCGTTCGGTCGTCACGCCGGTCGGGAAGCAGGCATCCGGCCCGGTGAAGACGCTTTCCAGAAGGCGATCGCACTCCGCGAGAAGGCCGCGATGCTCGGGCCGGTCGCCGAGCAGGCGCCGCCATTGCCGGTAAAGCGCGATCAGATTGGCCGCCTCCAAGCCGTCTCGCAAGGCCTCATGGCCGACGGAGTCGCGCGGCAGCCCGGCCTCCTCGTCAAACCAGATCACATTGGCGCCAGGGCGATTGCCGCGGAAGTACTCATGGTTGTGAAACATCTCGTGTTCCAGGTAAGCGGCCCGCCAGCCGTGGGCGGCTTGGATTTCGTAGGGCTGCCAGCAGGTGCCGCGGCCCGTGTACAGGAGCACGACGGCGTCCGGTTTCAGCAGCCCATCACGGACCAGGGCGGCGCGCTGCGCTCTGGTCGTAAAGCCGCCCTGGAACATTTCAAACACCGGCCCGAGCAGCTCCATGTGCTCGCGCCGCCCGAACAGCTGGTGAAACGTGCTGAAAGGCCGGTAGCCGATGGCCTGGAACTGCCGGGCCTGGCGCGCCATCAGGGGGAATTTGTCCGCCGGCTGCTCGTCCAACAGCTTCAGAAAAATGTCTTTCCGCTGGAACCCCTTGCTTCGCAAATACCTGTACCCCTCGGCAAAATAATGCAGCCGGACTGCGTCAGGGTCTTCAAGGTGATAATAGCTGGTTTTGAAGCGAACCATGCCGAGATTGATGCCGATGTCGAAAAGGTCGTCATAAATGGAGAAGTCCAGCGGCGGCAGAGGTGCGCCGGCCTGATAACGGCCGGGATTGACTTTGAGGTCCTGGGACAGGCTGCGGCCGGCGCCGGCCACGCGCGCCTCCAGACTGCGGCCAAATTCCTGGAAAAAGTCAACCTGGTGGCTGGTCATGTTTTCCAGCCAGGCTTTGATCTTTTCAGGCTTCCGGCCATGGGGGAGCCAGTATGGGTACCCCTCGGATTCCAGGCTGACCAGCGGCCGGACTGGCAGGCCGACATCGCGGACGCGGACCAGAACCGGCACTTCGACCGAACGGCCGTCGACGCTGACCCGCACGGCCAGGGTGTGCTCGCCAACCGGGCAGCCGCCGCGCCCGCCGAGGTTCAGCCACAACGACACCGGCCCGGGCAGGGCAAAATCCCCCGCGCCGGGATAGAGAATACGAGCCAGCCGGATACCGCCGCCGCTGCTGCGGGCATCTATGCGATGCTGACGTTCCAGCTGCAGCCGGGCGTGGACCGACTCGCCGCCCAGAAGCTCAGCCTGGCCGGCATCGACCAGGCCCAGAGGGTAGATCACGAGCTCCCGGGACTCCACTTCGTTGCGGGCCATGTCGACCACCAGCCTGGCCACTTCCGCATAGGAGTTGCCCGGTTCTTGCGGCGAGCCGGTCGGCTGCACGACCGCGAAGCGCCGTTCCCGGGCCAAGGGGCCGGCTTCGACGACATCCGCCGGCGGCGCCTGCCAGCCGGGGATGACTTCATTTTCCCGGCTGGCCGGCCAAGCCATGCTCAACAACGGCGCCGTCGGCACGCCGCCCAGGGCGGCGACATCTCGCCATTGCGCAAGCCGGACATCGCCGGCAAAGACCTGCTGCGTGATCAGGAACAAGCCCTCGCCGGGAACCGCAAAGCTGGCGCGCAGCTCCGGCTGGCCGGGGCCGGCCAGTTCAAGCGTGTTGTTTCGTTTCAGCCTGCCGCCAACCTGTTCCACGGTCGTGAGGAGCCGGGTCGGCCGGCTGCCGGACAGCGGCTGCAAGGCCGTTGTCACTTCCAGCTCATCCCCGGCATAGCTCCAGTCCATCTGGGCGAGCAGTTCCGGCGAGGCGTGGCAGAGACCGGCCAGGCCGTCAACCTGGATGAGATGCAGACTTGTTTCGCGGCGGTGCCCGGCGGGAAGGTCGGCAAAGCTCCATTCGAGGGTCGGGAAATCAATGGCCGCCTTCCAGACATAGAATCCCCGGTAGGCGTCATCGGCAAAGCTGACGGCCAGACCTTGCCGGGACGGCACATGCAGGAAACCCGCCCAGGACGCGGCAACGGCTGTCCACAGCTTGGTCCGCAGCTCCGGCGCTTCCTGCCCGTCGCTGTTTTTCAGGGTGAACCCCTGCAGGCGCCGAAGCGCATGGGTCGTCGGGAGAAAATAGCGGCACTCGGCCGTCACCTTGTCAACCCCGCCAGGAAGCACCATGCCCCGCTGGCCATAGGCGAAGCCGCTGACGACCTCGTGGCCATGGTTGGCGAACTGGTACTGGACTTCGATCACCGGACTGTCCGCCTGAAACACCAGCGCCTTGCTGACGCGGAACTGGCGGTCGTTCTCGGCACTCATGCGAACTGTCACCCGCCGGCCATTCTGCCGGCTGACACATTCATAGGGCACGAAAGTCAAGCCGGCGCGGTCGTCCAGAAGCCCGCCCACGCTGATCTGACCATCCTGGCTCAAGGGCAGCTCGCCGCGCAGCATCTCACAGTCGCGAATCTTGTCGTGCCAGGACATGATCCGGCCGCCCGACTCCGGCGCAAGCGTCACCCGAAAACAGGCATTCTCCACCTGCAGCAACGTGAAGTCGCCATGACTGACCGGCCGCAGTTCAATGGCGGCAGACAGGGAGACGGCCAGACCAAGAGTGAACAGCATCACCGTACGCATCTTCTTGACTCCATGGCTGTTTTTTTCGGCGCTTCTGGAAACGTCGGGGGCCACTGTCTGAACAAGACGTTCATCGGCAACCCGTAATGATGAAAAGCGATAGTCGGCAACGTGCACCGGAATCATCGCCATCCCATGAGACCCATGCCCTTAAGTCTAAGGCCCGGTTGGACTTTTTGCGGCTGCAATCATCCAATGGGATATTCGTCCTATTGTCCTACTTTGCCGTCCCAGCCGTCCCAGTCGTCCTATTTCACCGTCCTTTGAATCCCATGCTTCCTGCCAGAGCCGCGCAGACGTGAAAGGCATTGGCCCGAACCCTCCTGCGGCAGCCTGAAGGCCGGAAACGTGGCGCTTGCCGGTGACAACCGCACGTGCTCCTCACCTCATTTTGCCCATGAACCAAGATTCCGGATTGCCGCCGTGCGTTGACGAATTCAGCCCCCCCATCGCCGACGAAACAACTGCGTCGCCGGTCGCATTCCACCGTCTCGTCGGCGGGTCGCCTTCGCAAGCGCCTCCCCCTGCCAGGCAGCAGCGCCCCGCGCCAGACGGTCATTCCGACACTTTGGCGAGAATTTCCCCGATCAGCTTTTCCGCGGTGACGCCTTCGGCATCGGCACGGAAATTGGTGATGACGCGATGCCTGAGCACGGGGAGCGCCAACGCCCGCACGTCTTCGCAGGCTACGTTGCGCCGGCCCTGCAGCAAGGCGCGCGCCTTGCCGGCCAGAATCATGGCCTGGGAAGCGCGCGAACCGGCGCCCCACTGCACCAGGTCGTTGACCTTGGCAACCGCGTGCGCCGTGCCCGGACGCGTGGCCGCGCAAAGACGAACGGCATACGAGACCACGTTGTCGGATACCGGCACCTCCCGCACCAGGCGCTGCAGGGCGATGATCTCGTGCCCGTCCAGGACCGGGGTCAAATCCACCAGAGCCGGCGCCGTCGTCGCCCGCACCATGCGCTCCTCCTCGGCCAACGGCAGATAGTCCATCACGATGTTCATGAGAAAACGGTCAAGCTGTGCTTCCGGCAACGGGTAGGTGCCTTCCAGC
>CAYOUR010000008.1:3964-34624 GCA_964407145.1 uncultured Lentisphaeraceae bacterium | reverse complement strand
GCGAGGGAACCCGGGGGAAGAGACACCTATGCTTTGGCCGCCCGGAGGGCGGGACACCATACGGCAGCCTGAAATCAAGCGCCTACCACCGCATTTCGCACGTTGACCGTCATTCTCAATGGGTGACCGGTTACAGCGGCTCTTCCTTTCTTCCTGGCCCAGATTTGCATATTGCCCGGCCACGAATATGGTAATGCATCTTAAAGTTTTTCGTAATCAAGGCATTACCTCAAATGTTGTTGATGCGCACTATGTGGTGATGAAGTCTACCGTGTGCTTTCAGCGAGAGCACGTTCTTCAAAGTGGCGCCCTCCGGGCGCGACTGGGAGGGTCCGCCGCCGCCCCAGCGGGTTCCCCCGTCCTTAGGGGCTTTTGCCGCTCCGCGGCTGGACGTTGTGGACTGACGCCTCCTATTTTTAAACCGCTGCCCGAGGCATCGGGCATTTGCCGCGGCCCGCAGGGCCCCGACATAAAAGCCCAGGGCAAGCGGCCCGCGGGGCCGCGCCGCCTTGGGTGATAAGGATAAAAAAACAGGGAGCCCAGAAAGGGCGACACATAACCTCTTTGGCGCCAGCAAAGTCACGCCCTGTAGGAGCACTGCCGTAAGCTTGACAACCACTGGGTCAAGTCTCTCTTTCCATCACAACATTTCGCACATTAACAAAAGTCCAGAACCCCTCCAATTTCATGATTCATGGTGACAGCCTCAACACGGGGCTCACCGAAATCGACTTGTCCGGCGACCAATGGTCGTGCCCCGTCGTCACCAGCGCCAGCGCCAGCGCCTTCTATCTGGGCGCCCATGGCAGCAACGGCAACTTCTCCTTCCTGGACGGCCACGCCGCCGCCATCCATTCACCCGGCCAGTTCGCCAGCGTCTTCCGCTCCGAGTACACCACTTCCATCACGGTCTACGTCTACGACAGCAACCGGGTCCGCGTCGCCCGATAAACCGACAACGCCCGGCCCGCCATTGTCTTGCCAACCGTCTTTTCCCCTTCTGGAACTCATGAATCGCTTTGACTATTTCATCCGTCGCCTGCTGCTGGTCCCGCCGACTTTTCTGGGCATCACCCTGCTCTGCTTCACCGTCATTCAATTTGTTCCGGGCGGACCGGTCGAGCAGGCCCTGATGCGGATGCGCGGGGGCGGCGCCGGCGGCGAAAGCGCGGCGGCCGCATCCGAAGGCGCGGCCGCGGTTTCGCCGGAACAGCGCGAGGCCATCCGCCGTCATTTCGGGTTTGACCGGCCGTTCCTGGTCCGCTACGGCCACTGGCTCTGGCGCGACCGCATCGGCATGCGCATGGAATCCTACAAATTCCCGAACAAGACGGCCTGGCAGCTGATCAGCGAGCGTTTTCCCGTATCCCTGGTCTTTGGCCTGACCGGCTTTTTCTGCACCTACCTGGTATGCATCCCGCTCGGCATGATGAAAGCGCTGAAAAATGGCGGCACGTTTGATGTCGTTTCCAGCGTCATCGTCTTTGCCGGGTATGCCGTGCCGGCCTTTGCGCTCGGCATGGTCCTGAAAATGCTGCTTTGCGGCACGGTTGACGGGCTCTGGGACATTTTCCCCGCCACCGGCTTCCATTCCCAGGACTTCGCCGCCATGAGTTTTCCGGAAAAGGCCCGGGACTTGCTCCGGCACATGTTCCTGCCCGTGCTCTGCTACATGGTCGGCAGCTTTGCGGTGCTGACCATCCTGATGAAGAATTCCCTGCTGGAGCAGATCGGCAGCGACTACGTGCGCACCGTCTACGCCAAGGGCGCCGGCACCTTCCGGGTGCTCTGGGCGCATGTCCTGCGCAACGCCCTGATCCCGATCGCCACCGGCTTCGGCGGGGTCCTGACCGTGATGTTCGCCGGCTCCGTCATCATTGAACGCGTCTTCGAAATCCCCGGCATGGGCAGCCTGAGCATGGAAGCCATTGTCGGCCGCGACTACCCCGTGTTCATGGCCGTGCTCTCGCTGACTTCGATTCTCGGGCTGATCGGCAACATCCTTTCGGACTTCTGCTACGTCGTCATCGACCCGCGCATTTCCTTCCGGGCGGAATAACCGCCGGACAAGCGGATGAAAGGCTGACGCCGTCGCTGCCAATCCGGCCGCCGCGGCATCGCGTCAGCGGGCCCGCGTCCCGGGCCGGGCCGCGGACCAACGCCGCCTGGCGCCATTTTCCGGAGGGACCGCGGCGCCCGGCCCGGGCGCTGGCAGTTGCGACGGACACTTGGATAGCCGGGCGGAAACCCCCGGCCATCCGGCACGCTCCTGGCAGATTTTGTGCGGGGGGCTGGCGGCGTTAATCCGCCAGGCATTCCACGAGCTTGGCCGCATGACCGGCCAGGATTTTCCCGGCCTTGGGCCCCATGCGGCTGCTGTCGCAAAGCGTGGTTTCATAGCCGCCGCGCTTGAACGCCAGTTCAGTCGGCACGTATCCCAGCATGCCGTTGGCATGGGTCACGACCATGGTGTTCATCGGCCAGGTCTTTTCCTTGATCCACAGTCCGAATTCGGTGAAATACTCGGCCGGAATCGCCACCAGGCAGGCATCGCCGAGGCGGATAGCCTGAACCTCGGCCGGCTGATACGGCTCCTTGTTCAGGCGTTCCAGGACTTCGGGCATATGGCGGTCATAGATGGCCGGGTCGATAAAACGCTGGGCGCCCCTGGCCTTGCCGGCGGCTTCCCGGGCGCTGGGCTTGCGCACCGGCACTTCCACGGTGATGCTGGCCACGCCGACCGCCGGCGCTTCGGCAAAGGTCATTTTCTCCATCACTTGCCAGGCGTCATCCGCCAGGGTGGCGCCGATTTCCTCCATGCTCGGCGACAACTTCAGGTATGGATTTCCCGGGCTGATATTGCCGCAGGCGCCATTGAGGAACACGGTTTCGGGGCAGCCTTTGGCGACCAGGGCGGCGGCGAGGGCCGCAGGATAGCCGCCGGAAGCGGCGGTGCTGCCGCCATGATGGACCGGGTGACAGGCGAAGTTGACGACGGCGCCCAGCCAGGCGCCATTCTCACCGCGGACGGCCAGCACGGCCACTTCCGGATCAATCGGCCCTTCCACGCAAAGCGCCGCCGGATGGCTGAAGGCCGGGCCATGGGTCACGCTGAGCCCATTGCGCAGCGCCGTACGCCGATTGTGGGACAGACGGAACTCATGGCAGCGGCCAAACCCCAAGTCGGCCGGGACGCGATTCTGCCAGGCCAGGCCAAAAGCCTGCACCGCCTTGTCCATCAACATCTCCAGATAGGCGTCATCGCGTGACACATCGCCGATTTTGGCGATGGCGGGCCCGGCGTGATTATGAGTGGCGGCCACCATGACTGCTTCACCGGGAAAACCATATTTTTCCTCAATGCGCCGTCGGATTTCGCAAGTGGTTGACCAGCGCACGCTGAGGGTGTCAAGCTGGATGAATGCCGCCCGGCTGGGCGACTGTTCAAAGACGGCCACCCGGGCATACAGGGGGTCCAGCACATGGTCAATGACGATGTCCTTCAACCAGCCGACCTTATGCGTGCCCGCCGCCGGAGTGATTTCAACATGGGAAAAACCAGCTTGCATGGTATTGTTCTCCTGAAGCTAGGAATGAAACTGCCGGCGCAACATCTGGTCGGCGCCTCCTCCACGTCATATAATATCTTTGCATTCGCAAAAAGCAATTCCATCCAGGCGCCTTTATGGCGGGCCGTGCCGGTGTATAGTATGGGCGACCGCCAATTTCGCCCGTTCTTTTCCCGACCACACCATGCAAGCACAACTTTTCGAACCGATTCTGCGGCGCGGGTCCCTGGCGCCACGCGTCCTGCCCTATGGCGACGGCGTGCTGGTGCGTGCCACCAACTGGTTGGGCGACAGCCTGATGACCCTGCCGGCCATCTACCGCCTCAGCCGCCAGCTGGCCCGTCCCGCCCGCCTGACCGTGCTTTGTCCGGCCGCCCTGCGGCCGGTCTGGCAGGCCTGCGACTGGGTCGACCAAGTCATCGGCCTGGCGGGAAAACGCATTGCGGCGGACGAGATAGCCGCCGTGCGGAAACTCCATCCGGGCTTGGGCCTGGTGCTGCCCAATTCCTTCGGCGCCGCCCTGGACGTCTGGAAATGCCGGATTCCGGTGCGGGTCGGCCGGCGAGGCCGCTGGCGGTCACCGCTGCTGACGACGCGCCTGCCCGAGTGGCCTCGCGGCGAAAACGTCGGCACCTGCCATCAGCTGTCCTATTATCTGGAGCTGGCCGAATGCCTGGGGCCGTTGGCATGGGGCGCTGATTTCCCGCCATTGCAAGTCGATGTTGGCCGGGCCGCGGCTCTGGGCATGGCGGGCGACAACTGGGTCGCCCTGGCGCCGGGCGCCGCCTACGGCCCGGCCAAACAATGGCCCCAGGGCCATTTCCAGCAGGTGGCGGAATGGCTGCGGGACCGGGGTCTGCGGGTGGTGCTGGTCGGCACCGGCAAGGAGCAGGCGGTAACCCGGTCGATGTCAGCCGCCATTCCCGGGGTTCTCGACCTGGCTGGCCGCACCTCCCTGGAGGAGCTGATGGCGGTGCTGGCCAAGTCCAGGGCGGCCGTCGCCAACGACAGCGGCGCCATGCATCTCGCCGCGGCCCTGGGCACATCCGGGGTCGGCATCTTCGGCTCCACCGACCCGGTCGGCACCGGCCCGCTGGGCGCACCCTGGCACCTCCTGACCGCGACCGCGGCCTGCCGGCCCTGCTTCCGCCGGACCTGCCCGCTGCCCGGCGACCAGGCATACCAGTGCCTGGCCGAAATCAGACCAGAGGATGTCATCAGCGCCCTGGCGAAAATCCTCTGAACAGACTTGCTTTTCACCGCCGATGAATGCCGACTGACTCTGCTTCGGCGTTCATCAGCGGTTCCTGCCTGGCCCCATTGCCGGTAAAGGCCGCGGCTGCGACAGCGCGCCGAGATCGTCAGAAATTGCGCTGCTGTTCGTATTTCCTGAACATGGCCGGCGTCCGTCCATGGTGGCGCCGGAAGATGCGGCAGAAGTGCTCCGGGCTGCAGAATCCGCTGAGCGCGGCGACCTCTTTGAGACGGTAATCCGAGCTGACCAGGTAGAATTCCGCCAATTCCAGCCGTTTCGCCTGGACGAGCTGGCTGAAGGTCTTTCCCGTCAATTCGCGGATCAGGTGGCTGGCGCGGGACGCCGACAGTCCCAGGTGGGCGGCCATGCTGGTCAGGGTGATGCCGGTGCGGCACTGGGCGGCGATGAAGTCGTTGATGGCGGCCGCCCGGCCGGTGATGGGTATCATCGCATCGCGGCCGCCCCAGAAGCGCGGGGCCAGCCCTTCCGCCAGCACGGGCAGCAGCCGCATTAATATTCGCAGCCGATCGCGTTGAGCCGCCGGCAGTGGCAGTTCCGCATGGCTCCGGGAAGGACGCCACAGGCCGGCGAACAGCGTCCCGACATGCGCACCGCTCCAGTAAACCGGCGCCACGATTTCCAGCACTCCGGCATGGCAGCGCTTGAGGAAGGCGCGTTCTCGCCGTTGCTCCACCCGCCGGTTGAGGCGATGCATGCAGTATTCCTGGCAGACATCGCGCTCGCAGCTGCCGCACACCTCAGGATACGTCTTCCGGTGCGAGCCGCGGATGGGGTCATATTGCAGACGGTCATGACAGGCATCGAGCCGGCGGGAATGGTCATGGACGCAAAGATGACACGCCGTCAACTCCTCCCACGAGTGGAGGATTTCTTCCAATGCGCGGACATGACCGCCGCGTTGCCGTTCATCCATGACTGCCTGCCCCCTTCCTTTCCCAGACCCGGTTCGACTTCCGCCCGGTTCGGCGCACACCCGGACAGTGGCCATGCCGTGGCCAGCGTCGTCCAGGAGTCGGCTGGTCAGGGCCGCGGCGCCGGCCGGGGTCACAAATGCAGCAGCCCCCTGGCGGTCCCGCCCAAAATCAAGGCCTTGTCGGCGTCAGGAACCGGCAGGTCTTCAATGACGGCCCTGGCAAAGCGCATCTGCATGTCGCTTTGCAGCGGCACATCGGTGCCGTACACCAGCCGTTCCGCCCCGATGATGCGGACGGCATGGGCCATCACGTCCTTGTAGGCATACATCAGATAATGCGCCGTGTCGACCCAGACATTGGGCAACTTCATGGCGGCGACCGTCTCCAGGCCGGCCAGATTCGGGAAATAAGGGTAATTGCCATTCTGGTACAGGCCGGCCATATGCGCCATGACAAAGTTGGTCTTCGGGTGGCGCTGGGCGAAGCGGGCCACCAGCGGCGCGGCGGCAAAGCCGGTGCCGGGCATGCAGGAAGTATGGAACAGCATGAAGCCAACCGACTCCGCAATCGGGTCCAGCCAGCGCAGAGCCTCAGGCGACTCCATGGAAAAGCCATGATAGTCGGGATGGACCTTCACCCCGCGGAAACGCGGGTTGCTCTGCAGCAGGGACAAGTCATTGGCACTGTCCGGGAACATCGGATTGACGACGACCAGCCCGTACAGGCGGTCCGCGGTCCGGAGCGCCGCGTCCAGCTCACGGTTGCCCTCCCGAGTGTCGTACATGATGGCGCGCGCGCTGGACACACACAGCTTGTCGACCCCGGCGCGCCGCGCCAGTTCTTCCAGCTCCTTGCCGTCGGCCTGCCAGAACGGCGCGAAATTGATGTTGCCCAGATGGCCATGGATGTCGATGATCATAACGGTCTTTTCCCCTTGTTTTCACCCGCGGCTGCTTCGCCGGTTGCCGGTGACAGCCAATCTCCGGACGGCCAGGGTGATGGCCGCCGAGTCGCGTTGCCGACCGGAGCCGGTGGACGGCAGCCGGCAATGGCTTTCCCCTACTGCAGGGCCTGCCGGAATCCCGGAACACAAAAAATCCTATCCATGGCGGCGAACAGCAGCTGCCTTTCAGTTTCCGCGGAAATGTCGGCTGGTGAGGAGTAGTATCCCTGGGCGACCGCCAGGAAAATCCGTCCGGCGCGGACATCACCCAGCTGCTCAGGGGTGCAGACCCTGGCGGAGAAGACCACCTCCCGGCCAATGCGGCCATCAGCCAGTTTCACTTGCCGGCCGGCCGTGCCTCCAGGCACGATCACCCGGCTGATGCGGCGGCGCAGCGGCGCGGTCACCAAGCCGGCGACACCGGTCGGGCAGGCGACGACGGCGTACCCGCGTTGGCGCAGGCCCTCAGCCAGGCGTTCCGGCACGATGGCGTACAATTCCGCCTCGGCGTCGGCCGGGGCCAGGCCCGTCCAGGAAGCAACCATCAGCGTCTGCGACGTGTCCCAACCGGAAGTTTCCGGCGGATAAGTCGGCAGAGGTCCCAGCTGCCGGGAAGAACCGCTGCGTCCACCAGCGCCGGCGCTGGTGCCGACGCACCCGGACAGAGCCAGGCTGGCGGCCACCAGCAAGGCCAGCAGCACGGTCGACGGCAAAGCCGGCAAGACGCTGAATCGACCATCCCCATGCGTCACGGGCTTGTCACCTGAACCGGTTGCGTCCATTTTTTCTCCATGTCGCCAGCAATGCCTGCATGACATCCTGCTCTGACCACTGCCCGTCGCCATCCGCGTCATACTGTCGGAGCAGGGCTTCCTCCGCCACCGCCCGTTCGGCTGCCGTCATCTCACCGTCGCCGTCCGGGTCATAACATTCATAGGTGTCAGCGGTTTCCAGAAGGAGTTGCAGCACGGCGTCCGCTCCGGCCTCCGCCCGGGACAAAGTGCCGTCCCGCCATGAAAGTCCCTTCAGATGCCGGACTTGAACCGGCCCCGGCGCTGAAGCCGGCGCCTGGATGGCGGCGGGGCGCTCGGTCAATGTCGTCAGGCCGCGGCTGGCGGCGATGGTCAGTTGATAATCGCCCGGCGGCAGCTGCAACGGCAGAATCGTGAATTCCGCGGGCAGGCACTGCCAGCAGCGAATGTCAGCCAGGGGGTTCATCAGCTGGGCAACCACATCGACCATGAAGCCGCCAAGGACCACCCCCAGGCCGATCAGTTGCACTTCCGGCTGGTCGCTGCCATGCATCATCGCCAGTCCGGCACCGACCAGGACCCATCCGGTGACTTGCGTGGCGCCCTTGATCATGGCCTGGGTGGCCAGACGCTCGTCCATGCGCCGCCCGCCGCGCGTGGACGCCTGGAAATTGACATTGCCGAGCCACTGCAGCATGTCGTCGGCCTCGCCCTGGTTGACGGACAGGGCATACTGCAAGGGCTGAACCGGCGGGTCCAGGCAGGCGATGAGCCGGACTTGGCCGTAGTTCCCTCCGCGCATCATGGTCGGCCCCTCGCCATTCCAGACGACAGCCAGGGCATTGAAGGCCATCTGTTCGGATGGGCTGAGCCGGTGGCGCTCCAGCCATTCAAGCGCCGGGCCGCGGACGCCATGGTTTTCCAATTCGGCGCGCCCCCCCCAGCCGGCGATGCGCCGCAGCCAGAGCGACGGCGGTTGTGCCTCTGGGGCGCCCTGGTGGCCCGCCAGCTGATATTCCGCCTCCAGGGCGTGCTGAAACCCGCTGGCGACCCCAGGCAGAGACATAAAGGCCCGGAACGCTCCCAGCAGCATGGCATCCCGCTGTTCGCGTTCACCCAAAAGGTCATGGCATTTGGCGGCCAGGAAGAAGAGCAGCCCGTAATCCGCCTGGAAGGCGGCCTGTTCGGTGTCACCGTCCATCAGCAGGCCGCGCTTGAAGCTGACCAGGGCTTTTTCCACCTCCCCGTTGTCCAGCAGCCACAGGCCGTGAAGCAGGTAGAGGGTGGCTCTTTCATACGGATCGCCCTTGTAGACTTTGCGGGCTTCGCTGCCCCAAAGGCTGGCGGCCTCCTGCTCCGTAGCCTGGTCATAAAACCGGTCCAGCAGGGTCACGGCCTCCTGCAGATATTGGCCGGCGGCGGCGCGGTCATCCTGCAGCAGGGCGATGGACGCCAATTCGCACAAGTAGAGCGGCTGATTGGCATGGCGCCCGGTCGCCATGCCGGCAAACAGACGTCTGGCTGCCGGCAGATCATCCTGGACGTGAAAAAGCTCACGGCCGATGGCGGCCTGCGCCGTCATGGCGTCAAGCTGTGCCTGGGATTTGTAAACCACCTGCGAGGGCACCCGCGCACAGCCGCTGGCCAGATACGCCGCCAGCATCACGCCGGCCACCGCCGCCAGAACAGCCCGCCGGGGTGCCGGCGCGACCGTGCCGGCGGCAATGCCGAGGCGACACCCCTCCCGGGCTCTGCACTCATGCCTCCACGCCTGCTCTGGACACATCTGCCTTCACCTCGCCAGGATAAATACAGGAAGCCTCAATACTCGGAAAAGATGATTTGATAGCCATTGACATTTTGCTTCGGGCAGATGAATTCCAGGTGGAACGTCTGCCCTCTCGGCAAGGCGAAAGTCTTGCGGGCCGCCTGGTACACCGGCGGGGCCGAGACGCCTGGGCCGCCGCCCTGCTGGCGGCCCCTGGCGTCGCTGGGGAAGCTGGCGCCGGGCTGGGGGGGCACCATGGCCACAGGCTGGCTGTAGAAGTCCGCTTGCGCGGCCAGGTTGAAGTCCCGCCCGCGGCGGTCCCAGAAATGCTGTCCACCCCGGTTGCGCACACCGACCTTCACGACGGCAAAGCCGGTGGCCTGGTCGTGCTCCATGGTCTCATAGGTGATTTCCAGGTGGTCGCGGAGCGAGCGGGTGCCCAGGAGCGAATATCGGTCCGGCCGCACGAACACCAGCGAATCCTCGCCGGCGGTATTGACCCGGTCGACCGAGTACGTGGTGGTGCATCCGGCCGCGAACATCATGCCGGCGGCAAGGGCCGCCAGCAGACCATGACCATGTATCATCTTCATCTGCTGCCTCCTTAAGACAAGACGTTGCCAGCCAATGACCTGCCGGAATCCAGCCGCCGCGGCGACCCGGTGGGGCAGCGTGCCGCCGTCAATACACCACCCCGCCGCGTTGAATCGCCTTCTTGGTCTCATAGCGGCCGCCCCAGACTTCCTCCTTGGTCGCCGGTTCAATCAACTTGAACGTCACCACGACATAGATTTCCTCGCGGCCCTGGGCGTAGCGCGACTGGCTGGAGATGTTCCCGGTCAGGGTGTACTCCACCCGTTCCAGGCCGCGGGTCATCTTCGCGTCCAGCGGGAACATCCTTTCCATGACGGCAATCTTGCTGTCGGCCTTGATCAGCATGACATTGAGGAATTTGTTGACGTTCGGCTCCACGCGCGTGTTGGCGGCGCGTTCGATTTCGGTCAGGAGCGACTGTCGGCGTTCCTGGGTGAGGATGACGGTTCCGGCGCCGTCGGTGGCGACCGTGGTGTCGGTGGCGTCGTAGACGTCCATGCTTTGCCCGGCCTTGAGGCGTTCCTCGACCAGGTAGATATAGTCCACCAGGTTGATCATGCCTTCCTGCTTCATGCTTTCCGCGATGAATTCGCCGGTCAGGTAGTAATCAGCCCCGTCGAGGCTCCCCGGCGCCGTGAAGAAGACCTTGCCGTTGGCGCGTCCGGCGACCTTCGCGCGCAGCATGGCGATGAAGCTGTTGGCGTTGAGGCCCACGAAGTTGGCGTTGAGGGCGGGGGTGACGGCCAGGACCGGCGGCTTGGCCGCGCCAGTTATCAGGGGGGACTGCAACAGGGCTTCCGCGACTTCGTCCAGCACTCGGTCCCGCTGGTCTTCGAGCTTCTCGCGGACAATCATGTTGCTCTGGGCGATTTCGCGGTCTTCACTGGTGACAAAGCGCACCCTGCCGTTGCTGACCGCCATCAGTTCATCCTTGAGGGCGTCGGTGATCATCCGCGTGTCCATCATGATGGTCGAGCTGTTGCGCAACGGCTGCACGACAATGCGGGTGGTTTCAGCCGCCCGGGCGATTTCCGGGACCATCAGGATTCTCGGCCCCATTTCGGCCGCGCACTGCTTGATTTCAGCCGAGCCGAAGGGTGTGTGATCGACTTCGTTGATGTCCAGCTGCTCCGGCGCCCGGGGGGGGCGCGGAGTCGTGCAGCCAGAGCCAAGCATCGCCACGGCCAGAGCCGTCAGCGCCATGGCCTTCCATCCTTGTTTCCGCATCATGGTCGTATCTCCTTGCTTGCTGACCCCGGCCTGACTGGCCGCCGGCGCCAATCGGCAACCGCCGCCGCCGGAAAGGCCTGCCCCCCTGAATGGACTGGCGGCCGGCCAGGCCGACTGCCGAATCAAGTGAATGCCGCGACTATAAATCTAACGCCGCAACTCAGAGAATATTGATTTCCCGGCCATAGCTGGAGAGCAATTCCCCGCCGTCCGGGCGGACGATGACGCCGTCTTCCCAGCGGAAGCCCATCTGCTTTTCAGTCAGGAACATGTCCTGCATGAAGACCATGCCGTCTTCCAGGACATACTGGCTGCTCGTTTCCAGGAAGGGATATTCGCACTCCATCTGGCCGCAGCCGTGCGCCGGCCCGTAGAGGATGGCATGGCCGTAGCCCTCGGCACGGATGTAGTCATGGACCTTCGTGGCGACCGCCCCGGACCGGCTTCCGGCCCGCATCAAGTCCACGGTCAGGTTGGCGGCATCCAGGCCGACCTGCAGGAAGCGGCGGACGTCGTCCGGGCAATGGCCCAGCACCACGGGCCGGCCGATGCTGGCGCTATAGCCTTCGACCTTGGCGCCGATGCTGAAGTGGATGATTTCGCCGGTGCCGATGCGGCGCAGTGTCGGCCGGCTGATGGCGTGGGCGGAGTTGGGTCCGGAGCAGCACCAGATCGGGTAGCCGGTGGCTTCGGCGCCGTTGGCCAGCATCGCGGCCGTCGCGATACCGCACAATTCGGCTTCGGTCATGCCTGGACGAATGGCCTCCAGGACGGCCTTGAACCCGCATTCCGACACCTGCGCGGCCTTCTTCAGACAGGCGAGTTCCGGCGCGCTTTTCTGGATGAACACCGGCCGGACCAGGTCATCGGCATTGCCGATGGCCTCGAACGACCCCAGGGCGGCGGCGATGTTCTGCATGATCACATACGGAACCAGAGGATAGCCGGCCAGGCCGAGACGGCGGACGCCGTAGTCCCGGAACACGTCCCCCCAGGTCGGCAGCGTCGAGCCGGGATAGTCCGGCTGGCTTGATTCACGCAGATCCATGACCTGATAAATCCTGTCAATCTTCGACCGGGCCGTGGCGTAGTTCAGGCTTTCCGGCCCGATGATCAGCGCCGGCTCCCGGCCGGGAACGACCAGCACCGCCGCCGTCTCGAAACTCGGCCAGTAGTCGGACAAATAGCGGACGCTGGCCGGCTCGCATTCCGTGGAGAAAAAGAGGAGCCCGTCATACGCGCTTTTCTCGGCGACGGCGGCCATGGCCTGCCAGCGACGACGGAATTCAGCCGGGGTCAAAAGTGTTTGGGACATCACGAACGCTCCATATAAGATGACTGCTCATGCCCGGAAGCGCCTTCCCCAGCCGGCTTGCCGGCAAAAGGAAACCTGTTCCTGCGGGCTGCCGATAATATATGCCCCGATTGACGGAAATGGCAAACTGCATCGGGATGAATAAAAACCATGCCCGGAGCACCCAAGGCCATTGCACCACCTTCATTTTTTCCGCCGGCAGACCCCCATTTGTCTTGAAAGAACGGCGGATGGACACCGATAACCACCGATGGACACCATGGTTAATTCCAGAAAACAAACGCATCAGACCATGAAAAAGGCCAGGCCCTGAAGGGTCAGGCCGCACGTCTGCGAACGCCGCCCGCGGCGCCTTACGTGAACGCCACTCCGGCGGCCAGGGCGAGGATGACGATGATCGGGGCCGGCACCTTGCGAGTGGCCAGCGTCGCCACCGTGAGCACGGTCATAACCAGATTGGCCACGCCAAAGCCGTTTGCCTGCGCCAGAATGACCGCCGCGACGGCGATCATGCCGCCGGCGACGGCATTGATCCCGCGCAGGGACACCTTCACCGCCCTGACCTTCTTCACGCCCTCCCACACGGGATAGACAAAACAAATCAGCAGCACCCCGGGCAGGAAGATGCCGACCCCGCCGGCCAGGGCGCCCAAAACCTGATGGAGGGCTGACCCGCCCCGCGCGGCCAGGCCGCCGGCATAGGCCGCAAAGCTGAACATCGGCCCGGGCAGGCCCTGCACCAGGCCGTAGCCAGTCAGGAACTCGGCGTTCGTCATATGGTTTTTCAGCTCAACCAGCTCGCTGTGCATAAGCGGCACCACGACCTGGCCGCCGCCAAACACCAGGTAGCCATAACGGTAGAAGCGCTCGAACAGCTCCGGCAGACGCCAGTCCGTCACCCATGACACCGCCAGTGTCCCGAACGCAAACAACGCAAACAGCAGCAGATAACGCCACGGCGGCGACAGAACGACCTTGTTCCAGAGGCCTTTCTCGCGGCTGGTCAAAAGGCTGACCGCGCCGCCAAAGACGAGAACCAGCGGGAAAATCCATGGCGAACGGAGGCAATACGTGCTGACCGCCCCCGTCAGCATCAGCGCCAGCGTCGTCCTGTCGGTGACGACTTTCCGGCCAATCCGCCAGGCGGCCAGAATGATGAAGCCCACGGCCATCGGCCCGACGAAGCGGAGGATGTCAGCGGAAACATGCGCCGTGGCCAGGGCGGCATAGAGAAAGGACAAAGCCGTCATGATGGCCAGCACCGGACCGGACCAGACCAGCATGGTCAGCAGCGCCAGCCACGGACCGCCCATTTTATGCCCGATGGCCACAATCGTCTGCGTGCTGGTCGGCCCGGGCAGGATGCTGCACAAGGCCA
The DNA here is from genome assembly GCA_964407145.1 of uncultured Lentisphaeraceae bacterium. Classification (GTDB taxonomy): domain Bacteria; phylum Verrucomicrobiota; class Lentisphaeria; order Oligosphaerales; family Oligosphaeraceae; genus JAAZKI01. The sequence goes on along the minus strand of CAYOUR010000008.1, from coordinate 20,885 downwards.
GCAGCTCGACGAGTTCCTCCTCCTGCAGGTACTTCCTTTTCGCGACCATCTACCATCTGGTCCAGGAAGACGCCCAGGTGGGCTTCCGGGCCCGCCGTACGCGCCCAGGGAACAGATCAGCACGTCCCGCAGAAATGCGGGCCAACTGACGCCCGGCGACTGTTCGCCGCGCGGTGGGCGGCCTGGGCTCGCTGGTCCACCATCTGCCGTCATGCCGGAATCTCCTCCTTCCTGCGGTCTGCAAACCATCCTGCGGTGCGCCGGCAGAACCCCACCAGCATCAGCATCACCGGCACCTCGATCAGCACGCCGACGACTGTCGCCAGGGCCGCCCCGGAGGAGAGTCCGAACAGCATGACGGCCGTGGCAATGGCGACTTCAAAGTGATTGGAGGCGCCGATCATGGCCGCCGGCGCCGCGTCCTCGTATTTGAGCTTCAACATCCTGGCCGCGAGGTAACCCAGCCCGAAGATCAGCACCGTCTGCAGAAACAGCGGGACCGAGATCCAGACAATGGTCAGCGGGTTGCCCAGGATGGTCTCGCCCTTGAAGCTGAACAGCAGCACCAGCGTCAGCAGCAGGGCGCTGATGGTCACCGGCGTGAGCAGGTGCAGAAAACGCTCCTGAAACCACGTCTCGCCCAGGCGGGCCAGGATCAGCCGCCGGGAGAAATAACCGGCCACCAGCGGCAATGCGACGTAGACGGCGACGGACAGCAGCAGCGCCTGCCAGGGCACGGGCAGCCGGCCGACGCCCAGCAGAAAACCGCCCAGCAGGCCGTAGAGGACCAGCATGGTGAGGGAATTGACGGCCACCATCACCAGCGTCAGGCCGTCGTTGCCGCGAGCCAGGTAGCCCCAGACCAGGACCATCGCCGTGCAGGGCGCAATCCCCAGCAGGATGCATCCGGCAAAATAACTTCGCCACAGCGGAATCTGCAGCATCTTCACGCCTTCGTGCAAGACCACGGTCCCGGCGCCGTGTTCAGCCCCCACCGGCAAATCCAGGCCAAAGGGCATCTTCACCAGGTCCACGGCCTCCGCCCCGATCAGGCCGCGGAACAGAACCCCGAGAAACAGCAGGGCAATCGCATACATGGTGAAAGGCTTGACGCACCAGTTGATGAAAAGCGTCAGAAACACCGGCTTGCCGCTTCGGCCGGCCTTGACCACACTGGCAAAGTCGATCTTCACCATGATCGGGTACATCATGAAAAACAGGCACAGCGCAATCGGAATCGAGACCACCGGCGCGCCGTCCACCTGCAGGCTCATGCCGTCCAGGGTCCGGGCCAGACCTGGCGCCACCCGGCCCAGCACGATCCCGGCCACCATGCACAAGGCAACCCATAGAGTCAGGTACTTCTCAAAAATGCTGGTCATCCGCCGCTGGCAGGCGACAGGTGTTTCCGGTGTCATGCTTTGATCTCCTGGTGGTTGCCCGACAGCGATTCCGGCAAGGTCTCAATGAACGCGCGAATCTCGTCGCGGACTTTCCGGTAGCAGTCCAGCTGCTCTTCGGCCGAGGCGCCCTGCGCCGCCAGCTCCCGCGCCAGCCGCGGCGGGTCCGCAAAACCGACATGCACAACCCGCCCGCAGCCGGTAAAAAACGGGCAGGTCTCCTGGGCATGGCCGCAGACCGTGACCACCACATCCAGCTCCCGGCCGCGAAACACGTCAACCGATTTGGACGTATGGCCCGAGATGTCGACGCCGGCCTCGGCCATGACCCGCACCGCCTGCGGATTCAATCCGTGCGTCTCCAGACCGGCGGAATGCGCCTCGATGACGTCGCCCTTGAGATGGCGCGCCCAGCCTTCCGCCATCTGGCTGCGACAGGAATTCCCCGTGCATAAGAACAACACCCGCAGCTTTCTACTCATCCGCATCCTCCCTGTCCTGAACCGCTCACCGTTGCCGGCATTCAAGGTGAAAACGACAACCCGCATGGCTGCCGGCGCCACCGCCCTGACGATTAGCCGATTGCCTAAATAATTTAGAGCAACCGTTGAGCCTTTCAAGACCTGCTAACCGAAAACTAACAAAGGCGGCGTAACTGGTCACCCATGGAACCTGGCGGTCGGAGCGGCCTGACGTGTGAAGTGATGGTTCTCCCTGCAGCCGCGGAGCGGCAAAGGCTCCGGCAGGATCGTCACAATACAGTCCAGAGCAAGCGCCATGAAAAGCCATGCCGTCCTCATTCATGCAACGCTAATCCTTCTGCCCCTCGGGGGACACATAACCGACCGGGACACGGCAGGGCCTCAACGACAGGCGTCCTACCAAGGACGAGCGCTTGTCGTGGCGTCTACGCATCTGGTTGGCAACGATCAAATCAGGAACATAGTCGCCAGCCTTCCTGGGCAATGATCGGCGGCCATCGGTGCTTCATTCCTGTGTTCCGCAAGCCTGCCGCCGCAAGAGCCCGAAGCCTTTTCGCGGCGGCGATTCAGATGACGTATTCCACGCTTCTTTCCATGCCTTCAAAGAAGGTGTCGAAGATTTTCCGCTTGTGCTCGACAAAGGCTGATTCGCTGCGTACGCGTGGGTGGGTGAGTGTGACGGCCAGGTCCAGGCGCACCCGCCCGGGGTTCGGCTGCATCACCAGAATCCGGTCGGCCAGAAACACGGCCTCCTCAATGTCATGGGTGACAAACACAACGGTTTTGTGTTCGGCCGCCACGATTTTACGCAGGTCGGCCTGCAGCCGGCAACGGGTGATGGCATCCAGGGCGGCAAACGGTTCGTCCATGAACATGATTTCCGGATTCGTGGCCAGGGCTCTGGCGATGGCGACCCTCTGCTGCTGGCCGCCGGACAGATGCCGGGGATGCTGCTCGGCCTGGTCGGACATGCCGACCAGGTCAAGGTACCTGGCGGCGATCTCGCGACGCTCCCGACCGGAAAACCGCCCCTTGCCTTCCAGTCCCAGCTCAATGTTCCGCCGCACGGAACGCCAGGGGAACAGGCCGTAATTCTGAAAGATGGTGACGTATTTTTCCGAAGGCCGCCGGACTTCGCGGCCATGGATGACAATGCGCCCGGCGCTGAGCGGCTCAAAGCCGGCCATGGCGTTCATCAGCGTGGTCTTCCCGCATCCGGACGGCCCCAGCAGGCAGATGAACTCGCCCCGTCGAATCGAAAAGGACACGTCGGAGAAAGCCTGGAACAGCTCGACGCCGCGGCCGTGGCGGCGCCGGCGCGGAAAATGCTTGCTGGCGTGTTCGACTTCAATGTACATGCTCAATGCCCCCAGAGCTGCAAAACCATTTTTTCGACCCCGGCGATGGCCGTGTCGAGGATGAATCCGATGACGCCGATCATGACGACCGCGGCCAACAGGTGATCCGTGCGCAGGTTGTTGCGTGCGTCGATGATCATGAATCCCAGGCCGCTTTGGGAGCCGACCATTTCCCCGGACACCAGGAAGACCCACGCACTGCCCAGCGCAATGTGCAGGCTGTTGGCGATGGCCGGGAAGATTCCCGGCAGGACCACCTTCCAAAGCACCGCCGGCTCGGTGATACCATAATTGGCCGCGACCTTGCGGTACACCGGATCAAGGTGCTGCACCGCCCCGGCCGTGCTGAGGAACACCGGGAAGAACGCCGCCAGGAAGATGATGACAATGGCCGGAATGTCGCCAATGCCCAGGAAAAGCACGATGAAGGGCATCCAGGCCACCGGCGCGATGGGGCGCAGCACATGCACGACCGGGGCGACATAATCGTAGCCGCTCCGATACCAGCCCAGCACCAGACCCAGCAACACCCCCAGGCTGATCGCCAGCAGGTAGCCGATGGCGAAACGCAGAAGGCTGCTGGCGATGTTCTCCAGCATGACGCCGCTCCGGAACAGCTCGGACATCGCCGTCGCCACCGCCCAGGGCGAGGGCAGCAACCCAGCCGAAAAACCGCCCCACGCGGCCACGCCGCTCCACAACGCTGTCACCGCGGCAAAAGACACCAGGATGGTACGCACAATCTTGATGAAGGAAGTCCTTTTCATGGCTGTTCGACATAGACAAAATCGTCGTAACTGGGTGGGTTTCCCGACAGGCCATATCGCCTGACCTTGTCGCACAGGTCATCATAAGCGGAACGGGTCAAGGCCAGGTTCCGATAGGAAATCCACTGCAGCGACAATTCCAGCACCGGCGCCGGCTGCCGCAGCATGGCCTGGGCGCTGCTCATGGCGAGCGTCCTGTCAGCCAGCCGCTCACCCGCCGCCAGATAGGCCTGGCGCAGCTTCGCGGCCAGCTCGGGCCGGGACTGCACAAATTGACGGTTGGCGACCAGGGCGCAGCAGATGGAGTCTGGCCAAAGTTCATCCGAATGGACCTGAACCTTGCCGTGGCCGGCATGCACGGACACCGCGCCAAACGGCTCGGCCACGCAATACCCGGCAATCCGGCCCGAAGCCAGCGCCGAAGGCATCTCCGGCGGCGGCAACTCGACGATCTTGACCTCCGAAATATCGATCCCAGCCTGGCTGAGAGCTTCCCGCAGCAGCAGGTAATGCGACGAATTGCGGTGCGGAATGGCAAAGGAACGGCCCCGCACATCGGCCAGCGTCGCCAGTGCCTGGTCCAGGATGACGACGTTGCCGCTGCGATGGCCAAGCGCCAGGGCGCTCAGGCCGATGCCCTGCTCCCGGGCCTTCATCGACGATTCAATGAGGACAGACGCGGCTTCCACCCGGCCCGTGTTGAGAGCATCCTGCAATTCGGGCCAGGAGCCGTAGCGGATCAGCTCGACCGGGACGTCGCCCGACCCGGCCAGCTCCTGCAGCACAACCGCGTGCGTTATCGGCAGATAGGCGATTCGAATGGCCTCCGGGCCGGATTCCCGGCGGCGGCAGGACAGCGCCGCCACACCCAGAACCAGCGTCAAGGCAAGCGTCAAGGCATGTTGTTTTCTGATCATGGTCTGTTCTCCCAACCCAGCGCGGTGCGCTGGGCTTTGAAATCCTGGATGATGCGGCCGGCCAGGGCGTCATGGTCCGTATCAACGACCATGGCTGAACCCAGCAGCTCCTTCGTCCGTTCGGCAAAGAAATGGCTGACGGCCGCCGAACCGCGCGTCGGCGGCTCGACGCAATGGTAGGAGTTGACGCCCAGGAGCCGGAAGCCGAGCGCGGCACAGATGCCTTTCTCATTGCTGTATTCCGGACTGATGAAGCCATAGGGCATGTCCTTCAGATCGAGCCGCAGGCCGGCCGCCACCCCGCTGAACAGCGCCGAGGCCCGGGCATTGTCGAGGCATTCGCCCATGTGCCAGACGGGGGGCAGGTCCTGCAGGAACTGCCGCAGCGGTTCGCCCGTCTGGGCCAAGGCCTTGGTCGAGCAGAATCCCAGCTTAAGCAGCGCAAAGGACGCGCAGCCGTTGGTCAGAATCAGGACGTTTTGCCGAATCAGGGTCGCCGCCATCTCGACCGTGGCCTTTTCATAGACCACGCGCGGGTTGTTGCAGCCGACCAGATTGACGATTCCCAGAATCCGCCCATCCCGCAACGCTTCGCCAATCGTTTGCAGTCCGTTCTCAAAGTGCCTCGCCGCCCACTCCACGGAAAAGCCCATCTCTGCCTCGACCTCGTATCTGGGTATCTTGACCGGCACGTCGCGCCGTTCCGTGAAGCTGCGGATGCCGCGGCGGACGATCTTCTCCGCCAATTCGTTGATCTGATCCAGGTTGGACAATTCATGGTTGAGTCCGAAATGCTCGGCGCCCGGCAGGCGGGCGGAGTCGCTGGTGGTGACGACGGTGGTCTTAAAGCATTTGGCCACTTCCATGATGGAGGGGAAGACGTCCTGGACATCAGCGACCCAGAGGTCCAAAGCGCCGGTCCCCAGGATCAGCTCCGAGCCCACGGCATTGGACAGCGGAATCACCCCGCCATAGCGGTACATGGCGGAAAGGCCGGAGCAGCAGATGCCGTAGAACTGTATGCCCTCCGCGCCGGCGGCTTTCGCTTCCGCGACCATCGACGGTTCGCGGCCGGCCCGGACGATCTGACTGGCCAGCAGGGGCGAATGGCCGTGCAGGGCAATGTTCACCCAGCCCTGGCGCAAGGCCCCCGTGTTGATCTTCGACGTGCTGCGCTGCGGCAGGCCAAACAGGCTGTCCATGGCGATGGCCGAGCCCAGGCAGGACGACCAGGCAAAGGCCAGGCCGGTCCGCAGCATCTGCATCAGGCAGTTCTCCCAGTCACCATCCGTGCCAATCGTGGTCCGGTGCATGGACTCGACGACTTCATGGTACGGGCTGACCGGCAGAATCCCCAGTTGCCGCCAGACCTCAATGCGCTCCTTCGGCGCAAAGGCGTGCAGCGTGCGGTGCTCCTCCGGGACGGTCCGCGACAAATCGGCCAGGAGCAGGTCGGCCAGCTGGCCGGCCAGCCGCGGCAATGGCGCTTGGGCGTCAAGGCCTAACTTCGGCGCCACGGCACGAATCTTCTCCTCCCCCAGAATGGGAATCGGCGTGCGCCCTTCCGCGGCATACTTCAAAGCCAGCATCGTCATCTGCCCCCGGGCGCCATGCGAAGATGTGCCGGCCGCCGTTGTCCGCAGCAAATTGCGCGCCACGATCAAGTCGGCTCCGGCCCCGCAGACCCCGCGAGGGCTCTTGGACGTGATCTTGCATGGCCCCATGAAGCAGTTCTTGCAGCAAATCCCCGCCAATCCGAACAGGCACTGCGGCTGCTGCTGGTCAAAACGGTCGAAGACCGTCTCCAGACCCAGCTCCTCCATGCTCAAAAGCATCTCCCGGACCGCTGGGTCAGGCGTCTGCTCCAAGACCTTTTGCTTCGTCGAAAAGGTCTTCCTATAGGCTTTTACCGCCTCCACGTAGTCGTCAGTGCCGCCGTGCCCGTGGCCGTGCCCGTGGCCATGCCCGTGCACATGGCCGCTGCCCGCAACGGAAACGCCCGGTTCGCCGGGCAAGACAACCCCCGCGCCGGAATCGGAATGAGCGTAGCGCTCTGACTTGCCAGGCGGATGCGGATGCGAACCCATAGGGGAATGGGCGCCGCCGCGCGAGTGCGAGTGCGAATGCCCCACAACTTGCCTTGAATCTTGCCTGTCGCCCTTATTCTGATCGTCCTTCATCCGCTGCTCCTCGCTGACTTCCAAACGGCACTGCCCACCCGCCCAGACAACATCCCCACCAAAACAGAACCATAAAATAACCCAATACTCAAGTCTGTCAAGCAATTTACTTGAGATAATTTCGGGGTCGTGATTGTCTTGGGCTCAAGCGGAGCGGTTTTCGCCATTGCAGCCAAGCAGGCGGGCAGGCACCCGGGCGTGACCTGCTGGGCAAGGAAAGTCCCGACACTGACCAGCCATTCCGGAACCGTGCCGGTCCCATCGAAGCCTGCGTCGCCAGAATGACACGCAACCTGCCAGTGAAGAGGAGCGGCAAGACGACGTCGAAGAGCAGTACTGCTATTTAACGGCCGTCCGGAAAGTCCAGCTTGGTACAGGCAGCACTCCACCTATGGACGGCACGCTGGCGAGCCGCGGCCCGGTTTGCCTCAGCTCTGCCTGCGCGATTCGGCCGGCATATCCGGCGGGGCGGCGCTTCCGGCCTGGTTGGCGCGGGTCTGGTCACGTCACTGCAAGCAGGGCATTGAGTCGTTCCGTAACATCCTGCAAGCGGGATTGGCCCTGCCCGAGATAGACTTGGTGTACGGGCATGGGGGTCTCGCCGTCATGAAACTGCACGGCGATTCGACATCCGGCACTGTTCAGCCGCGGATTTTGTTCGAGGCGGAATGCCATAACGCGAGCGAGATCATACGTTTGCCGGCAACGGCGAAATAAATTTCGGCGTTCAAGCAGCAGCTGGCCCTTGTCCCGGTCAACCAGGCAGCGTCCCATTTCGAAGCAAGAGCCGGCGACCATCAGGCAAACTGAAATTCCGAGGCATGCGCCGAGGCATTGGTGGGCAGGCAAATCAGCCGCGTTGGCAGCGCATTTGCACAGGGGCAGAACAAACGACAACCCGAGTGCGAAAGATGCTCCTGAAGTCTTCCAGAAGCAGTATCGCAATTCCCAACGATGATCGTCAAGCTGATGGAGCTGCATGAAAATATCTCATGGAAATGGGGTTGTTCCAAGATTTTTTTAGTATAAATGGCCATATCATGGAAAGCAACATGCCGGCAAAGGAAAATTTGTTTTTATGATATTTTTTCTAAATGTTAAAAATGCGGTAATAGCAGGCGATATTCAACAGCGTGCGTCGGAATCATCGCCATCACATAAGCCTCATGCTCTCAAGGTTAAGGCTCAGTTGGACTTGTTGCGGCTGCCATAATTTAATGGGATATTCGTCCTATTGTCCTATTGGTCTTCCCATATGTCCCATATGTCCCATATGTCCTATTCTTTCCAACCAAATGAAGCACCAATCAGGAACATCAGGCATTGAGAATATATGCCATGAATGGGGTATAGGGTTATTGGTAACTTATGGAATAGGACGGAATGACAAATCCATTTCTGGCGGCAACGCGTCGCTGCCGAGCCGGAGCCCGCCCCCGACACAGCCCACATGCGGCTTTTCGGGTGTCGTCTTGCCATTGGCGAAAAGCGGACTATGGTGATGCCTGCCGATGTCCCTCGTCCATCAAGCAACCCCCGGAGACGCCACGATGTCACGCCGGCACCTTTTAGTCACCTACGCCTGGAGTATCAACAACATCGGCGACATGGGCATCCAGGCCGGATTGTTCACGCTGTTGCGCCAGCAGCATCCGGGCTTGCCGGTCAAGCTGATCAGCTACCTGCCGGAAGGCGACGCGGCCTTCCGGCATTATCGCCAGGTCCTGCCGCGGTACAATCCCGACGGCGAAGTCCTGCCCATGCCGTTTTTCGACCTGATCGGCGGCGACCCCCTGCCCGACGCGGCTTCCGAGGCTATTTTGCGGACAGCGGTCAAGGGCTCGGCCTGGAAGGCCCTGCTGCACCGCCACGGCGCCTTGACCCTGGAGCAATTCCGCACCGGCGCCGTCTCCAGCCAGACCGCCGAAACGATTGCGGACGACCTGCTCAACCGTTTTCCCCTGGAGCTGTACGCCGACCTGCAGGAGCATTTTCCGCGCCTGGCCGAGGCCTTCAGCCAAGCCGGATTCGTCTATTACAACTCGGGGACGACGCTGAACTTCGGCCGCCTGGGCGTCCGTCGGCTCTTCGGCTACACGCTGCCGCTGGCCATGTCGCTGCTCCTGGCACGGGCTTTGCGAATCCCCTATGGCATCGGTGCGCAGTCGTTCGACCTGGTCGAATGGCCGGTCGACCTGCTTTACGAACAGCTCTTCCGCGAGGCGGAATTCGTCTTCTGCCGCGACACCGACTCCCTGCACTATCTCGAACAAAAGCACTTCACCTTCAAGGAGACCGGCTTCCGGCCCGACACGACGGTCTTTTTCACGGCCGGCGACGACCGATGGGCCGAACAATACCTGGCCGACCAAGGGCTGACCCAGGAACAATTTGTCATCGTCATCCTGCGACTTTCCAGCCCAACGCCGACCTATCATGACCCGACTGGCGGAACCATCGGCCCCGAACGACGACGCCACCACCTGGCAGCCATGAAGGACTATGTCGAGAACATCGTGGCCGAAACCGGCAACCGGGTGCTGATCGCCCATGAAACGCGCGGCACGCTGGAGAAAAACACGTCAGCCCGCGCCTTGCTTTTCGACCAGCTCACGCCGGAAGCCCGCCGCCGATGCGTCACCATGGACTTCTTCTGGACGCCCGAGCAGGCCCTGGCGGTCATGCGCCGCAGCGCCCTGCTGGTCAGCGTGGAGATGCATTCGGTCATCATGGCAATCGGCAACGCCGTGCCAGTGCTGCACGTGCCCTACGCCGAATGCGGACGCAAACGGCAAATGGTGCGCGATATGGGACTGGACGACTGCCTGATCGACCTGGACGACCCGCACGCCGCCGAAAAAATGCTGGCGGCCACCAGGGCCATCCTGGCCGACCCACAGGCCATGCGGCAACGCCTGCGGCAGGTGAAGACGGAACTGGTCCGCCTGGCCACCGACACCTTCGGGCGCGTCGCCGGCCACCTGTGACACCATGCGAAACGTCCTCTACGACGCGCCGTTGCGCCGGCAGCAACGGCCGAGCACGCGACGGCAGGCGTCATGCCGAGGGAGGACACTCCCAGGCGCGGCGGCGTGCCTCCCGGACTGGAGGATCGTTTCCCAGGCAGGGCGGCTCCTAACGGCCCTCGCCCGAAGACATCGCACCCGTGGTCTTCCAAGCCCAGACAAAGAAAATCAGGAAAACAAAGTCGACGACCGCGAAAGGCTTCCACATATTGGGGATGCCGGTCGTGAACCAATGGTAAAACACGACTGAACAGTACGACACCTTGAGCAGAATGCCATACGGGATCAGGCCGCGATTCCTGACCGGGCTCCTGGCAATGGCCACGAACATGACCGCGAAGACCAGCAGCAACGCCGCCGAAAACTGGACATAGCCCGGGTGGTTCGGCGGTGTCACCGCGTACCATTCGAAAAGACGGCCGCACGCCACCAGAAAAGCGCCCCCGAGCAGCCCGTCGTACAAGGCCGCAACGGCAAACAGCCACGCCACAAGTCCCTTGCCCTTCATGCTGACCTCACCTCCTGTCCTTCCGAGTGCGCAGGGCGTCCTTGAAACGACTCCGCCGCCATTTGGTGAAATCGTCGCTGTAGAGCCGCATCACCAGGCGCTTGAACCCGTCGTGCAGTTCGTCAACCGACATCTGCGCCGGCTTGAAGTTGATGTCGAACAACGTGCATTTCTGCCAATTGCGGGGCTCCAGCAGCCGGTGTTCGCGTTCCAGGCGGGCATACAGGGGCGTGCCCGGGAAAGGCGTCAAGATGGTTGCCTGGACCTCGTACAACGCCGTTTCCCGGACAAAGTCGACGACCTGGTCGAAGATGGCGGTGGAATGCCCGTCAAGCCCGATCACAAAGCAGCCGTTCACGGTGATGCCATGGGACTGGATGGTGCGGATGGCCTCCCGGTAGCGCGGAAACATGCGATGCTTCCAGTCGCCGTGCAACTCCAGGCCGGACAGGCCGCCTTCGACCGGGCTTTCAAACCCGATCAGCACTTGCGCGCACCCCGTCTCCCGCATCAGACGAAGCAATTCCGGGTCGTCGGCAACGGAGAGGTCCGTTTCGGCAAACCACTTCAGGCCTTTGCCGCGAAGCTGCGGAAGCAGCTCTCTCCAGTAGGCGCGGTCCACAAAGCTGTTGTCGTCGGCCAACTCGATGAACGGATGCTTCCAGATCGCGAGGATGCGGTTGATTTCATCCAGGACTTTGGCCATCGGCTTTTGCTTGTACTTCCCGGTGAGCACGACGGAGCTGGCGCAGAATTCGCAATGATGGGGACAGCCGCGGCTGGTTTGGACCGTCAACCGGTTGTATTTCGAGATGTCCAACAGCTCGTACGCCGGCATCGGCGCCTGGGCCAGGTCGAAGCCGCTGGCGTCAGGGCGGTAAAGGCGCTGCAGGCGGCCCTTTTCGGCATCCTCCAGCACCTGCAGCCAGGTGCACTCGCCCTCCCCGACGGCGACGGCGTCGCAATGCTGCGACGCTTCCTCGGGCACCGCGGTGGCGTGCGTTCCGCCGATGACGACGGGTATGCCCTTGCTTCGATACCAATGCGCCAATTCGTACGCTTCGTCGATCTGGGCGCTGAAAGATGAAATGGCGGCCAGGTCAATGTCCTTCGGCAACGACGCCATCCGCCCCAGGTCCGGCACCTCGACATAGTCAATCTGATGGCGGCTTGGCGTCATCCCGGCCAGGGTGAGCAGACCGAGACTGGGCAGGGACGCAATCGTCTTGCTGCGCTCCACAAATCCCGGCAACGTCAGCCCCAGCCGAAGCAGTTCCTGGTCGCAAACCCGAATGCCACTCATGGGAAACATGCCGATCTTCATAACCCGATGATCCTCCAGGTGAAGAAAACGATGCTGACGGTAACGGCGCCGGCCGGAATGAAAAAGAAATGGCGGAAGACGGGCTTCCAGGCGGAAAGATAGCAAACCGCAGGCATGGCGACGGCGCCGACGATCATCAAGGCCGAACCAGGCTGAAGCCCGGTCTGAAGGCCAAGGCATCTCGCGGTCAGGGCCAGCGATAGATTGAGGAGGCCAATGCCGAAGAAGGCGATATGGGCCAGGCGAATCATCCGCCGCGGCCAGGAAGCATAGCCGCCAAGCCAGTCGTTCCGGTAAAAAAACAGGCCGGGAACGGCACCCGCCAGGCAGCCGAACAGAAAACCCGCCCAGGCGGCATAAAGGTTGATCGCCATTGCGCCCATATTGTTCACCGATTTGACGACAACGCCCGTGGCAGGCAGCGGGCTGGAGGCTGCATGCCCCCCCCGCTGGCACAAGGCCGGTGTCCTGGCCTTGTGCCAGCGGAACCCGGGCCAGCAAGCGTCAGGCATGTTTTCCCACCGCCGGGCGCCTGTCCCGAAACACCTGAAATTTGATGCAACTCAGTGCTAAAAATAGCGCCGCAGGCAATGAATTCAAGCCCGCCATGCAATCGGCTGCCATAATTCATCCTTAGAGCAGCGAAGCAGTAGCCCTGCACGCCGCTTCTTCGCTGTTTTAAGGTTGCATAAAAATCGGTGTATATCGGTGTCCATCGGTGGTTCTTTCCTGTTCTCCGTATGATTTGCGCACAAAAATCACCCTATGCGGATCATGCAAGACGTACGATTCGACCGCCATGAAAAGCTGTCGAGGCAGACGTCGTCACGGCCACGACCGGCTGTTCACGTCGCCAGGTAAATTTCCAGCCCCTGCACCGCCATGTCCGGGGGGGCATCGGGACGGCTGGTGATGGCCACGATGTTTTCGCCGCTGGCCAATGCCATTCCGGGTCCAGGCCGTCACGGTTGCCGGCGGCGGGGTTTTCCGCCACCCGGGCCAGCAGCAGAAGCGGTCGGCCGCGGCGAGTTGCGCCTGATTGGCCCGGCCTAGCGCTTGAGCCAGGCGACCAGAACAGCGTCGGCGCCGTTGCAGCCGTACTCATAAACGGCAATCTGCTCCGCGTCAGCGGCGACGCCGTAGCAGCGGTCGCAGCCGGGCTTTTCCGCCTGGGCGGCGTAGTACGTCCTGCCATCGTCAAGGATCTTCCCGGTCGCGCCATTGGGCAGCCGGCATTCCAGGTTGATGTAGCTCCCGGGAAGGACATTCAGGGCATGCAACGCGGCCAGCTCCGGAATGCCAAGCCGCTGCAGCCGGTCAAGTATCTTCTCCGTTTCCGTCATGAACATAAACCTCCGGCGCCGGCCACTCCAGCCACTCCCCCCCTCGCGTCCCCAAGCCCGCGCACCTGCCGCCGCGACGTCGTCGGCGGCCCCACCGGACGTACGGGCTTGATTTCTGCATATCGGAAAAATAACTGCCGGGGCGAGACTTTGCAAGCCAAGCCTGGTGTCATCATTCGGATTTCACGCTTTCCGGGGCACGCGGCCGCCCTATTGTGAAAAAAAATACAAAAAGCGTCTCCCGTCATTGGGATTTATTGGTTTCGCACGGTATATTATTGATTTAGCCTTGGGATGGCCAGTCGACGGGTTCGTTATTTTTGGGGAGCAGCCGACGTGGCTGCCAGTTCCAGGGATTGTGTTGATTGGCGGCGGGACGAACGGGTGCCTGACAGGACAACCAGGCATCCGGGAGAATAGTGATTGAGGCGTTCTCGCCACTGGCCGCGGATTGTTTTCCGGGCGGGTCATGCGGGTACTGCCAATTATCGGATGACGTGTTGAACGAGTGCCGGCCGGACTGGTCCGGCCGCAAGGTTGCGTTTGAAGCAAGACGGAGGTAACATGAGTTGCGACTGCTGCAAGAAGGAAAAAGCCCTGGAGAAACTGATGCGGCTGGAGCCCGAGAAGACGTCACAGCTGGTGGCGTTCATCGATGCTTTGCCCTTGGGCCAGGACATTGACGCCAACCGTGGTCTTCTGATTGAAACACTGCACAAGGCCCAGGGCATCTTCGGATACCTGCCGTCGGAAGTGCAGCAGGTGGTCTCGGAAAGGCTCAAGATCACCCGTTCCGAAATCTATGGCGTGATCAGCTTCTATTCCTACTTCACGGACAAGCCCATCGGCCGTCACAAAATCAGCATCTGCTGCGGCACCGCCTGTTTTGTCAAAGGCTCGATGCGCATCGTCGAGGAATTCAAGAAGCAGCTCAACATCAGTGAAGGCGAAACGACCCCCGACCGGAAATTCTTCCTCAACGTGCTGCGTTGCGTCGGCGCCTGCAGCCTGGCCCCGGTCGTCATGGTCGATGATCACGTCTATGGTAAAGTCACACCTGAAAAGGTCAGCGAGATCATTGCTGAATATCAGGACTAAACCTTGAAGGAACAAGCCAACATGACCATTAAAACCCCGTCTGAACTGAAAGCCTTCAAGGCGAGCCTTGCCGAAGCCGTCTCCGACAAGGTGAAAATCCTGGTTTCCCTGGGCACCTGCGGCCTGGCCGCCGGCGGCTCGAAGGTGTTTGACGCCATTGAAGAAGCCGTGGCCAGCCCGGAACACGCCGAGCAATATGAATCCATCCCCGTGGGCTGCATGGGCCTGTGCTACTGCGAACCGACCATCGAGCTGCGCGACAACAGCGGCAAGTCGGTCATCTACGGCGACGTCAAGCCGTCCCAGGTCCCGGCGATTCTGGCCGCCGGCCTGACCAAGGCCGCCGAAGGCGCGACCGTCGTCAAACGCACCTGGTACTATCCGGAAGACGAAAAGAATACGGACCAGGCCCTGCAGGCCCGCATCGCCCTGCGCAACACCGGCCGCATCAACCCGGAACTGATCGAAGACTACATCCGCCAGGACGGCTACCAGGCCCTGGCCAAGGTACTGACCAGGATGCAGCCCGAAGACGTGTCCCAGGTCCTGCTGGACTCCATGCTCCGCGGCCGCGGCGGCGCCGGCTTCCCGACTGGCAAGAAGTGGCAGTTCGCCGCCGCCCAGCCCAAAGGCAAGAAATACATGGTCTGCAATGCCGACGAGGGCGACCCCGGCGCCTTCATGGACCGCGCCGTCCTGGAGGGCGACCCCCATTCCGTGCTTGAAGCCATGACTATCGGCGGCTACGCCATCGGCGCCGACACCGGCATCATCTACATCCGCGCCGAATACCCCCTGGCCATCACCCGCCTGCGCATCGCCATCGACCAGGCCCGCGCCATGGGTTTCCTGGGCAAGAACATCTTCGGCTCCGGCTTCGACTTTGACATCGAACTCAAATACGGCGCCGGCGCCTTTGTCTGCGGCGAGGAAACCGCCCTGATCCGCTCGGTCGAGGGACGCCGCGGCGAGCCCACGGTCAAGCCGCCGTTCCCGGCCATCCAGGGCCTCTGGAAAAAGCCGACCGTCGTCAACAACGTCGAGACCTACGCCAACGTGGCCGCCATCATCCGCAAGGGCGCGGCCTGGTTCAAGACCATCGGCACGCCCGGCTCGCCCGGCACCAAGGTGTTCGCGCTCGCCGGCAAGATCAACCACGTCGGCCTGGTGGAAGTGCCCATGGGCACGACGCTCCGCGACATCGTCTTCAACCTCGGCGCCGGCATCAACAAGGGCCGTCAGTTCAAGGCCGTCCAGACCGGCGGGCCCTCCGGCGGCTGCATCGCCACCAACAACCTCGACACCCCCATCGACTATGACACCCTCAAGGCCATCGGCTCCATGATGGGCTCAGGCGGCATGATCGTCATGGACGAGGACGACTGCATGGTCGACATCGCCCGCTTCTTCCTGGAATTCACCTGCGACGAGTCGTGCGGCAAATGCACCCCGTGCCGCATCGGCAACCGCCGCCTGTACGAAATGCTGACCGACATCTGCCACGGCAAGGGCACCCCCCAGACCCTGGTGGAACTGCGCAACCTGGCCCTGGTCATCAAGGACACCGCCCTGTGCGGACTCGGCCAGACCTCGCCCAACCCGGTCCTCTCCACCCTGGTCAACTTCCCCGCCGAATACGAAGCCCATGTCAACGAGCGCCGTTGCCCGGCCGGCGTCTGCGCCCGGCTCATCCGCTTCACCATCAATGAGAAATGCGTCGGCTGCGGCGTCTGCGCCAAGAACTGCCCGGAAAAGGCCATCACCGGCGCGACCAAGAAGCGCCATATGATCGACCAGGACAAGTGCATCAAGTGCGGCATCTGCTTCCAGAAGTGTATGTTCCAGGCCATTGACAAACAATAAGTTCAAGATAGGAGCCACAAGGACGATGATTAACCTGAAGATCAATGACATACCGGTGTCGGTGCCGGAAGGCACGACCATCCTGGAGGCGGCACGCACCCTGGGCCTGAAAATCCCGACGTTGTGCCACATCAAGCTGGACTGCCTGGGCGTGGAGCACAAGGCCGGCTCCTGCCGCATCTGCGTGGTCGAAGTCGCCAACCGGCCCAACCTGGCTCCGTCCTGCTGCACGCCGGTCTCCGAGGGCATGGAGGTGAAGACCAATTCCCTCCGCGCCATCCGGGCCCGCCGCACCATGCTGGGGCTGCTGCTGTCCAACCACCCGAAGGACTGCCTGATCTGCGCCATGAACCAGAACTGCGAGCTGCAGCGCCTGGCCCATGAATTCGACGTGCATGAAATCAAATACCAGGGCGCCCAGAGCGAATTCCCGATTGATGTCAGCAGCGGCGCCATCCGCCGCGACCTGACCAAATGCGTGATGTGCCGGCGCTGCGAAACCGCCTGCAATGTCGTGCAGACCGTCGGCGTGCTGTCGGGCATCAACCGCGGCTTCAATGCCACCGTGTCACCCGAGGAGCAGAAGCCGCTGATCGAGACCAGCTGCACGTTCTGCGGCCAGTGCGTCATGGCCTGCCCGGTCGGCGCCCTGACC
>CAYOUR010000008.1:0-3954 GCA_964407145.1 uncultured Lentisphaeraceae bacterium | reverse complement strand
CGTTGACGGAAATCGGCTATAAGGACGATGTCTGGCGCGAAATCAACGACCCGAGCAAGCACGTCGTGGTCCAGACCGCGCCGTCGGTCCGCGTCGCCCTGGGCGAGGAATTCGGCATTCCGGCCGGCACCATCACCACCGGCAAAATGGTCGCGGCGCTGCGCCGCCTCGGCTTTGCCAAGGTGTTTGACACGGACTTTTCGGCGGACCTGACCATCATGGAAGAGGGTACCGAGCTGATCAACCGGCTGAAGACCGGCAAGAACCTGCCCATCCTGACCAGCTGCTGCCCCGGCTGGGTCAACTTCTTCGAGCACCAGTTCCCGGAACTGCTCCACATGCCGTCGTCCGCCAAGTCGCCCCAGCAGATGTTCGGCTCGGTGGCCAAATCGTATTATGCGGAGAAGATGGGCCTGAAGCCCAGCGACATCACCGTCGTCTCGGTCATGCCCTGCCTGGCCAAGAAGTACGAAGCCGCCCGCCCGGAATTCTGCCATGACGGCGTCAAGGACGTCGACTACGTGCTCTCGACCCGCGAGCTGGCCTCGATGATCAAGGAAGCCGGCGTCATGTTCGCGTCCCTGAAGGACGAGGACTACGACGACCCGCTCGGCGAATCGACCGGCGCCGGCGTCATCTTCGGCGCCTCCGGCGGCGTCCTCGAAGCCGCCCTGCGGACTGCGAACGACGTGCTGAGCGGCGAGGACATCAAGGAGATCGACTTTGTCGCCATCCGCGGTCTGGAAGGCATCAAGGAGGCGACCGTGAAGGTCGCCGGCCAGGATCTGAAAGTCGCCGTCTGCTCCGGCCTGGGCAATGCCCGCAAGCTGCTGACCAAAATCCGGGACGGCAAGGCCACGTATCACGCCATTGAGATCATGGCCTGCCCGGGCGGGTGCATCAACGGCGGCGGCCAGCCCTACACCGGCAGCAACCTGAAGACCCTGGAGAAGCGCAAGGAAGCGATTTACGCGGCGGACAAGAGCATCACGCTGCGCAAATCGCACCAGAACCCCAGCATCATCAAGTTGTACAAGGACTACCTGGGCGAACCCGGCAGCCAGCTGGCCCACAAGCTGCTGCACACGCATTACTTCGCCAAGTAAGACACGCCTCCATGGGCCCGGCGCCCCGGAACTTCCCGGCGCCGGGCTTTTTTTGTTCCCGCATCGGCCCCGACGGCCCGCTGGCCACGGTGTCTGGCCCGCTGCCGCCGCGCGGCAAGCGGCCCCGGCGCGACATGGAACACTTGTTTGATTCCAATGGTCAATAAAAGCGCGGGCAGCGGAGTTTATTGTGCAACGTTGCCAACCGCGCCTGGAGCGGCGCGGCGCCGCATGCTGCCCAGGCAAAACCACCTTGAATGACGACATGTCACGGACGAATTATCCTGGAGGAGGTGCTGTCATGACCAACACACGAAGCCTGCTGCTGACCTTCATGGCGCTGACCGTGGGCCTGTTTTCCCTGAACGGTACCCGCGCGGCCGAGGACTGGGACTACGGCGCCGAAGCCGAGCCATTGACGCGCGGCCCGGTGCACGAGGCCTTTGCCCAGCCTGTCAGCCCTGATGTCGACGAACGGTTTGTGATTGCCTACCAGCCCCCCGAGTCGATCCAGGAAATCCCCCCGGAGGAAAAGCCGGCCGGTGACAACGTGGTCTGGATACCCGGCTATTGGCACTATGACGACGAGGCCAATGAGTTCATCTGGATTTCCGGCTGCTGGCGGGCAGTGCCACCCGGCA
This sequence comes from uncultured Lentisphaeraceae bacterium, assembly GCA_964407145.1. GTDB lineage: Bacteria > Verrucomicrobiota > Lentisphaeria > Oligosphaerales > Oligosphaeraceae > JAAZKI01. Next base: position 2,207 of record CAYOUR010000008.1, on the reverse strand, counting down.
AGAGCTGGGTTCCGGGCTACTGGCGCGAAACGGATGGCGGCTTCGAATGGGTGGTCGGCTTCTGGAAGGACGCCGGCGCCCGCAACATCGTGTACCTGCCCGAGCCGCCGCAGACGCTGGAACAGGGCCCCTCCGCGTCAGCGCCGGCGCCGGACAGCCTCTGGGTTCCAGGGTGCTGGGTCTGGCAGCCCGGGACCTTCTGGCGTTCTGGCAGCTATGCCTGGCGCCCGGGCTTCTGGGTGACCGCCAGGGCCGACTGGGTGTGGGCGCCGGCGCACTATGTCTACACCCCGCACGGATACGTGTTTGTCGACGGCTACTGGGACTACGTCCTGCCGGAGCGCGGCGTGGCCTTCCTGCCCATGCGCTTCACCAGCGGCGTTTATCTGCGGACCGGATTCAGCTTCTCGCCGCGCCTGGTCGTGGGCGTCGACCTGATTCTCGGAGACCTGTTTTTCTCCCCGCGCCGATGCCACTACTACTTCGGCGATTACTACGCGGTCCATTACACCAGCATGGGCTACTACCCCTGGTTTGCCGTCCGGCATCGGGTCATGTTCCATGACCATCTTTTTGTCCATGCCCGATGGCGCCATCGCGACCAACCCGACTGGAGCCGCCAGCAACGACGTGACTTCGACCATCGCCGGCAACAAGCGGAAACCAGGCCGCCACGCACCTACCGCCAATACGAAGAACGCAATCGGACCAGACCTGACCTCCGGGAACGCGACAACCGAAAATCCATCCGACCCATCCACGACCTGGCCCGCGGCCAGGACAACGAAAAAAGATTCGAAAAACTTGATGCCCGCCAGCGCGACGAACACGCCCGACGCGGCAGGCAGGTGGAATCCTATCGCCAAGGGCGCTCCAAGTGGGAAACGCCAGCCAGCACCAGCCCCGACCGCAAACCGCGGCCGGTATCCAACCGGAATCCCGGCGACAACCTGGCCGCTACGACTCAACGTGACGGACGACCTGCCGACGAACCGCGGGGAAACAGACATCCAGCCGAACGGAACAACGACCCCAGGCCGGAACGGGAGAGCAATCGCGACCCCAGGCCGGAACGAGAGAGCAATCGCGACACCAGGCCGGAACGAGAGAGCAATCGCGACACCAGGCCGGAACGAGAGAGCAATCGCGACACCAGGCCGGAGCCCGAGCGGCAGGCCACGACCGCGCCGGACCGCAATAACGCCCCGCAAATACGCAAGCGCGAGCGGCCCAGGCCGACCATGGCTGGCGAAGCGGATGTCATTCGGCCGGAGGCGCGTTCACGCCTGGGCGGAACGACGCGTCCCGGCGTCCCCACCTCTCTGCCTGGCTATGAAGAAAGCAGGGCACGGGTTGTTCCAGGCCGCACCGTCCGCGACAGTGTGGTCGCCCCCGGGCCGACCAGGCCGCAATCCGTGCGTGTCCCCGAATCGCCAGTCATGGGCGGGAGCCGTTCCGAAGACTCAATGACGCCCCCGCCGGCGCCGACGCAGCGGCGCCGGACATCGGGTCGCAGCAGCAGCCGGTCGGACGGCGGTCGCCGGAAAATGCCCAACCGCCCGTAGGACCCAGTTTACCGGCAGGCGACATACCGCATCCCAGCGCCCCACCTTCGTCCAATGGCCTGCACGACGGTAATGGGACGAAGAGGGGCAATGCGCCTTGTTTTAGGATTCGGTCTGGCTTTGGGCGATTTCAAGAGCCCAAGTGTATATTAGTCCCATTGCCCTATCTGCCGTCCTTTACGTCCCTATGTTTCCAGCACGAGTTACGCCAAAACGACGGGCCCAGGCCTCATGCGTCCTGTGCCCGTCGTTTTAATTTTCAAAGCTGCGGAGCCACGGCCTCTGGCGCTTCAACGCTAAATCCAGGCAGGGACCGCCGGGGATATTCCGACAATGAAACGCTGAAAGGGACAATGGAGCCATAAAACCATAGGGCAGCGCAGCGGAAGGTTGGCCTCGCACGTTCCTTTTCACCGCCCTCAGCTCGCTTTTTCAGTAATCGGTCACCCATTGTATATCGAGAGTTGGATGAGAGTCCAAAAAGCCTCCAGCAAAAGAGTCATCCGCCGGAGGCGCAGATTACCTTCTTCACGCATCACCGCCATTGAAACACTTGCAAAATGACCCGAAATTGGTTATCTTATAGAAAATTTGTTAATGTGCAAAATGTGGTGATGGAAGAAGGCGTTTGACAGGCGGTAT
>CAYOUR010000007.1:34202-35089 GCA_964407145.1 uncultured Lentisphaeraceae bacterium | reverse complement strand
CTGCCGGCGTCTGAATTCCCGCCAAAGCACAAAATGACGATGATTCGGCAAAATGACGTTGAAAAATGGCCTGTCCGGAGGTATTTTTTCGCGTGGCTTCTAGAAATCAAGCCCACCCACCCAAGAGGGGGCCACCATCCACATTTGTCGCGCGCGCGTGGGGAGGGCTTCCGGCAGCCAGGGCTTCCAGATCGCCTTGGAGCACATTTGTCGCGCGCGCGTGGGGGGCTTGGGTCGGCTTGCCGTCTGCCGCGGTGATGGCGAGGCACATTTATCGCGCGTGCGTGGAGGGGGCTCGGGGTTTTGTTGGCTGACGTCTTGACCGTATCCCAAAAGCCCTGTTATCAATCGGTGACCGGTTACAATGAAGGGCCGGGGGGGCGGGGGGGCGGACACCCGCCGGCCTGGCGCCGTCTGCTTCGGCGCCGTCCTGGCGGGTTCAGGGCATGGGGAAGTCCTGCTGGACGTCGACGGCGGCGCGGATACGGGCTGAGCGGCGGAGGGCGGCTTCGAGCTGCAACTCTGCCAGGCCTTCCAGGCCGGATACGGGCGGCGGGGCGTCCTGCTCCAGGCTTTGCAGGTAGGCGGCCAGGGCTTTTTCGAAGGAGGCGGCATACTGGTTCCAGCGGGAGGCGTTGGGCTGCAGGCAATAGGATTCGCGGTAGCTGGTGTTGTCGAAGCTGAGGTCCAGGCGGGAGTCGAGGTCGTCAATGACGACCATGGCATGTTCGAAATTGAGGATGAGGTGATACAGGGACAATTTGAAGACGGAGCCGGAAGTGCCGAGCAGGGTGCCGGTGGCGCCGCCATCCAGGAGGAAGGCGGCGGCCAGGTCTGGTCCGTGCTGGCGGCCGCTGCCGTAGCTGACCGTGCCATTGAGTGCCTGG
>CAYOUR010000007.1:29563-34192 GCA_964407145.1 uncultured Lentisphaeraceae bacterium | reverse complement strand
CTGGCCGCCAAAGTGGCGCAGCAGGTCCAGGCAGTGGCTCCAGCAGGCATAGTTGACATAAAGCGTCGCCTGGCGTAACGGGCCGGGGTCGCGGCTGGACAGCACGTCGCGGAGCCGGGTGCTGACCTCGAAGAAGCGATAGTTGAAATTCATCGCCGTCTCAACGCCCTGCTGCCGGGCGCGGAGCAGGAGTTCGCGGGCTTCAAAGAAGTCGTTTTCGGTGACCTGCGCCTGCCCTTGGCGGGCATGCAGCGGTTTTTCCAGGAACAGGCGCCGCGGATGGAAGGCCAGCAGCTGGCAGGCGACGTCATAGTGCTGGTCTTCATTGGTCAGAATCAGCACGGTGTCTGGCTGATCGGCCATCAGTTCCGCCGGGGAGTCGCAGACGCGGCCGCCGAATTTCTGCTGGCAGGCCTCGGCCTTGGCGCGGGTCCGGGACAGGTAGGAGAGCGTGACGTGCGCCTGTCGGGAAAGAAAGGGGAGATAGTTGTTGCTGGCCACGCTGCCGGTGCCGACGATGGCGATCTTCAGTGGTTTCATGCTTTTTCTCCCTGGTGCGGATTTGGCTGCGGCCTGGCGGGGGGCTGCTGGCGGCTCGGCGCCCAAGGCGGCGGTTGGTCGGTCAGCGGTTGTCGAGGACTGTTTTCCGGGCCATGTCGCGCAGGAACCGGGCGTCTTCCGGGGTGATGCCGGCGGGTGCGTACTGGAGGTCGGCGAGGTCCTGCTGGAAGAGGAAGGCGTACCAGACGCAGCCGATCAGGTAGCAGCCGCGGGCATTGGCGTGGATGCCGTCAAACTTCAATTCCGGGACGCCGGTTTTGGCGTTCTTGCGCCAGCTGTACCCGGTGATCAGGGCGCCGTCGTCCTTGGGCAGTTGGGGGTGGGTGGGCTTTTCATAATTGAAGTCAGGATCGGGCAGGACGGCCTTGGCGGTCTGTGTATGGAAGGCCAGCCACATGGCGTCTCCGGCGGGGATCAGGGGGGCCTGCAGGTGTTTGGCCAGACGGCGGTACGCTTCGCCGCTTTGCCGGTGCATGTCCTCCGGCGTGAAGTCGGCGCCAGCGCGGAAGAAGCGGTGGTCGGGCCGGTAGGCCCAGGTGCGGTGGATATGGATTCTGGCCTGGGGGGCATGCTGCCGGATCAGCCCGGCGAGGTGGTCCGCCCAAGGCTGGAACGTCTCCGGCTTGAAGCTGTTCGGGCTGTTCTGCTGCACGGTCACCACATCCCATTTTTCCGCTGCCAGGTAGTCCTGCAGGTTGAGTTTCCTGCCTTGGTAGGAATACGGCTTGTGCTCGGGATTCTGCTGCGACTTCAGGTGTTCCTGCCAGTGGCGTTCCAGGGAGCATCCGCCGATGGAGGCATGGCCCAGGGTCGCTTTGACCTTGCCGTGCGCGTCGATGATGTTCTGGAGGTACCGGAACGCATTGCCGGAAAAGCTGTTGCCGATGGCCAGCACCTTCAGCTCGGAAACCGGCTGGCTGCCGGCGACCGCGGCCAGCAGGGAAATCAGGATGGCGATGCCACGGAAGCAGTTCATGGGATGGACCTGGGGTGAGCGGTGAAAGATGAGGACGGATTTGCCAGCCCGGCGCCGGCGCCGGCAAGACCCGGAAAAACAAACGCGTTTATCATAACCGGGTTGCGTTGCAAATCAAGGGAGCACTGGTATAATAAATTGATTTTCAAGCCGTCGGTCAGCCATTGACAGAACCCGCCTTAAAAGTCCAATCTTGGAACAGGCAGAGCCTCACCTGCGGGCGTCCCGCAGGGGCGCGGCATAAAAGCCCACGGCAGGCGGCCGCAGGCCGCACCGCCTTGGGGCGCGGGTGGTTTTTCTCTGAAGGGAGCCCTGCAGGGGCGACACAACACCGTAGAAGGCATGGTAGCGCCTCACACTCCATCCGGGAAGGGCGACGGAACCACGCCATGGCTTCATGATCCATGGGTGACTGATTACATATTCAAGACGGGACGAGCCGAGAAATCCCGGCACGGCCAGCCGCCGCCGGGAACGTCTGGTGCGGCTTGGTTGCCTGCGGTCCGGACCGTGCGCCGCCGGGAAACGTCACCGTTGCTGGTTGGCATCGTTAACCTGATGACCGAGGATGCATGGCATGAGCAGAAATCGCCTTCCTGACACCGCGCCCCTGGACCGGCACAGCCTGGTCTTCAACCTCCAGGACCGCCTTCAGCTGCGGGTGGACGTGCTGACATCACGGCTGTTCCGCCTGCGCTTCAGTCGCAACGGAGCCTGGACAGAGTCGGCCTTGAACCGTTACCGGATTTATCTCCCGGTGGCGGCGCATCCCGACTTCACGGTTGCCGAATCCGCCGGGGCTGTGCGTGTCGTCACGGCCGGCGCCCAGCTGGAGGTCAGCCGGGCTGACGGCCGGTTCAGCCTGTTCAACGCCGCCGGCGAACGTCTGGTGCGGCAGACCGAGGCGCCGCAGGTCGGCCCGGGATTCCGATATGCCTGGCAGCTGGCGCCGGACGAACGCCTGTACGGGCTGGGTGATGTCAGCCGGGAGAACATCATGCGCCGCGGCGAGACCTATGAAATCTGGGTTCGTAATGTCAAAAGCTACATTCCGATTCCCGTTTTATTCAGCAGCCGCAACTGGGGCCTCTTGGTGAACACGACGTGGCGCCACCAGTTTGATGTCGGCAAGGCGGACCCGGACCAGCTGGTCTGCACGGCCGCGCAGTCGGAGGCCGACTTCTATGTCTTTACCGGCGACGGCTATGCCGGGCTGCTGGACGAATACACCGCGCTCAGCGGTCGTCCGGCGCTGCTGCCGATCTGGGCGTATGCCTTGACCTATGTCTGCAACCAGCAGGTCGACGCCTTCAACCTGGTCAATGAGGCCCTCGCCTTTCGCCGGGAGGGCATCCCCTGCGACGTCATCGGCCTGGAGCCCGGCTGGATGTCGAAAAACTACGACTACAGCACGGCCAAGGCCTGGCATCCCGAGCGCTTCTTCTTCCCGCGCTGGGCGCCGAACGGACCGCAGACCTTCATCGGGGCGCTTGGACGGCTGGGATACAAGCTCAGTCTCTGGCTCTGCTGCGACCATGACCTGAGTGTGCTTGAGGAGCAGCAGCTTGGCGGTGGCGCGGGGGCTGTTCCGGCCACGGCGACTGTCGTTCCGGAAGCCGCCGCCGCCGCCGCCGATGATGATGATGATGATGACTTCGAGAAGGACGAGCACTTCCGGCAGCCGCAGCGGGCAGATGCCGGCGCCGGCGCCGGCGCGACGGGAGCGGCCGTCTCCGGCCAGGTTGTCGGGCCCCCTGCGCCCCCCGCGCCCGAGTTGCCGGAACCGTGGTTCGATCATTTGCGGAAATTTGTCGAACAGGGTGTTTGCGCCTTCAAGCTGGACGGTTCGAATCAGGTCATTGAGCATCCCGACCGCGCCTGGGGCAACGGCATGAATGACGAGCAGATGCACAATCTGTATCCGTTGATTTACGGCAAGCAGATGGTCAGGGGCTTTGAAGAGCACGCCGGGCGCCGCGCGATGGTCTATTCGGCCGGCGGCTATACGGGCATTCAGCAGTACGTGGCCACTTGGGCCGGCGATACCGGCGGCGGTCCCAAGCCGCTGGCGTCCATGCTGAACCACGGCTTGTCCGGTCATGCCAATCACTCTTGCGACATGGATGTGTTCTGCCCCGGCGGCATTCATTTCGGTTTTCTGCAGACCTGGGCCCAGCTGAACAACTGGGCCTACTGGCGTCAGCCGTGGCTGCTGGATCCGGCCGGCCAGCGGATGTTCCGCGATTATGCGCGTCTGCGCTACCAGCTGCTGCCGTATCTCTATTCGACGGCGGCGCAGGCGTTCCGGTCAGGCATGCCGGTGATGCGGGCCATGTCCCTGGTCTGCCCGGACGACCCGGCCTGGGACGAGGTCCGCACCCAGTATATGCTTGGCGACTTTCTGCTGGTCACTGCCTATACGGACGAACTGCGCCTGCCGGCCGGGAACTGGATTGATTTCTGGACCGGTCGCACGCTGACTGGTCCGCTGGTCACCAGGGCCGAATATCCGACTCATCGCGGCGGCTGTCTGTTGGTTCGGGAAGGCGCCATCATCCCCACCTGGGCGGTCCAGCCGCACGTCGAACACGGCTACGCCGAGGAAGTGACCTTCCTGGCCTATCCCGGCCAGGCGGACACCGAATTCGTCCTTTATGAGGATGACGGAGAATCGCTCAGGCATCGCGATGGCGAATGGGCTACGACCCGGTTGGAATGCCGTGCCAGTGAAATCAGAATTTACCCGAGTCAGGGCGAATGCCCCGGCCGGCCCGACGTTCGAACTGCCCATCTGGTCATTCGTGCCGTCACTCCGCCGGAAAGCGTTTCGGTCAATGGCAAAGCCGCTGACAACTGGAACTGGGACGAGGACGCGTGCGCGGTCAAGGTGACGGTCAGTCCCTGGAAGACAGGCGAAGAGGTACGCGTGACCTGGAAGTAGGGACGGCGTGACATGACCAGGCCCTGACGCACCCGAGCAGCCAGCCGGCGCAGAAGGCAGCCAGACCACGATGGTTTGGCTGCCTTCCCGCCTTTGCCGTCGCCAGGCCAAAAGAAGGTAGCCAGAGCTTCCAGCTCTGGCGAGCCTTTTC
>CAYOUR010000007.1:0-29463 GCA_964407145.1 uncultured Lentisphaeraceae bacterium | reverse complement strand
CCGTCGCCAGGCCAAAAGAAGGTAGCCAGAGCTTCCAGCTCTGGCGAGCCTTTTCCGTAACCAGACCAAGATGGTCTGGCTACCTTCCCTTTCCGTAACCAGACCAAGATGGTCTGGCTACCTTCCCTTTCCGTAACCAGACCAAGATGGTCTGGCTACCTTCCCGGCCTTGCCGAGTTCCTTGTTGCGCATCAGCAAAAAATTCCCCAAAATTAATTGTCCCGTATTGACGCGCCTATTTGTATCATGTATTGTATTATCAGACTTCCTCTTCCATCGGTTATGTCTTCTCCGCAGGCAGCGTCAACGTCATGGACAGTTTGAAGAAAGACCAGACGTATCTGAGGATACGGTCGGCCATCGCGTCGGGTCAATATGCTCCCGGTTCGCGTTTGCCGTCGGAGCCGGAGTATTGCCGTGAGCTTGGCGTCAGCCGAGTGACCTTGCGTTCGGCGTTGGGGCGCCTGGCCGAGGAAGGTTTGATTGAGCGCAGCGCCCGTCGCGGCACGACCGTGCTTGGCGGCGGGACTGGTGTTTCGCGCAAGATTCTTTTCATCAATGGCGCCAACGAGGAGATCGAGGAATACCATCCGGTCCTGCATATTCTGCCGAGCGTTGACCAGGCCTGCCGTCAGCACCGTCTCGGCATTGATCATCTTGACATGCGGCTGATTCCGCGGCCGGGTATCATGGCGCTGGCCGAGCGGGTCAGCCAAGAGTACCTCGGGATCATCAGTGTGGCCAGTTGTTTTCTGGGTCACGAGGCCTTGCTGGAGCTGTTGCGTGCCAGTCGGTTGCCTGTTGTTTTGGCGCATGCCCTGGTTTTGGACCATCAAGTCACCGGCATGGCCGTCGTCGCCACCGATGAACGGGCGGCATTCGCCGACGGGTTGCGTCATCTGGCCGGTTTTGGCCACCGCCGGGTGGCTACGGTCTGGCTGGCGGGCACGGGGCACCGTGGCTATCGCGATGACGACTACGCGGCGCTGCTTGACGGCCTGGGCTTGGACAGCGATCCCCGTTTGTGCATCACCTTGCCTCGCTATGATGAAAAGGCCGCCCTGGCAGCGGTCACGGCTTTTTTTCAGCAGCAGGAAGTCCGGCCGACGGCGTTGATGTGCTATTCCGACTATGCGGCCATGTTGTGCTATCCGGCGCTGCTGCGGCTGGGACTGCGGATTCCGGCGGATGTGGCGGTCATGGGCTATTGCGGCCTGCCGGGGCGCACCCTGATGTGCCCGCCGTTGTCGACGGTGGACGTCGGCTTCGCCCGAATCGGCGGCATGGCGGTCGAGCTGCTGCTGCGTGCGGGCGAATGGCACCATGCCGGCGGTGCGGCGCCGCTGGTCTTTTCACCGCATGCCCTGGACTGCCGTCAGAGTACCGACCTTCTGATTTTGGAACATTTGTGTCAGAACCAACGAGGAGAACAGGCGTCATGTTGAGAAGGCATTTGGCGATTTTGCTGGTCGTGGCGGGGGTGGTTGTTGCGGCCGCGCCGGCGCCGGTGTTTCACTGGGATTTCGAGGCTTCCGGCTTCAAGGTGGTCAATGGCCGGCAAGTCTCGCCGGGCGGTGGCGGCCGCGCCCTGTCGGCCGATTTTGTGGTTGGCGGCGGCTACGGCGGCGGCGCGGCCTTGCAGTGCCGGCCAGGCGAGCACCGCCGGCAGGTCCCCCGGATGGTGATGGAATGGCCGGCCTTCACCTTGGAGCTGCGGTTCCGCACGGCTGTCGAATTCCAGGCATCCGCCAAGCCGACCACTTTGGTCTATTACATGGCGCACAGCTGGAGCCGGCGGTTTCTGGACTTGTACATCACTCCGGAAGGCCGCCTGGGCGTGGAAATCCGGGTCAAGACCGATGACGGCAAGACGTTGCTGAAGAGCTTCCGCCTGGAGGGCGAACCGCGTGATTTCCGGCCCGGTCTGTGGTACACGGTGCGCCTGGCCGCGCAGTCCGGCGGTCAATGCCAGCTGTGGGTCGATGGCGTCCTCTATCAGGAGGCGGCCGGCGCCCTGGCTTTTGCCGACCTGGCGGGAATGTACCCTGAGGCGTACCCGCTGCTGATCTTCGGCGGAGCCTTCCCCGGAGACAAGAACGAGCGGCAGTTCACCGGTTTGATTGACGATGTGCGCCTTTGGGACCGGGTCGCTGACCCGACTGCGCTCCCCGCGGCCACGGCCACGGCCACGGCCGCGCCGGCCGCCGCCTCGGTCAGCGACCCGAATCTTGTGCTGAAAACGGCGCCGGCCGGCCCCGTGCTGGACGGCAATCTCGACGAGCCCTTCTGGGCCGAGGCGGAATGGACGGCGCCGTTCACGGTGCTGGACCAGGCCGCCGCCGCCCTTGGCGCCTTTGTGAAGGCGGACGACCAGTTTGTCACCCACGCCGCCCGGGCTGCCGTGGCGACTGATGGCCAGACTTTATTCCTGGCGGTTAAATGCCCGGTGCCGCCAGGCGTCGAATATCAATTGTCCGCCACCCAGGACAACGACAATATCTGGAAAGACGACTGCATTGAATTTTTCTTGCGGCCGGACAGCCGTCAGCCGTTGTTTTTCCAGTATCTGGTCAATGCGGATGGCTGGAAGCAGGTTTTGCGGCATCGCGATGTCGGGCTGACCGATTCGGCGTTTGTGTCCCAGGCGCAGGCGCGTTCGGTTCGCACGCCGACGCAGTTCAGCATTGAGCTGGCCATTCCCGCTGCCGAGCTGGGTCTGGGCGACCTGACGTCGGCCCGGGGCATCACCTTTAATGTGACGCGTTGCGGCCCGACCGCAGGCGGTTTGTCGACCTGGGCGCCGGTCGGGCAGGTGTTTGCGAACCCGTCTCGTTTTGGCAAGCTGTTGCCCGCGGGCCGGGCGGCATTTTTGGCGGAGCGGTTTGCCGAGGTGGAGGCGGAGCTGGCTGGCCTGGCAGCCGCGCCGGCCTTGAAGGCCGAGGTGGCGCCGCGTTTTGCCGCCTTCAAGGAGCAGCTGGCCCAACAGGGCGATGACCCGGCCAGCTGGGACATGCTTAACGCCGGGCTGCAGAACCTGCGCAATTCGCTGACCAGGATCGCCCTGGCCGGGAAGCCGTTCCTGCTGTGGTCCGGCCTGCCCTGGGCCAATACGCCCCCGAACCTGCCGGTGCCGATGACGGCCCAACCCCTGGAAACGGTCCGCCTGCGGATGACCCGCAATGGCAAGGTCGTCTATGGCTTCGCGTTTTCCAATTTGACCGACCGGGCCATGATGCCGCGTATCAAGCTGCTGCCGGACCCGCTGCCGGAACGGGCGATTCGCTACAACCGGGCACCGGCCGCCGATACCGACGCCGGGTTGCTGGCGCCGAACGTGACGTTCAAGGAAGGCCTGCCCATGCAGGATCAGGCGGCCCAGACCCTTCCCGACCCCCTCGCGCCGCTGATCCTGAACGCCCTGTTCCGGTGCCAGCCCGGTTGCACCGTGCCGCTGTGGATGGAGATCGACACGCGCGGCCTGACCACGGGCGTCTACCGGGCCCTGGTGCAGGTCCGGCCGACGTGCGTCAATGTCGACCCGCAGCAGTTCCGCCTGGAACTGGAAATCGTCGATCTCGACCTGGACGAGGTCGCGGCCGATTCCTTCAATTATTACTACGTCAAGAATCCCGGCGCCTATAAGACGTTGCGTGACTACGGGTTCACCTATTTGTACTGCGGCACTCCCGGGCAGGGCGGCCTGGACATCTACCCGCAGTTCGACCAGGACGGCAACGTCGTCAAGGACGCCGACTTCGCCCAGCTGGACCGGCAGATTGACGAGGCCCTCGCCGCCGGCATGAACCGGGCGACCCTGAAGCTGTTCTTCTTCCTGGGCTTTGACTATACCTACTGGCGGTCGCTGATGCACGGCGGCCAGCGCCAGCTGGAGTTCGGCACCCCGGCTTGGCAGAAGGGCTTCACCGCCTGGGTCGCGCAGCTTAAAGCGCATCTCCAGGACAAGTACCAGATGCCCTTGGACCGGGTCGTGTTCAACCCGGAAGACGAATCGGACGGCAAGCCGGACGACCCGGCCAGTGCGATGAGTGTCGCCCTGGCTGCGGTCCAGGCCATCAAGACGGCCGACCCGCAGGTGCGGACCATGCTTAACCCGAGCTTCGACCCGAAGAAGGTGGGTGAGCTGTCCGAGGTGTTCCGGCGTCTGGCCGAGTATACCGACATCATCGAATTCTACCGCCCCTATCTGGAGAGGAACCCGGAGCTGCCGGCCTTGGCGCGGGCGGCCGGCGAGTTCGAGTACTGGGTCTACCACATTCTGGTGAAGAGCAACACGCCGCTGTCGTATCGCCGCTTGTATTGGCAGAACTGGGCCGACGATTTTTCCGCGGTCTGCGCCTACTGGCATTTTGATTCGCATGCCGGCGGCGACGGCTTCAATTCCTTTGATGGTGGCAAACGCACCGCCGACTACGGCGTCATCTACTCGGACGAGGTTTCGGACCAGATCATCACCTCCCGTCGCTGCGAGGCCTGGTTCCAGGGGCTGATTGACTTCAAGCTGGGCAAGCTGTGCGAACGCTACCTGGGCCAGGCGGCGGCCAAGGGCCTGGACGTCGCGGCCCAGGCCGAGAAGCTGCAGGAGGTCAAGCGGCGCGGGCTGCAGGCGGACATTGAGGGGCTGACTGCCCTGCAACAGGAGTTGATCGATTTGGCTCTTGGTTTGAAGAGCAAGGTGAAATGAACCGGCTGGGCATGGCCCAGCACGACGGCATGACATGGAAAAAGCATTGTTGAACAGTTCAGATTGCGTCATTCCCGAATGGTTTTTTGTGAAGGTGTGTGGTACTCGGCATGAGCCGAAAGGAGGCAAGATGAAGACGTTGAATCGAATGGTGTCGTTTACGCTGATTGAACTCTTGGTGGTGATTGCCATCATTGCCATTCTGGCGGCGATGCTTTTGCCGGCTCTGTCCAAGGCCCGGGACAAGGCCCGGGCCATCAGCTGCGTCAGCAACTTGAAGCAGGTGGGCATCTCGGTGCTTCTGTATGCCGACGACAACGAGGACTCGACCTTGCCGCATACCATGAGCTATGTCACGGGCAGTGCGCATGTCGAAGGGCTGTATACCCTGGGGTTGCCGAAATTGGGTTCAACCAGCGCCTCCAGCAGTTATGCGGCCATTCTTTCCTGGCTGAAGTACTCCGACGTGGCGTATGGCACCAGCATGGGCTACAACCAGTTTTTCTGCCCGGAACGGCTCGGCGACACCAGGTCCTACTACAGCTGCTGGTACTGGGGGCAGATGTACGGCGTCTCCCTGGCACATTGCTACGCTTCCTGGAGTGACACGACGACCTTCAACAAGAAGCTGGCCCGGACCAGCGACTATCGCGACCCTTCCGGCAAAGTCTATGCCGGCGATTCCGGCAAGGGCGACTATTCCGTTGACTTAGCCTCGGTTCCGCAGGCGAACATGCTGCAGCTCGGCCGCACCAAGACCGAGAGCGCCGCCTGGGCCCGGCATGGCCGCAAGACCTGCAACATCCTGTGGGTTGACGGCCATGTCGCCGGAGTGATGTCCCCGACTTACGGCCCGCAGGACATGTACCTGGCCGGCGCCCCCCTGGCCGCCCACGGCAGCGCCTGGTACCGGACCAAATAGTGGATGGTGGACAGTTCCGTCCCGTACGTCCCGTACGTCCCGTACGACCCATGCATCCTATAGGTCCTATACTCCTTGTATAAGGGTTCGGTTTGGCTACGGGCGACTTCAATAACCCAAGTGCCTATTTGTCCCATACGTCCCATACGTCCTATATGTCCCATACGTCCTATGCTCTTCATTTATGCGTAACCCTGGCTGGGTCTATGGGACGTATAGGACGATGGAATAGGACGTATGGGACGTATAGGACGTATGGGACGGCAAATAGGACGATAGGACAATCGGCCGATGGGCCAATGGGATGGCACGTATGGGGCGAAGTTTGTTTCGCCGACAATGAGGTTATTGAAGTCGCAAACGTCCCGTAGCCTTCAGGTCGTCCTCGTGCGGGAACAGTTTGAGGTAGTCGTGCTGGCGCATGGTATTGGCGTTGATGACGCAGGCGCCAGCCAGGCAGGCCCTGGTCAGGGCGGGGATGTCGAGGCTGGCCTCGTCATCCAGGATGGCGTTTATTTCGACGGCGGTGGCCGGGTCGTCCGGGGCGAAGACGGTGCAACTGTCCGGCACCGGTTCGACGGAGATGGCGTGGGTGCCGATGCTTTCGGCGATGGCCAGGGTGTCGAGCTTGTCATTGGTCAGCAGCGGTCGCAGGACCATGGTCGAGGTGGCGGCGTTGATGGCCGCCATGTTGGCAAGAGTCTGGCTGGCGACCTGGCCGAGGTTGTCGCCGGTGACCAGGGCCATGGCTTCGAAGTCGCGGGCGACCAGTGCGGCGATGCGCAGCATGAAGCGCCGGTACAGCACGGTGCGATGACGGCTGCGGCAGTTGTCCCGGATGGCCAGTTGGGCAGGCAGCAGGTTGACGGCGATCAGGCGGCCGCGGCGCTGGCATTCGTTCAGCTTGCGGACCAGGGCGCAGACTTTGGTCAAGTAGGCCGGCGGGGTGTAGGGCGAGCTGTGGAAGGTGATGAAGTCCACCATGCAGCCGCGGCGCATCATCTGATGGCAGGCGACCGGCGAGTCGAAGCCGCCGGAAAGCAGGGCCAGGACGCGTCCGCCCGTGCCGGGGGGCAGGCCGCCGGCGCCGTCAATGCGTTCAAACGACAGGAACGCCTGATGGCGCCGGACTTCCAGTTCCATGACCAGGTTGGCATGCCGCAGATCCAAGCGCAGCTCCGGCCGTTCGGGCAGAAGCAGTTCGGCGAAATGGCGCTCGAGCTGTTCGCTGGTCATGGGGAAGGACTTGTCCGAGCGCCGGGTGCGCATGGCATAGGTCGGCTCCAGCGGCGGCGAGCAGGCCCGGAAGGCCTCGTACACGGTCGGGAAGTGGCGGCTGACGGTCGCCTCGATGGCCGCCAGGTCCGGCTGGAGCAGGAAGCCGGGGGAGACCGAGACCAGGCCCGGAACCAGATGGGCCTTCTGCCGGACAAGGTCGAGGTCCGCCGCCGTGAACACGTTTTTCGGGGCTTTCGGCAACGCGAAGATGCGGCCGTGCGGGAAGCGGAAGTCCAGCAGGCCGAGGCCGCTCAGGATTCGTTGCAGGCCCTCGGCCAGGTGTTCCTCGAAAAGGTGGCGGTTGCGGCCCTTGGTGGCGATCTCGTTATAGCGGCAGAGCAGGGCGTTGTAGGGAAGATGGGGTTGCCAGGTGGTCATGAAGAATGGTCGCGTGCTGAGGTGTGGTCGGAAGGGGCGAAGGGATGGCTGGTGCCCGAGGCGGCAATGGCGGTGGGGCTGGCGGTCACCCCGTGCCGAGGCGGAGCAGCAGGCCCCCCTGGTAGACGAGCAGAGAGACGACATAGGCCAGGATGGTCAGGATCGCGACTTGGGCCACGGTGAGAGTCCAGGAGTTGGTTTCGCGTTTGACCACGGCCACCGTGCCGATGCAGGGCATGGAAATCAGGCAGAACAGGATGATGCAGAAGGCCTGCAGCGGCGTGTAGGAGTCACGCAGGCGGTCGCGCAGCAGCTCGTCGGCATCGTCGCTTTCGCTGACCGAGTTGAGGATGGCCAGTTGGGACACGAACAGTTCCTTGGCGGCGAAGGCGCCGATCAGGGCTGAGCTGGCCTTCCAGTCAAAGCCGGCGTAGTGCATGACCCGGCTGATCTTCTTGCCCACCCGTCCGGCAATCGAGTATTCCAGTTCCTCGGCGCGTTTTTCGGCGGCCAGGCTGGCGAGGGCGGCGGCGGTTTCGTCCCAGGGCAGGTTTTTGGCGACGACGTCGGCGGTCCGTGCCTGGTAGTCGACGCGATACGTGTCCGGCCGCGGGAATGAGTTGATGAAGAAGAGGATGATGGAGGCGGTCAGGATGATGGTGCCGGCCTTGTGCAGGTACATGACCGCGCGTTCGCCCATGTGGATGAGGAGGCTCTTGACGGTGGGCATGCGATAGGGGGGCAGCTCCATGACGAAGACTTCGTCGTCGCCCTTGAACAGAGTTGACTTCAGCAGGACGGCGCCGCCCAGGGCGATGGCGGCGCCGATCAGGTAGATGATCCACATCACCATGGGCTGGTACCGGTCGATGAAGAAGGTCGGGATGAACAGCAGGTAGATGGTCAGGCGGGCGCCGCAGCTCATCAGCGGGAGGATCATGATGGTGGTGATTCGGTCGCGTTCCGATTCGATGGTGCGGGTGGCCATGACGGCCGGCACGGTGCAGCCGAAGCCGAGCAGCATGGGGATGAAGCTCTTGCCGTGCAGACCGAACTTGTGCATGAAGCCATCCATGACGAAGGCGGCCCGGGACATGTAGCCGGTACCCTCCAGGAAGGCAATCGCCAGGAACAGGAGCAGGATGTTGGGCAGGAACATGAGCACGCCGCCGACCCCGCCGATGATGCCCTCCAGCAGCAGGGCCTTGAACAGCGGCAGCGTGGTGTCGGGCCAGACCTCGCCGATGCCGGCCGCCAGCCGGGAAAAGAAGAAGTCGATCAGGCGGACAAAGGGGTCTCCGCAGGTGAACGTGAAGGTGAACACAGCCAGCATGATGAGCAGGAAGATGGGCAGTCCGACAAAGCGGTTGGTCAGGACCCGGTCAAGAGTGTCAGAGAACTGCTGGCGCCGTTCGTTGGTGATGGTGACCGCTTCGCGGCAGGCGCCGGCAATCATGCCGTAGCGGCAGTCGGCCATGAGCATCTCGCTGTTGATGCCATGTCGGGTCGTCAACCGCTCGCGCCAGGAGGCCGCCAGCGGCAGGAGGCCGGTGAAGGCGGGCAGGGCGGCGACTTCCGGGTCGTTTTCCAGCAGCTTGATGGCGAAGTATCGGGGCGGGATCGGCTCGCCGGGCAGGGGCGGCAGCTCGCTGGCCGCGGCGGTGATCTCCTGGATGGCGGCGTCGGTGTCCTGGTCATAGCGCAGGGTGTTGGGCGGGGTGGCCGGTTGGCGCAGGGCGGCGGCAATGGCGGTTTTGAGCTCATCAATGCCTTCTTCGCGGGAACCGACGGTTTCCACGATGGGGGCGCCGAAGTACTTCTCCAGCATGGGCAGGTTGAAATGCAGGCCTCGCCGGCGGGCGTCGTCGGCCATGTTGAAGGTCAGGAGCATGGGCCGGCCGAGTTCGGCCAGCTGCGTGGTCAGATACAGGTTGCGTTGCACGTTGCCTGCGTCAATGACGTTGATGATCAGGTCAAGCGGGGTGGACAGCAGTTCGCGGAAGACGATTCTTTCCTCAATTGAGGAGGCCGACAGGCCGTAGATGCCTGGCAGGTCGATCAGTTCGATGTTCAGGCCGTTGATCTGGCAGGAACCGGACTTGCGTTCGACAGTGACGCCGGGGTAGTTCCCGACGTGCTGCCGGGTGCCGGTGAGGGCGTTGAAAATGGTGGTCTTCCCGCAATTCGGGTTGCCAGCGAGTGCGACGCGGTAGGTGTGCATGGTCGTCGTCAATTGCCGTGGTGTTGGTGTTGGTGCTGGTGCTGGTGTTTGCCGCCGGCGGGAACGTCCGTCGGCCGGACCCAGATGTGGGCGGCGTCCTGCCGGCGCAGTGACAGGCTGCTGCTCATGACCTTGATGCGCAGGAGGTCGCCGAAGGGGGCATGGCCTTCCATCTGCAGCAGGCTGCCGCGGACCAGGCCAAGGTCGGCGAATTTCTTGAGTCCGCGCAGCGTGTCGTCGACCTTGACGACGATACCGCGCTGTCCCAGGGGCAGTTCGCTGAGGGCGAGCAAGTGGGTGCCGGCGGCATTCTGGACGTGCAGCTCCGGCATGGTCCGGGACAGATACTGCCGCAGCTGGCGGCAGTCGTCACGCGTGCAGATGGCCTCGGCCAGGAGCACGAATTTGGACATCATCTCGTCATTCAGGGCGTGTTCGACCCGGCAGGCCGCGGCGTCGGCCTCCTGATAGGGCGTTTTCAGGATGTCGCAGAAGAAGTCTCTCAGGGCGGCATGGCGGTTGCGGATGACCGCGGCGCGCTCCGCCCCGCGGGCGGTCAGCAGGACCGGCAGGTGCGGCTGGTACGTGATCAGAGACCGGGCCGACAACGTCTGCAAGGCGCTGCTGACCGTCGACATGGAGACCTTCAGTTTTTCGGCGATGTCCTTGGTATGGGCGTGTCCATTGACTTCCACCAGTTCGGCAATGGCCTCGAGATAATCTTCCAACGTGCTGGAGATATTATTGTTATCCATGGCGGCAAGGAATTCCTGGTTGGGGTCGGGCGACAAATTTCGAAGTGTCTAATTAATCAATATAATTCCCTGCCGGGGAAAGGCAAGCGCCGACTACGGGTAATCGAACTCCAGGCGTGATCGGTCACCGATTGATAATGATGGTCAAAGGGCGAAACGCGGTGGTACGCGCTGGATGTCAGTCTGCCGTATGTCGTCCCGCCCTCCGGGCGGCCAAAGCAGAGGTGTCTCTTCCCCCGGGTTCCCTCGCCCTTCGGGCTTCGGTCACCCGGGGTTATGTTTGTCCCGCCCTCCGGGCGGTCATCTGCAGTCCAGGCTTTAGCCTGCCGTAGGTCGTCCAGGCTCATTTGCCGGGCATCATGCAAGGACGACGGCACCATACCATGGCGCCATTCTCAATGGGTGACCGGTTACTTATTCTTCGGAAATTATGGCCGGTGTGCCGGTCATGGTGAGGGAAGGGTGGTTATATTATCGTTCGTCATGTAACGGGCGGCGGCGGTCGGGTCCGGTGGCGGTCGAGCCAGGGGAACAGCAGCACAGGTCTTGGGGAGCAGGCGATGGCGTCAGTGGTGGTGGCAGCGACGGGGAACCGTCATAAGATCGAGGAGATGCAGGCGATCCTGGCGCCGCTCGGGGTGTGCGTCATGGGGTCGTCTGAAGCCGGCGGCATGCCGGAGGTCGTGGAAGACGGTGCGACCTTTCGGGAAAATGCGGTCAAGAAGGCGCTGGCCGGAGCCAAGGCCTGGCAGCGGGTGGTGCTGGCGGACGATTCTGGCCTGGAAGTGCTGGCGCTGGCGGGGCGTCCCGGCGTGCATTCCGCCCGGTATGCCGGGGAAGGCGGCAATGACGGCCGCAACCTGGCCAAGCTGTTGCGGGAGATGCACGGCGTCGCCGACCGTCGGGCGCGTTTTGTCGCGGTCATCGCCGTGGCCGGCCCTGACGGCCTGGTCGGCACGGCCGAGGGCGAAGTGCGCGGCATCCTGGCTGAGGCCGCCCGCGGTGAAGGCGGTTTCGGCTATGACCCGGCGTTTGTTCCCGACGGCTTTGACGTGACTTTCGGGGAATTGCCGGCGGAGGTGAAGAACCGGCTCAGCCACCGCGCCAACGCCTTGCGGGCGGCCGTGCAGGCCGGGCTGTTCCGGACGCTGACGTGACGCCGGCCGCCTCGGCGCCATCGGAAAAAACATCCTCGCAGCCTTGAATTTTCCGGCATGGTAATCATACTATTTACCTTGTCAGTCAGTTCGCACTGTCAGTCATTTGTTTATCAAGCCAGCAGGAACGCAGTCTGGCCACAACATCCACATCGAGAGTATCAAGGAGGACACGCATGGCAGATTTGAAGGGCAGCAGGACGGCCGAGAACCTGGCCGTTGCTTTTGCGGGCGAATCGCAGGCGCGCAACAAGTACACGTATTATGCCAGCGCGGCGCGCAAGGAGGGCTTTGAGCAGATTGCCGCCATTTTCGAGGCGACCGCGAACAACGAGAAGGAGCATGCGAAGCTCTGGTTCAAGTTGCTTGACGGCATTGGCGACACGTCGGCCAACCTGAAGGCGGCCGCGGCCGGCGAGCATTACGAGTGGACCGAGATGTACAAAGGTTTTGCCGATGTCGCCAAGGAGGAGGGTTTCACGGAAATCGCCGCCCTGTTCACCAAGGTGGCCGAGATCGAGAAGCATCATGAAAAACGCTACCTCGACCTGCTGAAGAGCCTGGAGGCCGGGAAGATTTTCGCCAAGGAAGAGAAGCAGTACTGGATTTGCCGGAACTGCGGGCACATCATCTATGCGGCCAAGGCGCCGGAAATCTGCCCGGTCTGCAAGCATCCCAAGGCCTATTTTGAACTGAACGCCGAGAATTACTGATATAGGTCGTCATAGCCCAGCGCCGGTCTGCCGAGGAAACGATGCGCATCGAGCTTCCGGCGGCCGGCGCTGTTGTGTCTCCGGGTGAAGAAGGCCGGGTGGCCGGGGCGTCGAGGCCTGGAATGGATGGCCGACGAGGCCTGGCGTTGACGTCGACGGGCTGGACGATGGGAAGAGGCCATGCTGATCAAGAAGAACACGGGTATCTATCTCGACCGTGATGAGTTGATTCCGGTCAAGTCGGAGACCATTGGCGATTACTGGGGACTGGATTGCCAGGGAGTGCTTCGCAATGTGGCCGGCGAACGCTGCACGCGGTTTTTCGCCGAGGCGACGCGCCCGGAAGGCAAAGACGGTCCGGTGCTCTTCAGCCTGCGGCGCGGCCGACGCGAGATGGTCTCGCGCAGCGTCATGGCCGAACCCGGCAGCCTGCCGACACGGGAAGTCGACGATTTCCTGTCGGCGATTGAATTTTTCAACATGCTGGCGCTCAGTGACAACCAGCAGATGCGCGAGCTGGTGCGCCAGTTCCTGATCCCCGACCCGCTGAAACAGCCGGAATGCTATCGCAGCTACGGGCCCTTCTGGCGTCGGCGCCTGCTGGTGCTGTGGGGCTTCAACTATGCCAATGGCGGCGGGCAACTGCCCGCGACGGCGCATGCCGACCTGGCGGCCAAACTGCGGCCGCTGGCTGATCGGCATTACGGCCTGAAGGTCGTGGCGCGAGTCGTCCTGCGCCTGCTGCTGGCGCTGCTGCTGGCGGGGGCCGGCTATGGCGTCTGGCAGGCCGCACAGGCAGAATGGGACCGGATGCGCGCGACGGCGGCGTTGCAACGTCGCTGTCCGGTGTGCGACGAACTGGAGGAGCATGGCCTTTGCCCCAAAGTCTGTCCGCAGTGTCTGCATCACCGGCGGCAGGAAGCCTGCGAGCATTGCCTTCGCCTGCCGGCCGATTGCGGTCTTCAGGTCGTGCCCGTCACGCCACTGCGGGCCGGTGAGGTCGTCACGCTGCGGGCGACCCGCAAAGGCGCGGTGCGCCTTGATGACCGGCTGTACGCCATGCTGCCCGGGGAACAGATTCACCGCCGCCTGTGCCAGCCCGGGCATTATTTTCTCAGCTGGCAGGCGGAGGAGGTGACCGAACCGGCCTTGGACGCGGTTGTCCGCGTTGAAGGCGAGGCCGCATCTCCGCCCGCGCCGGCGTCGCCGTTGTCAGCGTCTATGCCTGCGGCTCCGTCTGAGACCTTGCCGATGGCGGATTTGGCGGTGTCTCCCGGACTGGTGGTTCCCGGCGAAGTCGTGGTCGTGAAGGATTTGTCCTGGGCGGGGGACGCACGTCGTCTGTCGCGTCGGGTTTTGACATGGGGCGACGGGGCCGAATCGGAGTTTGGCGCTGACGGCATTCTCAGCCATGTGTATGAGCAGGTCGGTGATTACGAGCTTCGGCTGGAGGTGACGGATGACTCCGGCCGGGTGTCCACGGTGAGCCGGCAGTTGCAGGTGTGTCCGCAGGGCGAGTTGTCCGGCCGGGTTTTTGAGCTGGTGCCGAAGAAGGCGTCGACCGGCATGGCGGTTACCGGCATTGACCGTTCCGAGCTGGCCCTGACCGGGATTGCGCGTCGCGACCTGCGCTGGACCCGCGACGGCGAATTTGTCATGCTGCATGGGGTGTCCGGGACTCGGGAGTTTTACCAGGAAGGCGTCTATGAGGTGACGCTGCGCATTATCCAGTATGACGGCAGCGTGCTGTACGGCACGCGGAATGTCGCCGTCGTCAACAGCGACTGGCAGGTCAACCTGGCTTTGGCTCCGAATCCGGCCCTGCCCGGACAGGTGGTGACGGCGACGGACATCAGCGTCCGGCCGGCCGGCCGGGACATCCGGCAGCGGGCGGTCCGCTGGAGTCTGGAATCCGAATACGAGGTGTTTGAGGGATTGGCGACGACGCATCTGTATGATCATCCAGGCGAGCATATTGTGGTGATTCGGCTGACGGACGACTCGGGCCGGAGTCATTATGGCCGGGCCGGCCTGACGGTCATGGCTTCGCCGTGTGCCCAGGCGCGCCTGGCCGTGTCGTCCACCAGGCTGCGGGTCGGCCAGGCGGTGCGGATCTATGATTTGAGCCAGGTCGGGAACGACTGCCAGGTGCAGCAGCGCGAATACCGGCTGCAGGCCGGAGCCGCCTGGCGGGCCTTGCACAGTGATGGCACGGCGCTTTTGCAGTATGATGCGCCTGGCGAATACGAGGTCGGCCTGCGGGTCACCTGCGGCCATGGCGCCAGGCATGAGGACCGCCGGCTGGTCACGGTCGGGCCGGCTTCCCAGGCCTGGACCGTGCCGGTCGACGGCGATTTCCAGATCATCGGGCCGGAACAGGAAAGAACGGCTGAGGGCACGACTCTGGTGCTTCGCTACGAGGTGCGGAGGCGGCCGGAGGCGGCGATTGCCGACGAGAATTTTGTCGTCGAGGCGTTTACGGTTGGCGGGCGTTCGCCTGTCCGCCTCGAGGAGCGCAAGGCGGTGTTTGAGATTGGTCCTGGTGGTGTCCACGAGGTGGTGGCGACGGTGAAATACAAGGCCCGTGGCGGGGAGACCCGCCTGAAAAAGGTCTGGGCGGCGCCGGTGGAGGCGGCCGTTGGTCTGGCCTCGCCCTGAAGGAGCGAGGTCGCCAAGGGCCGTCTCGGCCGCGCTGGCCAAAGTACGGGGAAATCCGGAGGAAGGATCGTTATGACAGCAGGTTGTGACTGGCGTGACATCAGCAATGGGCGGGTCATCCCCAGCGGCGGATACTGTGACCAGCCGTATGTGGTGAGGACTGACGACGGAGCCTGGCTGTGTTGCCTGACCACTGGCTCGGGGCATGAAGGCGAGCCGGGGCAGCATGTCGCCACCATGCGCAGCCTTGACCAGGGGGAGACTTGGTCCGCCCCGGTCAGAGTCGAGCCGGACTGCGAGCTGGAGAATTCCTACGCGGTCATGCTGAAGGCCGCCAGTGGCCGTATTTATATTTTCTACGGTCACAATTCCGACAATGTCCGGTCGATCACCAGCCATGACGGCCAGACGGTTTTCCGGCGGGTGGATTCGCTCGGATACTATGTTTTCAAGTACAGCGACGACCATGGGCGGTCGTGGAGCCGCCAGCGGTACACGGTGCCGGTGCGCGCTTTTCAATGTGACCGTGAAAATGTCTACCAGGGCGCGATCAGGTTCTTCTGGAATGTCGGCCGGCCTTTTGCCGCGGGCGGCAAGGCCTATGTGCCTCTGATCAAGGTTGGTCGGATGGGGGCGGGTTTTTTCGCGCAGAGCGAGGGCGCCTTGCTGTGCAGCGATAATCTGCTAACCGAATCCGACCCGGCGAAGGTTGGCTTTGAGACGCTTCCGGCCGGGGAGGTCGGCCTGCGTTCCCCGCCGGGTGGCGGGCCGATCGCCGAGGAGCAGAGTTACGTGGTGCTCAGCGACGGCTCGTTCTGTGCTTCTTACCGGGGCATTGACGGCTATGCGACCGAGAGCTACAGCCGTGATGGCGGCCGTACCTGGTCGACGCCGCAGCATCGCCGGTTTGCCTCTGGCCGACGCATGAAGAACCCGCGTGCCGCCAACTTCACCTGGAAATGCGGGAACGGCCGTTATCTTTACTGGTTTCACAACCAGGGTGGGCATTTCATCCGCGATTTTTGGGCGAACCCGTCGTTGCCGTCCGGCGGCTGCACCTACTATGATGACCGCAATCCAGCCTGGCTGTGCGGGGGGCGCGAAATCGATTCGCCGGAAGGCAAAGTCATTGCCTGGAGCGAACCGGAGGTGGTGCTGTACGAGCGTGATCCCCTGTTGGGCATCAGCTACCCCGACCTGGTCGAGTCCGACGGGGGTTATTTCCTGACCGAAACGCAGAAAAACCAGGCCCGGGTGCACGAGATTCCGGCGGCTTTCCTGGAGCGGATATGGCAGGGCCAGGAAGGCCGCTGCCCGATTCCGCCGCCGTTGCTGGAGGCTGCCGGCCCGGCCGTGACAGCGGCCCCGGAACTGCCGCCGCTGCTGGTCCGCAACCGGGAGGGACTGAGCCGGCACGGCGTGCGCACCGGGGCGGGGTTTACGCTTCAGCTTGAAGTGCGGACCGACGCGAACGGCGTCCTGCTTGACGGCCTGAATCACAATGGCTATGGCTTGTCCGTGAGCCTCGACCGCGAACGCCGGGAAATGCTGCTGACTTTGTCCGAGCCATGGGGAAGCCAGTCGGTCGCCAGCCCGCCCCTGCCGGAATCGGCGACCACGGTCGCCATACTCGTGGACGGCGGACCAGCCCTGGTCTCGTTCGTGGCCGACGGACGCTTCCTCGATGGCGGCGAAGACCGGCAATTCGGTTTTCAACGCCTGGCCGGCTTCATCCGGCATGTCAACTGGGCGCGGGAATGGCGGCTGGCCCCGAGTCTGGCAAACCTGCGGGTGCATAACCGCTGCCTGATGACGGCGGAATGCGGGTAGTGGACAGTGGACAGTGGAGGTCAGTGGACGCCAGTAGACCATGGACGAGTGGATGAGTGGAGGTCAGTGGGTCATGGAAGTGCGGCGCCGCGTGGATGAGATTGGTGCGGGGTGGCGGACTTCATGGGCGGCAGGCAGTCAACCATAAGGAGCTGAAATGAACGCAAGCAGAGCATTGTTGGTGTCGTTTTTGGCGGGAATGTGCAGTCTGGCCGGCGCCGATGCCGGCCTGACCCTGGCGAAGCGAGGTCAGGAGGCGTCGTATGTCATCATGCATGCCGAAGACGCCGCGCCGTCGGTTATTCTGGCCTGTCAGGAGTTCCAGCAGTTCCTCTGTCAGCAGACCGGCGTCACCTTGCCGGTGGTGACGGATGCCGAGGCGTTGCCGGCGAAGGCCGTCCTGGTCGGTGATACGCGCCATACGCGCGGACTGCTCGGGCCGGCGTATGATCTTCCCGCGTTGAAGGACGACGGTTTTCGGCTGCAGACCGTCGGCGAACGCCTCGTGGTCCTGGGCGGCAAGCGTGGCGCCATGTACGGTTTGTTTGAACTGCTGGAACGTTTTGGCGGCTGCCGGTGGTACGCGTCATGGTGTTCCGTCATACCGCCCCGTGACGACTTCACGGTGCCGGCCCTGGCGGAAGCCCAGAAGCCGGCCTTTCTCATGCGCGAGCCGTTCTGGTATGACATGTTCAATACCCAGATGGCCTACCGCAACAAATGCAACGGCAACCGCATGAACCTGACCGAAGAGCAGGGCGGCAAAATCCGCTTCGGCGCCGGCCTCTTCGTCCATACCTTCGACCGGCTGGTCCCGCCAAAGGAATTCTTCGACACCCACCCCGAGTACTTCAGCGAGATCAAAGGGCAGCGATATGCCGGTTATGCGCAGCTCTGCCTGACCAATGCGGATGTGCTCCGGATTCTGACCGAGCGGCTGCTGGCCGCGATTCGCCAGGACCCGACCGCGATGATGTACAGCGTCAGCCAGAATGACGTCCACAACTACTGCGAATGCGCGGCCTGCACGGCCAGGGCCGAGGAGTTCGGCGGCCAGGCCGGCCTGATGATCTGGTTCGTCAACCAGGTCGCCGCCGAGGTGGAAAAGGAATTCCCGGAGGCCCTGATTGAGACGCTGGCCTACCAGTATACGCGCCAGGCGCCGAAGAACATCACCCCGCGCGCCAATGTCGTGCCCAGGCTGTGCACCATCGAATGCGATTTCTCCAAGCCGCTCGACGTCTCCACCCAGCCACAGAACCAGAAATTCGTCGAGGACATCCGCGGCTGGAGCGCCATGACGGACAAGCTGTTCATCTGGGATTACACCACCAACTTCGGGCATTACATCGGGCCGTTCCCGAACTTCGCCTGCCTGCAGGGCAATGTGCAGTTTTTCCGTGACAACCACGTGGTCGGGGTGATGGAGCAGGGCGCCTATCAGGGGTACCATGGCGAATTCGCCGAACTGCGCGGCTGGCTGCTGGCCCGGCTGCTGTGGGACCCCGACCAGGATGTCAAGGCGCTGTATGACGACTTCTTCGCCGGCTACTACGGCGCCGCCGCGCCGCTGGTGCGGGAGTATTTTGACGGCCTGCAGGAGCTGGTCCTCAGCCCGGAAGTCAACCTGCGCATCTGGGCGCCGATGACCTCGGAATGGCTGACGGATGAATTCCTGCAGCGCGGCCTGCAGCTCTGGCAGCAGGCGGAGGCGGTTGTCCAGAATGACCCGGTCCGCCTGTACAACGTGCGTAAAGGCGCCATACCGGTGTACTACGCCCTGATTTCCCGCCGCCCGGGCGCCAGTCCGGCCATGGTCTGGACAATGGAAGCCGTGACCCCGACCGATGTCCCCGCCGACCTGGCGGCTTTGAGTCAGGCGCTCCTGGAGCGGTTTGTCGAGAAGGCGCCGGGCGAAGAGGAGGTCCGGGCCATCCGCATCGCCGAGAGCCAGGACCGCCATGACACGGCGATGGCCACTTGGCAGACGTATTCCGGCGGCTACCCGATTCGTTGGCTGTCGCCGGCGGATGCCACCGTGAAATGCGGCGTTTCCCCGGCCTACGGCGGCCGTTCCGGACTGCTGCTGGGGGCGGACGGCTTCAACTACCTGGCGACCAGGAGCGGCGGCATTGACTTTCTCAATTCCACCGGCAGTCTTTTTGCCGAGAGGACCCATGTCTACCAGGTGGTCGCTGACAGCAAGGCGCGCCACACCAGCGGCCAATGGCTGTTTTTGCGTTATGGCCATTGGCGGCATGAATTCCGCCTGGAGAAGGAGTACTGGGTTGCCGGCGATGCGCTGACGGTCAGCCACCGGGTGGTGCGCCAGCAGGGCGGCCAGCAGAAGAGGCGCGCGGTGTCGACTTTCCCGCTGCATCTGGGGCGCTGCCGTGCGGTCTGCGTCAGGCTGGACGACGGTCCGTGGCAGAGCCATGTCATGCCCGGCAATCTGGTCAGCGAGATGTACAGCCTGCCGGTGGCGACGCTGGCCGGCCGGCGGACCATGACGGTGGCTTCGCCGGAGACCGGCCGCGCCGTGCAGTTCACCTTGCCGGAAAGCGCTTGGGAACGGGTCGTGGTCAGCGTTGAACCCGAGGCCGAATGCGTCCGTGTCGTGTTTGCCGAACTTGCCGGTGACGTCGAGAAGGGCGCGACCAGCGAACGTCAGTTCGCGTTGCGGCCGATTGCCGCTGTGGCCGGCCTGCCGGCCGTCGCGGTTGAGCCGGAGTCCGCCCGCAAGAAGCTGGTGTACGAGGACTGCTTCCTGTCGATCGGCAAGCCGGGGGTGTGGGGGGAGCATGTCCTCGACCAGGAGGCCGGCGACGGCGCGGCCTTGAAGCTCTTCAATACGCACTATGAATGGTGCACCCAGATGCGGCCCGATTTGACCCAGTTCAATCCGGACAAGAAGTACCAGATTCGCTGGCGGGTGAAGGTCATCCCGCGGAGCGCTGACGGCGAGGCCTTCTGGACGGGCGTCTACGACCGGGTGAAAAAGCTGCACCGGGGTCAGGTGCAGCCGAAAATCGCGGAGACCAAGCCGGTCTATGTCTGGTATGATGCCATTGTCTGGACCCCGAACGCCGATGACTACATCTGGTTTGGACCGGGGCGGTTCGATAAGGAAAAAGGCCAGTCGGCCATTGAAGCCGTCTTCATCGACAAGGTGGAATTCGAGGAGGTCGCCGAGCCCGGGGCGAAATAGGTCCTGGTGAACCGGCGGCGCCGGACGCCGTGCGGCTCGGCGCCGCCGGTGACCCCACGTCATCCGTGATGGAGAAAACGGCCAGGAACCACGGCTGGACACCGGCTGGACACGGATTTAAATTCAGGGAATAAACGCACCCGGCCATGAATGGCGCCGTGAAAGCACGCGTCCAACATCAGCGCCGCAGCTGCCCGTGTCGTCTTGCTGGCGTGGGTCATCCGGCGTCGGGCAGCCATTTATTGAGCAGCTGCTGGATTTGCTTCATGGTGATTGGCTTGGTGACATAGTCGTTCATGCCGGCCTGCCGGCAGATTTCCTGGTATCCGTCGATGGCATGGGCGGTCAGGGCGATGACCGGGATGTCATGGTCCAGGACGTCGCTGTTGGGGTTGCGGAGCAGGCGCGTGGCCTCCAGGCCGTCCATGCCTGGCATTTGGACATCCATCAGGACCAGGCGATACTGGTGGCGGCGCAGCCGTCCCAGGGCCTCAAAGCCGTTGGTGACGACATCCGCGGCATGGCCCAGCTTGTGCAAAATGGCCAGAACGACTTTTTGGTTGACGGCATTGTCCTCGGCCAGGAGGATTTGAGCCGGTTCGCCGCCTGGTGAGGCGAAGCGGCCGGCCGGCCGGCCGCTGACATCGCCGCATTGGGTTGAGCTTGGCGCCGGTTCCGCCGGCGGCGCCGCCGCCCCGTGCGTCATTGGGTTTTCTTCGATGGCCTTGATGGCGCCGAAGAAGTCGTGATTGTGAATGGGCTTGATGACCATATGGGCGACTTTGGCGGTCAGCGCCGGCGGCAGCGTGTTGCGGTTGGCCATCGGCACCAGTCCCAGGAACGGGATGCCGGCCTGGGTCAGTTCCGGCCACTGCAGGTCGAAGGTCGGCGCCTGCAGCTCCGGCAGGTCGAGGTCGAGGATGATCAGCCTGGGGGGCGTGCCGGCCGCCCGCAGTTCGGCCAGCAGCTGGCTCGCCGCCGCCAGGTTTTCGGCGCCGTGCGCCTTGAGTTGGCAGAAGTTGAGCCGGGCCAGCAGGTCGCCGCGCACCGTCGGGTTGTCATCAATCACCAGCATGGGCGTCAGGCTGGTCGTCAGGCCTGGCCTGGCCTGGTCGACCGGCTGTTTGTCCAGGTTGAGCACAAAGCTGAATTCCGAGCCTTGGCCGGGAGCGCTGGCGACCTGAATGTCGCTGTCCAGGCGTTGCAGCAGGCTCTTGACGATGCTCAGACCGAGGCCGACGCCGCCCTGCCTGCGCTTGACCGACGGGTCAGCCTGGTAGAAGACGTCGAAAATCCGTTTCAGCTGTGCCTTCGAGAGGCCGATGCCGGTGTCGCGAACCGCAAAGCGCAGGCTGACGCGCCGGTCGTCTTCGTGTTCGCGGCTGACGCGGATGGCGACTTCGCCCTGCTCGGTGAACTTGATGGCATTGCTGGTCAGGTTGAGGATGATCTGCTGAAGGTGGAAGGCGTCGCCACGCAGGGCCACGGGCAGGTCGGGCGGAATGACGACGGCGATTTCGAGTTTTTTGGCGGCGGCGACCAGGGCGATGTTGCTGGCGGCGTCTTCCAGCAGTTTCTCCAAGTCGAAGTCTTCCTGCATGGTCGCGGTCTGTCCGGCTTCCAGCCGGGTGAAGTCGAGGATTTCATTGACGAGCATGAGCAGCTGTCGGCTGCTGCTGCCGACCAGGTCGAGGTACTCGCGCTGTTCGCGGTTCAGGGGCGTGTCCTGGAGCAGGTCGATAAAGCCGATGATGCCGTTGATCGGCGTTCTGACTTCATGGCTCATGTTGGCCAGGAAGTCGCCCTTGGCCCGGTTGGCGGCTTCGGCCTTGGCCTGGCTTTTCTGGAGCTGCTCATTGAGCTGCACGTGTTCGGTGACATCGTGGTTCCAGCCGTAAAAGCCCCGGATTTGCCCGGTTTCGTCACGCAGCGGCATTCCGCTGGTGGAGATGACGGCCCGCGAGCCGTCGGCCAGCTCCACCGGATTGAGGAAGTTGAAGAACTCGCGCCGGTGAAAGAACATTTCGCGCGTTTTCCTGGCGTAGTCCTCGCGGCCCTCGGCGGGGTGGAAGTCGGTGTAGCGCATCTTGCCGATGATGTCTTCCGGGGCTCGGCCGTAGATTCTGGCATGCTGTGGCCGGACATTGGTGATGGTTCCGTTGAGGTCGCACTCCCAGAGTACGGTCTTGGTCTGTGCCAGGAGCTGGTTGAAGCGCTCTTCGGTCTGGCTGAGCCGCTGGGCGTTGTCCTGGGCAGCGGTCTGCAGTTCCCGGTGCCGTCGGCTGACCATGCCGACGATGACGGCCAGCATGACCGTCAGTGCCAGGCAGGCGGCGGTCAGCAGCCAGGCCTTTCGGATCGGGTACGATTGCAGAAAGGCATCGGTCGGATGGGCGGTCAGCAGAAACACCTGGCCGAAGTATGACATCGGCCGCAAAAATGTATCTGTCTGGTGATGATGCGCCGACTCACACCCGGAAACGATCAGCTCCCTTTGGCCATCGTCGTCTGCCAGCCAGAAGGACAGGTGGATTTGCTCCTGGACATGCGGAAAGCTGCCGATGATTTCGTCCAAACGCAACGCGGCCATGGCAAAGCCGCGCAGGCCCTGGCCGGGATGGCGTTCATAGACCGGATAGAAGATGCTCAGGCCCTTGACGCCTTGCGTCAGGTAGCCGTGCCGGACCGGGCGGCTGGCCGTGGGCAGGCCGGTGCGGAGGGCTTCCAGGATGGCGGCCAGGCGGTGGTCTTCGTGCGCAAGGTCGTAGCCGATGGACCGTTGCTTCGCCCGGAGGGGGGCACACAGCAGCAGGGGGTAGTAGACTTCGCGGGGTCGGGCGGGTCTGGCGGCGCCGTGCTCATCCGGCTCCACGATGGCGAAGTCAAGGCCCCGGCGCAGGCGCTGTTCCTGTTCGAATTGTTCCCGGTCCGTATCTTTCACGGCTTCGGCCCAGCCCCACAGACGGACCATGTGTCTCTTTTCCAGGTGCCTGGCAAAAAGGCTGAAATCCTCTTCGGTCACATCGCCGTTGGCGGTGAAGAAGTTGCCCAGGCCTTCCAGTTCCGGGAAGCCGGTGGTTTGGAGTCGATGCATCACCAGGTCGGATTGGCTGATGGCCAGCTGGGCGAAAACCTGCAGGCGCTGATGGTATTCGGAAAGGTAGGAATGCCAGCCGAAAAAGGCGGTGAGGAGCAGTCCGGCCAACAGCACGGTCGGCCAGGGACCCGGATACTTGAGCAGCAGCCGGTGCTGGGGGCGGAAGCGCTCGCACAGGCGTGGGGCCAGGACAATGATCACGGCCAGCAGCAGGGTCGTGGCCAGGCCGGGTATGCCATGACGGATAATCCTGGCATACCAGTCCGCGGCGGCGATGTCGGCGCCGAACGAGCAGAGGTGCTCGCCGGTCTGCGGGTCGGCGATGGGCGCCAAGGCTGAAATCCAGGTGCCCCATCGATCGCTGTCCGGGCCTTCGATCAGCTCGTGGCCGTGCTGGATGGCATGGGCGAAGGCGGGAGTTGCTTCCTCGTAGAGAACGCCTCGCGGCGAATAATCTTCGGCGACGGCGGGTTCGTTTTCAACCAGGAAGATGATGGCGCCGTCCGCCAGCCGCCGGGCCAGGTATAGATAGCGGATGTGCGGCATCTGCTGCTGTAGAATTTCCAGCTGTTTTTGCAGCCGCAGGTATTCTGGCCGGACCAGGTCGTCGCTGGTGCCGGACAGAGCCCTGACCAGATTGCCGGGAATGGCGGAGGCCATGAGCTGCGTTTGCTCCAGCAGCTCCCGGCGCATGGCGGCATCTCTGCTCCGCATCATCAGCCCGGTAAGGGTCAGGCCGCCGGCGATTGACGCCAGCAGCAGGACACCGGCCAGCGAAAGGTGGTTCCGGAAACAGGGCAGGCGCCGGTCGATGATTCCCCGGTAACCGTGAAGAAGGTCTGACATATGTTTCATGGATGACATGGTTTCGCCTGAAGAGAATTTTCATGGTCATGTCATGTCGGCACCAGCAGGCCTGTCCCGGGCTCGGATGCCAATTCCGGACAATAGGCAACTGTGCCGTTTTCCTCTGGAGCCTGGCTGGTCGTCCCGGGGAATCGGCACAGGGTGTTGCTGGTGAATGCCCTAGGCGCCGCCGGTCTGATGGCCGGTCGGGGGCGGTTATATTTGAGGCAAAACAATAAATATCATCCGTCAAACCCAAAATACAACCGGCGTGGTGGTGTTTGGGGTGTTTCCTGACAGTCGTCGACGGATGCATAAAATGCATGAATATGTGTGATGTGTTCATGGTTGCAGGTCGGCGCCGCCGGGGTCCTCCCGGTCGCGGTCCGGGCGTCATCCGTGACCCGTGGCGTGGCTGGCTGCCGTAGTTGCGCCCCCTGGGGTTCGGTCGGCCCAGGTGTTTTGCCCGTCTGGTGGTTGGTTGCCAGGTGTGCGTGTGGCGGCAGGCTCGCGGAGGCGCCGGACACCGTGATGGCATAAGCACACCGGGGGAGCGAAGGCGTCGTCTTCCTTCGCTCCCCCGGCAGGATGATGATCTGGATGGCCAGGCGCTTCCCGAGCGCCTGGCAGGCCTTCAGGCCTTGAAGTTCGGCAGGCAGGCCCCGATCTTGAGCAATCGCCGCTGCAGGTCAGACACTTGGAAGCCGCGTGTGTCGGTGTGGTTTTCAATCGCGATGGCGGCGGCCATGCCGGCGGCCTGCCCGGTGATGTAGCAGCCGGGCATGACCCGGATCGACCCTTGGATTTTGCGGTCGCAGCTGACGCAGCGGCCGGTCGTGAGCAGGTTGGAAAAACCAACCGGCGTCAGAATGCGATATGGAATGCCGTAGCTCTCGCCCACCGAATAACGCAGCTGTTCCCGGAATTCCTTTTCGAAGGCGGCGTATTTTTCCGCGTTGGGCTGGGAGGGGTGGATGTCAACCGGGTAGCAGTAGCGCCCGATCTCGTCCGCGAAGACGGCCCGGGCGATGAAGTCGTCGACATTGAGGACATAGTCGCCGATGACGCGGCGGTTTTCCCGGATGCCGAGCAGGGAGCCGGTCTGGACCAGCACGAGCTTTTCGAAGCCGGGCATATAGTCGCGGTAGAAGCGTTCGAATTCCGGCATGCGCTGTCGGCCCTCGATCAGGAAGTGGGTCAGGGAGCGTTCATCCGACGCGTCAACGCCGAAGGCGTGGCCGATATTGCCGCCGGCCAGATGCCGGCCCAGGCGCCACATGCCCGGGTGATGCGGGTCATTGACCGTGAAGACGCCGTCGGCAAAGGCCTGGTTGAGGAGGGCGCGGCGGTCCGGTTTGGCCTCCAGGTACTTGTCGTAGTCGACATCCGCCCAGACGCTGCAGAGCGTGCCGGGCATCATGGAGCCGTCGGTGTCGCCCTTTTCGAACTTGGCCTGGGCGAAGGCGGCCAAGTCGCCTTCGCCGGTGCCGTCGATGAACATTTTGGCCTTGACGGCGAAGAAGCCGCTCTTGGCGGAGCAGATGGCCATGTCCAGAACGCCGTCGTGGCTGATGACGTCGACGACGTTGGTGTGGAAGGTGAAGTCGACCCCGGCTTCCAGCATCATGCGGTCATAGATGCGTTTCAGCAGTTCAGCCGGGATGGAACGGGCTGTGGCCGTGAGGACCTCGCCTTTCGCGGCGGTCAGGAGGTTGTCGATTTCGCTGCCGATGCCGGCGGCCAGGAAGTTGACGCCGTCGCCGAACTGGCAGAAGGCCGGCACCAGGCCGGCCGTGCCCATGCCGCCGAGGCACGTGTGGGACTCGGCCAGGAATACGGACCGTCCTTGGCGGGCGGCAACCAGGGCGGCGGCGACGCCGGCCGGGCCGCCGCCGGCGACAAAGACGTCGACGTCATGACGGACAGGAATGTTTTTCTGGTAGGAGATGGTTGCTGTCATGGTGGGAATTGGGGTGTGTGGGGTGGAGGGATGATGCGGTTGGGGCGGCATGCCTCGCGGCATGCGTCGCCGTGTTTTTGGCGCCGGGGAGTGGCCGTGCGCGCCCGCTGGTTTGACGCGGCAGTGACAAAACACAAGATACCACCTGCCCGCGTTTTCTCAATCGACGCTGCCGGTTATTTTTGTCGTCAGGCAGGCGAAATGTCGGCTTGGATGCCAGGGGGGCTTGCCATGGGAACATGGCGTGCTCCGGCCGGCCAGCGCCAGCCGGCCACTGTCTAGACGCCATCCGAAAAGCCCCGCTCCTTCCCTTCGCAATACCAGATCATGCTTTTTGGTGGGTACCTGCCTGGCGCCAGTCCCATCCGACGCCGGGCTGGCAAAGCCGAAAAAGTTACCGGAACCTTTCCACCAGGAATGAAATCATGGTTTCCTGGTGGAAAAATCGGCCGGACGGATTATGGTGATGGTTTATTTATGTATTTCGCAAGGATGTGGGTTGACAACCTGAACGGCGGCCTTGGGGGCTGTTGCCGAAGACGCGGAAAGAAAGATGCGGCGCCGGATTTTTATTACAGTTGTAACCCTGTTGTTTCTGCTGCAGGCCGGCGGCATCTGTCTTATTTTGTGGGAGCTGTGCCCTGCTGGCCACGGGGGGGTGGTGCGGGCGGCAGTCATTCTGCTGCCGCAGCTGCTTCTGGCGCTCTTGCTGCGTCGCCATTTCCGCCGCCGGGACTACCGCTCGAAGGACGCCGGCGAATTCAATGCCTGGAAAGGGCAGATTCTGGGTAATCTGCCCAGTGCCGTGTTCGTCAAGGACGTCGAGGACGGCTTCCGGTATGTGTTTGCCAACGAACGGTTCCGCGACCTGCTGAAAATCCGCCATGGCGGAGTGCTGGGCAAGGACAACTACATGGTCTGGGGGGCCAACACGAACCTGGCCCGCGAGATGCAGGCCGAGGACGAGGAGCTGGCCGCCCGCGGCGGCACGCTGGAGCGGGTCCGCGAACTGACCGACTCCGAGGGCACGGGCCATTACGTGCGCTATACCAAGACGCTGTTCGTCCTCAATGGCCGTCGTCTCCTGGTCGGCGTCTGCAATGATGTCACCAAGGCCGAAGAAGCCAAGCTGCAGACTGAGGAGATGCGGGGAATCCTGCAGGAACTGCTTGACCACATGCCCGCCAGCGTCATGGTCAAGGACGCCACCAATGATTTCCGCTACGTGATCTGGAACCGCGAGGTCGAACGCCAGACCGGCGTCCCTGCCGC
Source organism: uncultured Lentisphaeraceae bacterium (assembly GCA_964407145.1). Lineage (GTDB taxonomy): Bacteria > Verrucomicrobiota > Lentisphaeria > Oligosphaerales > Oligosphaeraceae > JAAZKI01. Next base: position 2,466 of record CAYOUR010000007.1, on the reverse strand, counting down.
GGATGTGGTCGGCAAAAACGACTACGAGATCGACGCCTTCCCGGGCATGTGCGAGGTCTTCCGCGCCCGCGACCTCGAAGTCCTCAGCTCCGGCGAGACCATGCCCTTCATCGAATACTGCTCGACCGCCACAGGCAAACGACTGGTCCTCAATACCTTCAAGGGTGTCCTGCAAATGGAGTCGGGACGCACCTTCATTTTTGACCTGTGCCTCGACGAGACGCGGAAGCATGAGCTGGAGGACGAGCGCGAGGCCATCATCGAATTGCTCAACAACATGGTCAAGAATGAGCGCATCATCAACTTGTGCCTGCAGCGCATCACCGTCGAGAACGACTTTGACGTGGCCGTCCAGGAGATGCTGGAGCTGATTGGCCGTGATGCCGGAGCCGATGCGTGCTGCGTGTTCCAGATCAGCGGCGAGGGCGGCGACCTGGCCGAGGCGATCTATGAGTGGAGGGCCGAGGGGCAGGAGGCGCTGGGCGCCGGCTTCCGGCGGTTGGACCTGGGGCGGCTGGCCGATTTCCGGCACCTGCTGGAGGGAAAGCGTGACCTGGTTCTGCCGACCATCGCCAATCCGCCGCCGGTGCACGCCGATATCGCGCAGGTCTATCACGGCCTCGGCATCAAGTCCGCACTCGTGGCCGGGGTGTGGCTTGATGGCCGGCTCTGGGGATTTCTCGGCATGTACTACCTTAAGTCGCCGCATTTGTTCACCAAGAGCGACATCCATACGATCCATGACGCGGTCAATCTGTTCCTGCTGGCCCATGAACGGAACCGCCAGATGAATGCGATTGCGGACAGCAGCTTTCTGCACCGGCAGATTTTTGATACGCTGACCATGTCCGTGGCGATGATTGACCTCGATTACAACATCACCATGGCGAATGCGTCCTGCCTGAAGGAGATCGGCCGGCCCCAGTCGGAGTTGCGGGGCGAGAAGTGCTTCCGGCTGCTGTGCAAGTGTCCGGAAGCCCCGTCCTGGTGCCCGCTGCGCCTGGCGGCCCGCGATCACCAGCCCCATCAGGTCGAATGCGTCCGCGACGGGCGCCATCTGCTGGTGATGTCGCAGCCGATTTTCGACCGTAACGGCCAGGTGAAGTCGGTCCTGGAAGTCTCGCTGGACACGACCGAGCTGTATCAGCAGAAGCAGCAGCTGGAAGTCAACAACCTGCTCCTGAACCGCGCCGCGGAAGTGGCGCAGATGACGTATTTCCAGGGCGACCGCAACGGCCGCATTGCCTGGCTGGGAGGCAATGAGGACCTGGGGCTGTCCAGCCGGAATGGCGCGCTGTTGCGCGACTGGGTGATCCCCGCGGATGCCGCCGCCGTGGCGCGTGCCTGCCTGGAGCTCACCGAGGGACGCGGCGCCGTCGTCGAATTGGTCTGCCGGACCGACGCCATGGGGCCGCGCCGAAGCGTCCGGCTGCGCATGTCCTCGCGCGAACAGGCCGACGGCGCGTTCTTCGGCATCATGCAGGACATCACCGCCCAGGTCGAGTCGGAGACTCTGAAAAATGACCTGATCCAGCGTCTGAACAACTACATCGAAAACGAACGCGTGCTGAACAACTGCCTGGCGCAGAGCGTGCTGGAAGACGACTTTGACCGGAACGTCGAGGCGATCCTGCGCATTATCGCGGCGCAGCTGCATTGCGAGCGGGTTTTCTGCGGCATGTTTGCCGAGGACATGGCCGCATTTGTTCTGCAGTATGAATGGAAGGCGTCCGGCCTGACCGGCTGGCGGGGCTGGGGACTGCCGGAGCTGGAGGGCCATTTTGCCCAGTGGCGGCAGGAAGGCGGCCGTGACATCATCAAGCTGTCCGAGACCGCTCCCAGCGGCGAGCGGCGGTCGCTCTTGTGCGCGCCGGTGCGCCTGCAGAACGCCATCCTCGGCGTGCTGCAGTTCGAGTATGCCGGCAGCCGTGAATTCACGGATGTTGACGAGAGCGTGATTCGTTCGGCGGCCCGCATCATCTCGCTGACGAAGGAGCGCGAGGTCCAGCGCGAACGCCTGAACGCCTCGATTCGCGAGCGTCAGATCATCTACAACCACATTCAGATTCCGATCATGCTGTTTGACCGTCAGGGGGCGCTTTTGAACATGAATCCGGCGGCGGAGGAATTGTGCGCCAGCCAGCGTGTCAAGGCGTCCGAAGCGTCGTTCAGCGGCTTGTTCTCGCGGCTGTTGCCGGCGGCGGCGGAGGTCCCCCTGGCCTCGATCATCCAGGCCCGGAGCACCTTGTCCCAGGATGTCCAGCTGGGGGACCGTTCGTTTATCATGCATGTCGAGCCTATCCGGGTCCGGGGCGGCGAGGTGATGAACATCATTGCCAGCCTGGTGGACGTCACGGCCATCACCGAGAGCAAGCGCCACCTGGAAGTGGCCATGAAGGCGGCTCAGGCGGCCGATCTCGCCAAGAGTTATTTCCTGGCCACGATGAGCCATGAGCTGCGCACGCC